>DASCPW010000063.1:0-5477 GCA_036012725.1 Rhodospirillales bacterium
ATCACCGACCTCGCCGACATGGGAAATAGCGTGGGAATCATTGAGTGAAATCAGCACATCGGATTGTGGTTTCAACGAGTAGACCTGCTCGGAGGTAAACCTGACGCGCGCGATACATTTGCCAAAACCGCGGATTTCAGGTGGATAGATATCAAATGCGATGACCTTGTAGCCGGCTTTCGCCATCGCCCGCTTCAGGATATCGCCGGCAGCGATGGTGCCGTCACCAGCAGCGCCGCAAATAGCGATTTGGATATCGGTTGCGGTTTGGCGCGCGACCGTCATGGTTCGTTCCTAATCGAATTCCCATAAAGGCGAATCGATTTCACCTTTATCGTTCAGAAATAGCTCGTCTTCCTGATACGTCCTGACCGCCTCGTCGCCGCCAGTCATGTTGAAGGCTGCAACCCTTCCCATTTCCTTGACATGCTTCCATCCATAGTAGAAACGGTAGCGGTTTTCCTCCGGCGACCAGATCTGGCAAACGTCGCCCCCCGCCCAGATATTGCTGTTAGTGGTCTGCAATCTCGGGTTGACCAGCAAACCGCGCTCGATATCGACGCCAGCGCCGACCATAAACTCCAGCGACGGCATCAGGCCGCAAAAGGGCATGACGGCGTCACCGTATAGATCGCTGCTATCGTCGAGGATGACGCGCCGGGAAGGTTTTTCCTTGGTTCCCGCTTTGATCCCCGCTACCTTGCGGCCGAGGACGACCTCCAATCCCATATGCTTCAAGGCGGCGACGAAGCCGGGCGCGTCCTTAGGCTTGACGTTATGGGGCCAAAAAAGCTGCTCGCCCGCGATTAAGGTTACTTTAAACCCCGCCCCCACCAGGGTGCGCGCCAGATCGAGGCCCATCATGTCGCCGCCGAGCATTATGACCGTGCCTTTCTTGGGCAATGCCTGGCGTACCCGGATAGCGTCCTCAAAAGTGGCGAACCCGTTCATCAGGGAACGGAATTCACGCAAGTCCTCGGTAAGGTAACCACCACCGCCGCTGGCCACCAGAAGCTTGCTGTAAGCCACCCACTCCATGTGGCGAAGACCGACCACCCGGCGCTTGGGATCGACACGGGTGACCCAGGTGTCCCGGCGCAAGGTAATCCGCTGCTCATCGTAGAATTCCGGCGGATGGACGAGTAGTTCGCGCCAGTCGTTGACGCCGTGGAAAACCTTGGGCAATTCGTAGCGGTTGATAAACAGCAACTTGCCGCCAGCGATCAAAGTAATGCGGCTGCAGGGATCGCGTTGGCGCAGGTGCAAGGCCGCCTCGCAACCGGCGGCGCCGGCGCCGATGATCACGTAATGCGGCGGATGGCTCATTTGCCCTTGCCTTTTTTGCCGGAAATGTCCTGGCAAGATATTTCATAATTAGTGATAGAGATGCATTTTGTTGGACAAACCTTGTAACAAGCACTGCAACGAATGCATTCGTTGTTGTCAATCCAGATAGCGCCCACTTTGTCCCACTCCCTGGCCTCCCGGAGGTCGCCGTAAGTACCGTCCTTTTTTATTTCGATCCCTTCAACCAGCTTAATGCAATTGCGCGGCGCCACTTCGATACAGGCCCGGCAGTAAATACAATTGTCGATATCAATTTCATAGCGGTGGTTGCAGAGATAGCAACGCTTGGCCTCCTCTGAAGCCTGCTTAATCCCTAAGCCCTTTTCAACTTCGGCGGAGGGTCCTCGAAAGCGGCCCTTCAGAGGCGTCGTCGGCATCTCCTGGCGGGAAATGAAATCAAACGAACGTTCGTGCAAGGGTCCATCCACGGCTTCCACCTTGACCACTTGCTTGCGGCGCACCCGGCCCATCAGCCAAGCATCCATCTTGAGGGCAATGGCGCGCCCATGGCCAATGGCATCGATGGCGGTGGTCGGCCCGTTGACGAAGTCTCCGGCGGCAAACATGCCGTTGATGGAAGTCATGCCGTCCTCGCCGATCTTGACGCTTTTCCAGCTATCCAGTTTGACTGGCTGGTCAAGATAGTCGGTGATGGTTTTCTGGCCAATGGCGATGATCAGGGTATCGCAGGATTCCTCGAACTCGGACCCTTCGATGGGGATGGCTTGGCGCCGTCCGTTTTTGCGCCAACCGCCGAGGCGGTTCTGAATGAAACGGACACCGCGGGATTCCCCTCCCGCCCCGGTTATCAGCCCCACCGGCGTGCGCAGGCCAAGAATATTGACGCCCTCGCGCTTGGCCTGGAAGATTTCCTCCTTGGTGACGGGAATGTATTCCTCTGTAGTGCGCAAATGGATAGTCACATCTTCGCTGCCCGAACGGCGGGCGACACGGGCACAATCGAGGGCGGTAAACCCGGCACCGACGACAAATACCTTTTTGCCAACGGTTTTCTTGACGCCGCGGTGCAGGTCGATGAGGAAATCCAACCCATATTCGACGCCGGGCGTGACCCGGGCCAGATCCCGTCCTTCCTTGCTTCCATCCAAGGGCAGACGCGTTGCCGCCATGCAGCCGGTGGCGAGAAGAACGGCATCATAGTTGTCGCGCAACCAAGCAAGGGGGATGTCGTTATCGCCATGTCCGACGGAAACCCCGGTCTTGAGGTCGACGCCAAGGCGAATGGCATTGCGCAGTTCCACTTCCAGCATGTCGCGGGGAAGGCGGAATTCCGGAATACCATATGCAAGCATGCCACCAGGTTTATCTTCACGCTCATAGATGGTCACATCGTGACCAAGCGTCGTCAGGTCATGGGCGGCGGCGATGCCTGTTGGTCCGCCGCCAACAATGGCGATGTGCTTGCCCGATGGCGTAAACAGGGTTTCACTGATCCGGTGGCCGAACGGTTTGAAGTCGGCGGCGACGCGCTTGAGATGGCAAATGCCGACGGGATCACCATTGCCCGGCCAACCGTGCCGGCACTTGTCCTCGCAAGGGCGCGAACAGATCCGGCCGAGAACGCCCGGAAGAACGTTAGCCAAACGGTTGAGTTCGTAGGAGCGGCCAAACTGCTGCTCGCTGATCATGCTGATGTACGCGGGAACGTTGGTGTCAGCCGGACATGCCGTCTGGCAAGGGACGTTCTTTTTCACCCATCCGATGTCACGGGGGTCGGTGGAATAGCGCACAGACGTAACAACGCGGCGGCCAAAGGCTTGTGTTCCGGAAAAATCCTCGTCTTCGTCCAAATAGATTTTACCGGTCGGCCCATTGCTCATTTATTATCTCCTCAAGGTCTTTCTTCGCCTCGATTATCCGTCCCCAAAGGGTTGGGAATCCGTCTGGTTTGTTTTGTCGCCGGAAAGTGGCGCCACGGGACTAAATAATTGAATCCACCCAGGAGCGTGTCTGCAAGTAGGATTTCAACATAAAACATTTGGAAAGAGATTTGAACCTCCTCTTGGCCAAGGAGCGGTCACGACGGAAATTGCCAAAGGGGGCCGAGCTATCCGCGATGGTTCCAATTCCAGTAAAGTCTATGTTACACAAGGCTGGACGCGTGGTATAAACTGCTTCCTTCAATCCAGGGATGTTTCCGAAACCGATGGCCCTTTCCGTTTTGGTCCTCAACGGACCCAACCTCAATTTGCTGGGCACGCGCGAGCCGGAGGTTTACGGCGGCCAAACCCTGACTGATATCGAAGCCACCTGCGTCAAACGAGCCGCCGCCCTTGACCTTTCAGTCGAATTCCGCCAGAGCAACTCGGAAGGCGAAATGGTTAACTGGATACAACAAGCAGAAGGCAACCACGCCGCCTTGATCGTCAACGCCGGCGCCTATACCCATACCTCCGTAGCCCTTCTTGACGCCCTTTTGGCCTGCCGGACGCCGGTCATTGAAGTGCATCTTTCCAATATCTTCCAACGCGAGAGTTTCCGTCATGAATCATACGTTTCGAAAGCGGCTCGGGGGGTGATTTGCGGTTTCGGTGGGCTGAGTTACGAATTGGCCTTGGAAGCGGCGGCGCACTTGCTCGGAACCAGGAAACAGGATTGACAAGGACGATGGCTAAACCTCCGAAGACCGATATCGACGCCGACTTGGTCCGCAAACTAGCCAACCTCTTGGACGAGACGGGCCTGACCGAAATCGAATACGGCGACAAGGACTGGTATTTGCGCGTCGTCAAGACCACCGCCGCCAAGCCGGAGGTCGTTGCCGCCATACCCGCCACCGCCGATACCGCTCAACCGGTCTCCGAAACAGAACCCGGCGAGGAATCCGCCATCGATCATCCGGGAGTCGTGGTTTCACCAATGGTCGGTGTGGTCTTCATCACGCCGGATCCGGACTCTCAGCCCTTCGTCAAGGTCGGAGACAGGGTTGGCGAGGGCGACATCTTGCTGTTGATCGAAGCCATGAAAGTGTTCAATCCCATCAAGGCGCCAAAAGATGGCAAGGTAACCCGAGTCCTGGTCGGCAATGGAATGCCGGTGGAATTCGGCGAACCCCTGATGATCATCGAGTAAGACATCACCAATGTTCGAAAAGGTCCTGATCGCCAACCGTGGGGAAATTGCTCTGAGGATTCTCCGCGCTTGCCGCGAGATGGGCATCCGTACGGTGGCGGTCCACTCGACTTCCGATGTTGACGCCATGCATGTCCGCCTTGCCGACGAGACGATTTGCGTCGGGCCACCACCGGCACGAGACAGCTATCTTTGCATTCCGGCAATTTTGTCGGCGGCAACCATTTCCAACGCCGACGCCATCCACCCAGGATACGGTTTTTTAAGCGAAAACGCCGACTTCGCCGCCATGGCCGAGGAACATGGCTTCACCTTCATCGGGCCGTCACCGGAACATATTCGCACGATGGGTGACAAGATCACCGCCAAGAAGGTTGCCCGTGAAAACGGCATTCCGGTGGTTCCAGACTCCGGTGGAACGGTGAAAAACGAAAAGTCCGCTTTCGAGGCCGCCGAGGAGATCGGCTATCCGGTCCTGATCAAGGCCGCCGTCGGCGGTGGCGGCCGTGGCATGAAGTTGGTGACAACGCCGGACGAGCTGCCGGAAGCCATGCAAACGGCCAAAACCGAGGCCCTGGCCGCTTTTAGCGACGATGGGGTATATATCGAAAAATTCTTCGCCCGGGCCCGTCATGTCGAGGTCCAGGTCCTTGCCGACTCCTACGGTAGCGTCGTCCACTTGGGCGAGAGGGACTGCTCCATGCAACGCCGCCATCAGAAGATCATGGAGGAAGCCCCGTCACCGGCGCTGAATGACGACCAACGCCAAAAGATCAGCGGCATTGTCGTCGCGGCAATGGAAAAGATCGCTTACCGCAGCGTCGGCACCGTCGAGTTCCTTTACGAGGACGGCGCCTTTTACTTCATCGAGATGAACACACGGCTGCAAGTCGAGCACCCGGTAACGGAGATGATCTGCGGCCTCGACCTGGTCCGCGAGATGGTGCGTATCGCCGCTGGCGCGCCCTTGGGTTTAAGGCAAGAGGACATCCACCTATCCGGACATGCCATCGAATGCCGCATCAACGCCGAGGATC
>DASCPW010000064.1:0-32709 GCA_036012725.1 Rhodospirillales bacterium
CTTACGAAAAAAATGCTCCAAAATTTTTACTAAATTTTTTACTAAAAGGTACTTATTAAGATCAAGGGGTTAGCCGTTTCCAGCTAAGCCCTTGATCTTATTGGTCGGAGCGATAGGATTTGAACCTACGACCCCTACACCCCCAGTGTAGTGCGCTACCAGACTGCGCCACGCTCCGTTTATCGTTTTATATACGCACCCGCGCCACTGCCAGGCAATATACGTAAATTAGCGGACGCGGGCCCGGTCAGCCCGTGGAATTGTTCAAAAGGCCGCGGATTACCTCCAGTTCCTCGAGCACCGCCTGCAATTCGGCGCGTTGGGAGTCCCTGAGGCCGCTATTCTCATTCTCGATGCCGTCAACCCCACCTTGGCTGGCGGCGATCTTGGCGCTGTTTTGACGCAGCAGTTTCTGCACACCCTTGATGGTGTAGCCGTCATTGTAGAGTAGATCGCGGATGCGGCGCAGCAGCGCTAACTCCTCGGGCCGGTAATAACGCCGTCCGCCGCCGCGTTTGAGCGGCCGGAGATGGGAAAACTTGGTTTCCCAGAATCTGAGTACGTGCTGGGGGAGTTCTAGTTCCCGGGCAACTTCGCTGATGGTCCAGAATGCTTCCGCCGACTTACCGCCGCGCCGCCCGTCCCGCGATCCGCCAACGACGAGGTCGGGGGAAGACGAGGCCGCCTTTGCGGAAGCTGGCACCATAATCAGCTAGTCGCTCCAAACCGCTTTGCCCCGTTAATCCGTTTTTTGAGAAGCTGCGAGGGACGGAAAACGAGCACCTTGCGCGGCAGGATCGGGACTTCCTCGCCGGTTTTCGGATTGCGGCCAATCCGTTGCCTTTTCTGGCGTACTGAGAAACTGCCGAATGATGAGATTTTTACACTTTCTCCGCGACCCAGGGATTCGCCGATATGGTTCAAAACGGATTCGACCAAATCAGCCGATTCGTTACGTGACAAGCCAACTTCCTGATATACGGCCTTGCCAAGCCCCGCGCGGGTGATGGTTCTCCCAGCCATGTCAGCCCTCCTTGGTTTTCGCTCGGTCAAAGGGTATCGCCAGGGAAGAATTGCGTCAATATTAAAGGGATTTCCTTTTACCGGCGGCACCTTGTTACCAGCGGACCAGGCTCGCTCCCCAGGTCATGCCGGCGCCCATGGCTTCCATCAGCACCAAATGCCCAGGGCGAATGCGCCCGTCGCCGAGCGCTTCGTCAAGGGCCAAGGGAATCGAGGCAGCGGAGGTATTGGCGTGGCGGTCGATGGTGACGACGACGCGCTCGGCCGGAAGCCCCAGTTTGCGAGCGGTGCTCTCGAGAATGCGCTTGTTGGCTTGGTGCGGCACCAGCCAGTCGATGTCGCCGATGGTCAGGCCGTTGGCTTTCAGGGCCTCGAGGGTGACGTCGGCGAGATTGGCGACGGCATGCTTGAAAACCTCGCGTCCGGACATCTTAACGGTGCCGACGGTCTGGGTCGACGACGGCCCGCCGTCAACAAAAAGCAGTTTTCTCTGACGTCCGTCGGAATGTAGGTGAAACGATAATATGCCCCGCTTTTGGCCGCCGTCGCCGGCCTCGCCGGCGCGTACGACGACGGCGCCGGCGCCGTCGCCAAAAAGGATGCAGGTGGAACGGTCCCGCCAATCGATGATCCTTGAGAATGTCTCGGCACCAAGGACGAGCGCCGTCTTGGCCTGATCAGTGCGGATGAAGCTGTCGGCGGTGGAAAGAGCAAAAAGAAAGCCGGTGCACACGGCTTGGACGTCGAAGGCGGCGCCATGCCTGATGTCGAGTAAGGCCTGTACCTTGGTGGCGGTGGCCGGAAAGGTGTTGTCCGGCGTTGTCGTCGCCAGCACGATCAGGTCGATCTCTTCGGCACCGATGGCGGCGGATTTGAGCGCCCGGCGCGCCGCTTGGTAGGCGAGATCGGAGGTCAGTTCGCCTTCGGCGGCAATGTGGCGTTGGCGGATTCCGGTGCGCACGGTAATCCACTCGTCGCTGGTGTCGAGCTCGCGGGCAAGCTCATCGTTGGTGAGAACGCGTTCGGGTAGATAAGACCCGCAGCCGATGACCCGGGAGTATGGGGCCATCAGCCGGCGGCGGCCCGGCGGCCGTCATGCGGTTCCATGCAGAGCTGCGCGAAATCTTTTTTGATGCCTTCGTTGACGCCGTCGGCGATCAACTCCACCGCCACATGGATGGCGTTGGCGAAGCCCAAGGCGTCGGTGCCGCCGTGGCTCTTGACGCAAATGCCGTTGAGGCCCAGGAACATGGCGCCGTTATAGTGGCGGGGATCAAGGCGCCTGCTAAAAGTATTGAGGGCGGGTCTGGCGAGCAACGCTCCGAGTCGCGCCAGGGGCGTACTCGCCAGCGCCTCTTTCAGGTAAGCAGCGACAAGCTTAACCGTGCCCTCGGTGGTTTTCAAAGCAATGTTGCCGGTGAATCCATCGGTTACGACGACGTCGACGGTGCCGGCACCGATGTCGTCGCCTTCGACGAACCCGGAGAATTTAATGGGCAGGTTGGTGTCCTGAAGGATGAGGGATGCTCCCCGGACAGCGACATTGCCTTTCGGCCCCTCGGCGCCGATGTTGAGGATGCCGACGGATGGCTTGTCAAGACCAAGGACATGGCGTGCGAAAACCTCCCCCATGACCGCGAACTGCACCAGATTGTCGGCGTCGCACCCGACGTTGGCGCCCAAATCGAGCATCACCGATTCTCCAAGCAAGGTCGGATAACAGGTGGCGATGGCCGGACGGCCGATTCCGGGCAGGGTTTTGAGCACAAACTTAGCCATGGCCATCAGGGCGCCGGTGTTGCCGGCCGAGACAACGCCCGCCGCCTGGCCGCTGGCGACGGCGTTGATGGCCAGACGCATACTGGAGTTTTTTCCTGAACGCAGGGCCGTTCCCGGCTTTTGGTCGTTGGTGATCACCTCGTCCGTGTGATGAATCCACGCAACGGCCTTAACGCGCGGAAACCTCTCGACAATCGCCGTCAACTGCGTTTCATCGCCGAAGAGTAGAAAATCCACGTCCGGATGGCGATCCAGGGCCCTATCAATCCCTTCCACAATTACAAGCGGGGCGTCATCGCCGCCCATGGCGTCAAGGGATAGCGTCAAGCGCATAGACAAAAGGTAATGGTCCTTTAAGGGCCGTTACGGATTGAAGGTCAGGCGGCGTCGCCCATATCCATGACCTCGCGGTTGTCGTAGTGGCCACAGGACAGGCAAATATGGTGCGGTCGTTTGAGTTCACCGCAATTCGGACATTCCTCGTACGCCGCCGTTTTAAGCGCATCATGGGAGCGGCGCATGTCGCGGCGCGACCTGGAAATCTTTTTCTTCGGGACAGCCATAATCAAATACCTTCCTCGGGATCGCCCTCTTCCGCAAAACAGCTCGGAGAATGTCAGGGAACGGAAACTAAAATACACATCATTGAGTGATGGGGCAAACCGCTAAACTTACTTGGCTGATAATTTTTTTTTCAGCTTGGCGAGAGCCGCGAACGAGCCTTCGCCGCCACCGCCGCTGGAATAGCCGGCGAAAGCAGCGTCCTTGAGGCGCGGGAACGGGTCCAATTCCAGCGCCAAGTGTTCGGCGGCGACCTCGCCCAGATCGATGGTGTCGGCCCTGAGGGGCTCGGGAAAATCCTCTTCTTCGGCCAGCGGATCGATGTCGATTTCGGCGCTTGCCCCGAATTCCTGGCGGTGTTCATAAAGCCGCTCAAAGGTTGCTTCGATGTGGGATTCGACTGGTTTGAGACTGACCACGCAAAGCTGGGTGAGTTGGGCGGCGAGGCTGCCCTTGGCGCTGATGGTGCCGCCGGCGGTGGGCATAAGAAGGATGCGGGCCGTCAATGCTTCCAGGGACAGCAGGCCGAACCGCTTGGACAAGACTTGCCTTTCCAGGGCAGCGGCCTCGATTTCGAAGGTTTCACCCTCGTCTGGTAGGTTTTCCACCAAGACGGGACGAGAGAATTCGGGGGTGAGAGGTTTTTTCACGCCGTCCCCTCTTCCGCCGTTCCAGCCGGTGCCGGACCGAAGGCGACCTGACCCGTCAACAGTTGATCGAGGCTGGTGTCGTCGAGGGCGGCCGCCTCCCGTCTGAGATACAGGGTAAGGCGTGCCACATCCGCGGCCCTAGGGGTTGCGGCAGCGAACAGATTGCGCCTGAGGGCCTGGTCAAGGCCGTCGCCGGCCAGACCATTCTCGTAAACTTTGATACGGCCATAAAGGGCCGCCGCCATGGCCTTGATGCGTTTGCCGACGCCCAGGTCTCCGGTTCCCATTTCCCGTAAATTCTCGTCCATGTCGGTAAACATAATATCGAACACGGCCTGGGCCAAATCCGCCGTTTGTTGGTGGTCCTGTTTGAGCCGGCGCAAAAGCAAGAATGCGTGCAAGGCAATCATCTCGAAGCGGCCATCGACGGTATCGGGGACGCCACAGCCTAGATAAAATTCAGGACGCCTTGCCTGCTTGACAAGAGCGACATAGAGCGCGCGCGCGTGCTTATCACGCTGGGATTCGGGCAATCGTCGCCAAAAGTTCGCCATCACCACCCGCCGCCACGCCGGGCCCCTCTCGAGTTCCATCCGGAGATTGACAGATCACCCGCCAAAGTGCGAACTTGCAAGGCAACCATGATCATTTCCGCCTTGTAAGGCGAGTCACACCTTTCAAGCAGACTTGACGCCACTAAAAATGCGTAAGCGCCTTCTTTCAAGTTATTTATCTCCAGCGGTGGCCGCCTTGGCCATCGTCCTCGCCGCTTGTTCGTCCCGCCTGGATACCCGCGGCAACCTTCCCAATCCGGAATTGCTGTCGGAAATCAAACCCGGCCAACACAACCGCGAGCAAGTGGAGCGGATTCTTGGTTCGCCGTCCAGCATTGCTGTTTTCGGCCAGGAAACTTGGCTTTACGTTAGCAAGATGACTGAAACCTTGGCCTTTTTCGCGCCCAAGGTTAGCGAACGCAAGGTGGTTGTCCTCCGCTTTGATTCTAAAGGTGTCGTCGCCGATATCAGCACCCTTGGCCGTGAGCACGGCCAGTTGATCCAGCCGGTTGAGCGGGAAACCCCCACCGCCGGCAACGAGATCGGGTTCTTCGACCAGATTATCGGCAATATGTCCCGTTACAAGCATCGCAACGCGGAAGACGAGGGTTCCACTTCTAAATCCACGACGCCGTCACCTTACTAAAACGCCGTCAGCAACGCCTTTACACCAACATCGCCAGCATCAGAATGGCAACAATGTTGATGATCTTGATCATCGGGTTGATGGCCGGACCGGCGGTGTCCTTGTAGGGATCGCCAACGGTGTCGCCGGTGACCGCCGCCATGTGGGCGGCGGAGCCCTTGCCGCCGTGCGCCCCTTCCTCGACCAGCTTTTTGGTGTTATCCCAGGCGCCGCCGCCGGAGGTCATCGAGATGGCAACGAAAATGCCGGTGACGATGGTGCCGACCAGCAGTGCCCCGACCGCCGTGAACGCCTCCGCCTGACCGACAAAAAGGGAAATGACGCCGTACATTACCAGCGGCGCCAGCACCGGCAAAAGCGAAGGCACGATCATTTCCTTGATCGCCGTCTTGGTCAGCATATCGACGCAGTGGCCGTACTCGGGCTTGGCGGTGCCCTCGAGAAGGCCGGAAATTTCCTTGAACTGGCGGCGCACTTCGTTGACTACCTCGCCGCCGGCGCGGCCCACCGCTTTCATCCCTAAAGCGCCGAACAGAAATGGCAACAGCCCACCTATGAACAAGCCGATGATCACGAACGGGTCCTGTAGCAAAAAGGTGATCTCCAGGTCCGGAAAATAGTGGTCGAGATCCTTGGTGTAAGCGGCGAACAGCACCAGAGCGGCGAGCCCGGCCGAGCCGATGGCATAGCCCTTGGTCACTGCCTTGGTGGTGTTACCGACGGCGTCCAAGGCGTCGGTGTGCTGGCGTACTTCCTTGGGAAGGTTGGCCATTTCGGCGATGCCACCGGCATTGTCGGTCACAGGCCCGTAAGCGTCCAGTGCCACCACCATGCCGGCGAGCGCCAACATGGTGGTGGCGGCGATGGCAAGCCCGAACAGGCCGGCGTTGAGATAGGCGACGGCGATGCCGGCGCAAATAACGACGACCGGCAGTGCCGTCGATTCCATGGCGATGGCGAGTCCTTGGATGATGTTGGTGGCGTGGCCGGTGGTCGAGGCTTCGGCGATGCTCATCACCGGCCGGTGATTGGTACCGGTGTAGTATTCGGTGATCCAGACGATCAGGCCGGTGACGACGAGGCCGGTGAGGGCGCAGACGAGCAGTTGCGCGCCGGTGAATGTGCAACCGGTATATGTGTGAGATACATCGAATCCGAGCAGCCAAAAAGTGAGAACCGCGATCAACACGGCCGAGATGGCGGCGCTGGCGATGAATCCCTTATAAAGTGCCCCCATAATGTTGTTGCTAGGGCCGAGTTTAACGAAGAAGGTGGCGGCGACCGAGGCGATGATGCAAACGGCGCCGATGGCCAACGGATAGATCATCATCGTTTCCTGCAACGGGCCGGTGAAGAAGATGGCCGCCAGCAGCATGGTGGCGACAACGGTGACGGCATAGGTTTCGAACAGGTCGGCGGCCATGCCGGCGCAGTCGCCGACGTTGTCGCCGACGTTATCGGCGATGACCGCCGGATTGCGAGGATCATCCTCGGGAATGCCGGCCTCGATCTTGCCCGAGAGGTCGGCGCCGACGTCGGCGCCCTTGGTAAAGATGCCGCCGCCCAAGCGGGCGAAAATGGAAATCAAGGAAGCGCCGAAACCAAGAGCGACGAGGGATTCCAGGAGATGGCGCATGCCGGCGGCGGAACCGGTATCGAGAATGTTGCGTAAGACGAGATAGTAGCCGCAAACGCCCAACAAGGCGAGGCCGACCACCAGCATGCCGGTGACGGCTCCGGACTTGAAAGCGATCCCTAAGGCCGGAGCAAGACCCTCCGAGCGGGCCGCTTCGGCGGTGCGTACGTTGGCGCGTACGGAAACGTTCATCCCGATATAGCCGGTGGCGGCCGAAAGAATGGCACCAATGAAATAACCGATGGCGACCGTCAAACCCAGGCGTAATCCCAAAAGTACACCAATGACGGCGCCGACTATGGCGACGGTACGGTATTGGCGGTTGAGATAAGCCCGCGCCCCTTCCTGCACGGCGGTGGAGATTTCCCGCATGCGCTCATTTCCCACCGGCGCCGAGAGCACCGAACGAACAGCGTAGGCGCCGTAAAGGAGGGCAAGGATGCCGCAGCCAATAATCATCAAGTACATGTTCGCCATGCTATTAAACTTCCTTCTTCGTTGAAATTTCCCGCCGAGAATCAAGAAATAAAATAAAAGGCTTGCGGATTTGCGCCGCGGGCGGCGCAAATCGGGGGGAAAATGCCAGACTCCTGGCGAGAAAGCAACAGGAGTCTTGGCTACTTTTCACTCCCTCGCCCTCCCCCTGTTTTTTGCCGTCGGCCGGGTTCAAAAGTGACGGTAGCCGCCCGCCGAGATGGCAATTTCGGCACCCTTTTCGTCAACGACGCGGACCCTCTCTATTCCCTTTTCACTTTTGCGCAATTGCCCTATGGCCGTCAATGGCACCTCCAGTTGGCGGGCCAGTCTGGCAATGGCCTCGTTGCTTGCCGGCGGCGCCGTGAACAGGAGTTCGTAATCATCGCCGCCGGTCAATACCGTCAAAATCCATTCCGCGCCGGCGGCGGTTACGGCACGGCCCGCCGCCGACAGAGGAATTTTCGCCGCACGTATCTCGGCCGCCGTCCCCGAGGCAGCGCAGATGTGGGCAAGATCCGCGACCAGGCCGTCGGAAACATCCGTCGCCGCCCGCGCCAAGCCACCAAGTTGCAAGCCCAGCTTTACCCGCGGCCGCGGCAAATGGTAGCGTTCGACGAGGGCTTGGCGGTGATGCTTGGCGATTGTGGGCAGTTTCCCGCGCAACGCCCGCAGGCCTAGGGCGGCGTCGCCGATTGTGCCGGAAACGTAGACCAGGTCGCCGGGGCGGCCCTGTGAGCGGCGTAACTCTTGTCCTTCCGCAACCTCGCCAAAAACGCAAATGGTTAAGCTCAACGGTCCCGGGATCGCCACCATGTCGCCGCCGATCAAGATTACCTGAAAGGTCTCCTGCTCGGCGGCCAGGGCCTCGGCGAAACGGTCGATCCAGTCGTCGGCGATGTCATCGGGAAGGGCCAGACAGAGGGTATAGGCCCTCGGCCTGGCACCCATGGCCGCCAGGTCCGAAAGGTTGACACGCAACGATTTGGCGGCGATTAGGTCCGGCCGGGCGGCATCGACGAAGTGAACGCCGGCGATGATGGTGTCGGTGGTGATGACCAAGCGATGGCCGGGCTTGACCGCTAGCACGGCGGCATCGTCGGTCAGCGCGAAGGCGCCGGGCTCGTCCTTGGTCAAGGGTGCGAAAAAACGGCGAATGATCTCAAATTCGCCGTTTTTTCGCCGCTTATTTGCCATTCGCATCCTGTTTGATCGCCATTTCCCGAGTTCGGAGTTTGTGAGCCAGGTTATCCAGCACGCTGTTGACGAGGCCAGGTTGGCCGCGGCTGAAAAAGGCATGCGCGACGTCCACGTACTCGCTGATCACCACCCGGGGGGGAACATTGGGCAAGGCGAGAAGTTCAAAAGCTCCGGCCCTGAGCACAGCTCTTAAGATCGTTTCCAGTCGTTCCAAGGTCCATTCCGCCGACAGCGCCGGCGCGATCAGCAGGTCTAATTCTTGGGTGCGCTCGCCGACGCCATGGACCAAGGCGAACAGTAATTCACTGTCGGGCTCGCCCAAGCCGTCCGTTTCCAGGCTGCCGATATCGTCGCCCCCGTTTTCAGTATTGGTCCAGCGGCTGAAGAGGAATTCACGGAGCACCGGATCGGCCGCCGCCCCGGCCATGTCCATTTCATAGAGGGCTTGTACCGCGGTCAGGCGGGCGGCGCTGCGGTGCCGCCCGGAGGGCCTTTTGGCGGTTCCCTTGGCGGCACTGGCGGCGTTCATTGCTGAACGAGCCGAAGGGTCTTTTTCAATTCCATCATCCTAAGGCAGGTTGCGGCGGCTTCGGCGCCTTTGTTTTTCTGATTGACGGCGGCGCGCGCCCAGGCCTGCTTTCGGTCATCACAGGTGAGAATGCCGAAACCTAAGGCGATGCTGTCGTTGAAGGTCAAGTCCATGAGGGCCCGGCTGGTGGCGTTACATATATATTCAAAATGGCTGGTTTCGCCGCGGATGATGCAGCCGAGCGCTATGTAGCCTGAATAGTGGACAGGTGCCGCGTGACCCTCCATCGAACAGATGGCGAAGCGGATCGCCGCCGGCACTTCGAAAGCCCCCGGCACGGAAATGCGGTTGTAGGATATGCCGGCGTCCTCGAGAACAGCGCCGGCGCCATTGGCCAGTTCCTCGGCGATGTCCTCGTAGAAGCGCCCTTCAACGATCAGGACATGTGGAGAATCGCTCATCTCGTCATTCATCCGGGGAGATGGGGCGTTGCCCGGCCACGGACAGGCCGTGGCCCTCGAGACCGATAATGGTCCGTTTGGTATTGGACAACAAGATCATGTCTTTGACACCGAGATCGAGCAAGATCTGCGCGCCGACGCCGTAATCGCGTAGTTCGCTGGTCGTTTGTTCAGCCCCGCCGAGGAGTGCTCGCACCCGCTCGGAAAGATTGCTCGGATCCGGTTCACGGATCAATACCAAAACACCGCGGCCCTCATCGCTGATGATTTGCATGGCCTGGCGGAGCTCGTGCACCTTGCTGGCGCTTTGATCGCCAAGCACATCCTCGAGTACATTCAAGGCATGCATGCGGACAAGCACCGGGTCGGCCGCCGAAAGATCGCCTTTGACCAGGGCGATATGTTCGGCATAGGCGATCTTGTTAACATAGACGATCATATGGAATTCGCCGCCGTAAAGGCTGTTAAAGGGAGCTTCCAACTGGCGTTCGACGATGCGGTCGTGGCGCCGCCGGTAAGCGATAAGACCGGCGATGGTGGCGATCTTGATATCATGGCGCCCGGCGAAGTCGATCAAGTCGGGCATGCGGGCCATGGTGCCGTCCTCGTTCATGATCTCGCAGATCACCCCTGACGGATTGAGCCCGGCCAAGCGGGAGATATCAACCGCCGCTTCAGTGTGGCCGGCGCGCACCAGTACGCCGCCGTTCCTCGCTTCCAGGGGAAAGATATGGCCAGGCGATGCAACGTTGCTTTTATCTTTCGTCGGGTCGATGGCGACGGCAATGGTGCGGGCCCGGTCGGAGGCGGAAATTCCCGTGGTCACGCCGTCCCTGGCCTCGATGGAAATAGTGAATGCCGTCTGGTGGCGCGAGGCGTTGCGCCTCGGCATCAATGGTAAGTCCAGTTCCCGCACCCGGTCCGTCATCAGCGCCAGGCAGATCAAGCCGCGACCGTGCTTGGCCATGAAATTGATGATCTCGGGCGTCGCCATTTGTGCCGGAACGACAAGGTCGCCTTCGTTTTCCCGCTCCACGTCGTCGACGAGAATGTAAAGCCGACCGTTGCGAGCATCCTCGATGATGTCTTCGATAGGTGATAAATGCTCGGAATGAAACACGCGGCTATTCCTCAATCCAGTTTCATGATTGCTAAATACAGAATACTACGAACCTAGGAATCAGGACACTAGGCCTAAAAGGCGGGCAACATAACGTGCAAGGATGTCGATTTCCAGATTTACCGCATCGCCCGCCTGCAGGTTTCCCAGAGTGGTGCTATCGCGGGTGTGGGGAATGATATTGATCGCGAAAGCGGCGGCGTCAATGGAATTCACGGTCAGGGAGACACCATCGATGGCGACCGAGCCCTTCGCCGCGATCATCGATTTCAGTGCCTTTGGCGCTTGGATGACCAATTTAAGCGACGCCCCATCAGGGGTGACGGTCGAAACGGTGGCGACGCCGTCGATATGTCCGCTGACCAAGTGACCGCCGATTTCGTCACCCATTCTCAGGCACCGCTCAAGGTTGACGGGCCGGCCTATGCGCCAGTTGCCCATGGTGGTTCTGGCCAGGGTTTCGGCGGAAGCGGTGCAAGCGAACCAATCCGGGCCCTTGTCTATTACCGTCATGCAGGCTCCCGAGCAGCAAATGGAGGCGCCGATGTCGATATCGCCGGTGGCGTAGCGGGTGGTGATTTCGAAACGCCGGTCGCCGGTGGTGGCGATGGCGCGGATTTGGCCCAGATCGCTGATGATGCCGGCGAACATGGTCAGATGATCCGCTCGTAAGTTTCCAGGATATCCGGTCCCGCCGGCAGGACGGCGGTTCGGGTGAATTCCGGTGCTTGGGCGGGATCATCGACGCCCAGCGCCGCCGCCGCCGGCATGCCGTCGCCGCCGATTAACCGTGGCGCCCGGAACCAGGCCAGCCTGTCGACGAGGCGGGCGCGCAGAAGTTCCGCCGCCAACTCCCCCCCCCCCTCAACGAGAACGCGGGTCAGGCCGCGGCGCCCAAATTCGGCCACCATCCAGCCGACGTCGGGTCTGTCGGCAGGGCCGGGGTCGGCCTTGATGACAGTGACACCCCGCTCGGTCAAGGCGTCGCGTTTGCCGGCTTTGCCGCCTCTGAGGGTAATCACCCAGGTCGGCGTTTGCCGCGCCGTTTCGACCAGCGGGCTGTCCTCCGGCAGGCGCAGGCGGCTGTCGACGACGATGCGCACCGGCGAACGTTGTTCCAGGCCGGGCAGCCGGCAGGTCAGCCGTGGGGCGTCGGCGAGCGCCGTGCCTATGCCGATAAGAACGGCATCGTGTTCGGCGCGCAAACGATGCGCCTGGGCACGCGCCGTCTCGCCAGTGATCCATTGGCTGGCGCCCGTGTGGGTGGCGATGCGGCCATCTAGCGTGGCCGCTACTTTCAAGGTGATGAGCGGTCGTCCCTGCCCGATCCTGATGAAGAAACCAGCGTTGAGCCGGCTTGCTTCGTCACCCAGCAGGCCAGTGCTCACGGCGAGGCCGGCGGCGGCGAGGCGGGCGATACCCTGGCCATGGACGCGGGGATCGGGATCCTCGACGGCAATGACGGCGCGCCGCACGCCAGCGGCGGCCAGGGCTTGGCTGCAAGGCGGGGTATCGCCCAAATGGTCGCAGGGCTCGAGGGTGACATAGGCGGTAGCGTTCCTGGCCATTTCTTGGCCGGCGCGCTGCAATGCCTCGCTTTCGGCATGCGGCCGGCCTCCCGGTTGCGTCCAGCCACGTCCCACCACCCTATCCCGCTTATCCTCGCGGACCAGCACGCAGCCCACTGCCGGGTTGGGCCAGACGACGCCTAGACCGCGGCGAGCCAGGGCCAGCGCCGCGCGCATGTGATGAACATCGTTGGCGTCAGTTGCCGTCGTCGTCGTCACTCAGCCTTCCCACGAAGTCCTCGAAATCCTTGGCCTCGCGGAAATTGCGGTATACGGAGGCAAAGCGGACATACGCCACCGAATCTAGCTCGGCCAAGTGATCCATCACCATTTCGCCAATGACCTTGGTAGGAATCTCGTTTTCGCCCAAGGTTTCCAGGCGACGCTGGATGCTGTTGACGATGAGTTCCACGCGCTCGTCATCGATCGGCCGCTTGCGCAGGGATATCTGCAGCGAGCGCAACAGCTTGTTGCGGTCGAAGGGAGCCTTCTCGCCGGTTTTTTTCATCACCGAGAGCTCCCTTAGCTGGACTCTCTCGAAGGTGGTGAAACGCGACCCGCAGGCGGGGCAGTAACGGCGGCGGCGGATGGCGGCGTTGTCCTCGGTGGGACGTGAATCTTTAACCTGGGTGTCACCATTGCCGCAAAAAGGACAGCGCATGATATTTTACCTCCCCCTTCAGGCCACACCCCGGAGTGTGGCCTAACGATGCCGGCTCACATTCCGCAATAAACCGGAAACCGTTTGCACATCAAGGCAATTTGTTCGCGTGTTGCCCGCTCGGTGGCGCCGTTGCCGGCAGCTTCATGAACAAGATTATCGAGCACATCGCCAATCAATTCGCCGATGCGGCGGAATTCGGCCGGCCCAAAACCGCGCGTCGTTCCAGCCGGAGTACCGAGGCGGATACCGGAGGCAGAGGTGGGCACTTGCGTGTCGAACGGAATGCCGTTTTTGTTGCAGGTTATGCCGGCGCGCTCGAGGCTGGCTTCGGCGTCCTTGCCGGTAAGTTTCTTCGATCGCAAGTCGACCATGACCAAGTGGGTATCTGTACCGCCCGTGACGATATCGTATCCCCGTTCCATGAGGACCGAAGCCAGGACCTTGGAGTTGTCGACCACGTTTTTCGCGTAGAATGGAAAATCGGCTCGCAAGGCCTCGCCCAAGGCCACTGCCTTGGCGGCAATGACGTGCATCAGCGGCCCGCCCTGCAGGCCAGGGAAGACAGCGGCGTTGATTTTCTTGCCGAACTCGGCATCACTGGCCAGGATCATGCCGCCGCGCGGACCGCGCAAGGTTTTGTGCGTGGTTGTGGTGACCACGTCGGCGTCGGCGAGCGGGCTGGGGTGGGCGCCGCCGGCGACCAGACCGGCGAAGTGAGCCATATCGACCATCAGCAAGGACCCGGCTTTGTCGGCGATGGTGCGGAAGCGCTTGAAATCGACGATCCTCGGATAGGACGAGCCGCCGGCGACGATCAGTTTTGGCCGGTTTTCCAAGGCGATGCGTTCGGCTTCGTCATAGTCGATGCGCCCGTCTTGGCGATTGACCCCGTATTGCACGGAGCGGAACCACTGGCCCGACTGGGCGGGCGCCGCGCCGTGCGTCAGATGACCACCCGCCGTCAGCGACATTCCCATCAAGGTATCGCCGGGCTTTAAAAGCGCCATAAAGACGGCGCCGTTGGCTTGTGCGCCGGAATGAGGTTGAACATTGGCAAAATCACACTTAAAGAGCTTTTTTGCCCGTTCGATGGCCAAGGTTTCGGCGGCGTCGACAAAATCACAACCAGCGTAATAACGCCGCCCGGGGTAGCCTTCGGCGTATTTGTTGGTCAATACCGAACCTTGGGCTTCCAGCACCGCCCGGGAAACGATGTTCTCAGACGCGATCAATTCGATCTGGTCTTGTTGGCGGGCCAGTTCCTCACGGATGAAGCGGTGGATGTCCGGATCGCTCTCGGCTAGGGAATCACCATAGAAATGGTCATGGAATTCGGAAGGGTAAACGGCATTGGCAAAATTCATCAGGGTCGCACCTTATAAAGAAACAGCCGTCAATAAAGCACCATTTGAGTTGCCATCTAAGAAGGCATCGGTTTGGAAAGCTTGTCAATGCGGCGAATATGGCGGCCGCCCTCGAAATCGGTTTCCAGGAAATTTTTTACGCAGTCGCGCGCCACATCAGCACCGATCATGCGGCCGCCCAAACAGATGACGTTGGCGTCATTGTGCTGGCGCGACAATCTAGCGCCTAGGGCATCGTGGATCAAAGCGGCGCGGATTTCCGGATGTCGGTTGACGGCGATGCTGATGCCGATGCCGCTACCACAGACCAAAACCCCACGGTTCGCCTTGCCTTCCTTGATGGCGGCGGCGACGGCGTAACCGAAATCGGGATAATCCACCGATTCCGGACCGTCGGTACCAAGGTCGAGGACCTTGTACCCCATCTTGCCGATATCGAGAACGAGCATGGATTTAACTTCAAAACCGGCGTGATCACTGGCGATGGCTATGGTGTTGGAAGGCATGGCGTTACGGCAGTGTTTTTGGTATGGCGAACGGGCGGTTAATGAAGGTGCGGGAGCGTATGGCGACTGATAAAAAGCCCTTGGCGATTCCTATTAAAGTAGACTTTGTAAAGGGTACCATATGTCGGGTAGCCCTGCCAACCCGCCACAAGCTATCGCGTCAATTTTTTATCGCCGTGAAGATTTGGCTGGGAACGGAAGGGGTTACGATAGTGTAAAAGCTATAAAAACAAGTTTCAGCGATTTGTTGATTTTTCATTACCTGATCTATGTCCAAATCCTCTCGTTTTGGATTGACAAAAAAAAATCGTTCACGCGCAAATTGTGGCTGTAGAATTTAAGACAGGCCGCAGGGGCCAGTAATGAGCGAGAAGCCCGCCGATCTCGTTTCCCGTGATGCTATTTTGCGCATGACCGCCAATATCGTCGCCGCCTATATCAATAACAATACCACCCCCTTGGAGCAGGTTCCCGGAGCCATCGGTGCCGTCTTCGCGTCGTTGAACGGTTTGCGCGAGATGACCTGCGAAGGTTCGGCCAAGCCCCGAAAACCAGCGGTTCCCATCAACCGATCGGTAACCCCGGACTACATCATCTGCCTTGAAGACGGCAGGAAAATGAAATTGCTCCAACGCCATCTTCGCGCCGCCTTTGATTTATCGCCGGAGGAATACCGGGCAAAATGGAAGCTGCCGGCGGGTTATCCCATGGTCGCCGCCAATTACGCCAAGCGGCGCTCCGCGTTCGCTAAAAAGTTTGGCCTGGGTCTGAATGCCGGCCGCCAAGGAAGCCGTGGGCTACGGCGGAAACCATCCCAATGACCCGAGTTCTCCCGCCGACTTGCGGCAAATGATGGGGCAGCGTGGGCGCACCGGAATATTCGAATAAGCTCTTAATCTTTTTGTCCTTGCTGTTAGGCGATGACATATTTGAGCTTGCGGGTGGCAATTCGTTTCAATAATTCCTCGCCGTAGGTGACGTCGCCGACCATGGTTACTTCGATACTGGCAATCGGATCGATGGCGATGACCCGGACAAAACGTCCGATCGGGCGGAATTCGAACAAAACCTCCGGAAGATAAAATCCTTGCCGATCATGATTTCGCCTCTCGACACCGCGCGGGTTACGGCAACCAAACTTGCTCCCTATAGACCGGCAAAGCAAGCGCTGAAGACAAGAAAATTATTCATGTCATAAATTAAGAAATTATGATAACCAAATGAATTTCAATAATTTTTTTAGGATATTTAATTTATTGATGATGGACCTCAGCTCTCCTGCCGACCCCAGTGGCCACTGAGGGGGGCCAAAACGGCGGCCGCCGCGGAGCGCCGCGGCTTGGTCGGGTTCATTGTGTCGATTGTTAGGAACCAGTTTGCAGATTGCTGTTGGCATCGGGCCGACAATCGCTATGCTTGCATGCCCCGATTTAGACTGAAATAAAGCGGCCGACCTGATTTTGCGACAATCCTATCCATTCGCTCCGGGGAGCTTTCCCCGCACCCGCATGCGCCGTACACGCCATGACGGCTGGTTACGCCACTTGGTGGCCGAGAACCGTCTTGGCGTCGACGACTTAATCTGGCCCGTTTTCGTGATCGAAGGCAAAGGCAAACGCGAAGCCGTTTTCTCCATGCCCGGCGTTGATAGGCTCAGCATCGATCTCGTCGTTGATGCTGTGACCGAAGCCAGTGATATGGGCATTCCCGCCGTCGCCCTTTTTGTGTCCATAGAGCAGCGCCTGAAATCACCCGACGCCAGGGAGGCCCTAAACCCCGATAACCTGGTCTGCCGCTCCGTTCGGGCGGTCAAGGAGGCGGTTGCCGATGTCGGCGTCATCTGCGACGTGGCACTGGACCCCTTCAACAGCGATGGTCACGACGGCTTACTCCGGGATGGCTTCGTGCTCAACGATGAAACGCTCGACCTGCTGTGTCGTCAGGCGTTGGTGCAAGCGGCAGCCGGCTGCGACGTGATTGCCCCTTCGGACATGATGGACGGGCGCGTCGGCGCCATCCGCGATGCCTTGGACGAGGCTAATTTCACCAATGTCCCGATCATGTCTTACGCGGCCAAATACGCCTCCGCCTTTTATGGCCCGTTCCGGGACGCAGTAGGCTCCGGCGGGGTGCTCAAAGGCGATAAAAAGAGCTACCAGATGGACCCGGCCAACGCCGAGGAGGCGCTTCGCGAGGTGGCGCTTGATCTTAGCGAGGGCGCCGACATGGTCATGGTCAAGCCCGGGCTGCCCTATCTGGATATCATTAGGCGAGTCAAGGATGCCTTCGGGGTACCCACTTTCGCCTATCATGTCAGCGGTGAATACGCCATGCTCAAGGCCGCCGCCCAGCAAGGTTGCCTGGATTATGAGCAAGTAATGATGGAAAGCCTGCTCGCTTTCAAGCGGGCCGGCGCCGATGGCATCCTTACCTACGCCGCCGTCGAAGCGGCGCGGCTGCTCGGACGCCTCTAAGCCAAGCCCGCGCCGGCAAAAGCACGAGCGGCAGCGAGAATGATGAAGGTGAAAGCTCTTCCGACGAAAAAAAAGCCGAGGAAACCATAAAAAAGAAGGAGGAAGAACAGTTCAAGGCGGCCGAGGAAGCCTTGCACAATGCGATTAAGGTGATGCCCCAGAAAATCTCTATTTCCGGCCATACCGACGCGACCAAACTCGCTGGCGGCGACGACTACGGCAATTGGGAGCTATCGGCGGACCGCGCCAACGCTAGCCGCCGCGCCATGCAAGAGTTGGGTACCCCCGAGGAGCGCTTCGCCAAAATGGTCGGCCTGGCGGCTAACAATCCCCTCTTTCCAGACGATCCCACCAATCCCACGAACCGCCGCTTGTCCATCGTTCTATTGCGCGGGACAGGTGTGGAGCCGCCCCAGCAAAAGACGGAACGCCAAGTTGCGCCGCAACAGGTGGCGAACCAGTCGGAAGTGGCTGGAAACATGCCCGCCGGCCAAGTCCCAGGTGGCCAGTGGGCCGGATCCCGCCGCCGCCAACGAAAATGAAACACAAACCGAGTTTCGGTACGCAGTTTTTTTTTACCACCCCGCCCCTGCCCTGCCCTTATCTTGCGGGGCGGATCGAACGGCGGGTGATGACGGAACTAGTGGGACGGGCCGCCGCCGACCTGCATGACGCCTTGTCGCTGGCTGGCTACCGGCGCTCGCACCGCATTGCCTATACGCCGGCCTGCCCCGATTGCTCGGGTTGCGTCGCCGTCAGGGCCGTGGCCGGCGAATTTGCCATATCGCCCTCGTTGCGCCGGGTCTGGAAGCGCAATGATGATATCAAGGCCGAGATAGCCGCCGCTACCGCCACTAACGAACAGTTCGCCCTTTTCACCGCCTATTTGAATTCCCGCCATGGCGACGGCGAGATGGCGAAGATGGACTTTCATGACTATCGGGAGTTGGTCGAGGATACGCCCGTGGATACCTTCATCGTGGAATTCCGCAAGCCTGGTGGCCGCCTGGCCGGAGTGTGCCTCGCCGACCGCATCGTCAAGGGGCTCTCTGCCGTCTATAGCTTCTTCGATCCGGCATTGAGACGGCGCAGCCTCGGTAGTTACATGATCCTGTCACTGCTGGAACAGGCAAAGACCGAGGGGCTTGCCCATGTTTATCTGGGATACTGGGTCGCCAGCAGTTCAAAAATGGCCTACAAGGCGCGGTTTAGGCCGCTGGAGGCCCATACTCCCGAGGGTTGGCGGCGCCACGCCGATCCGTAGCGCTCGCCTAGTGTAAGCCGTGTTGCGCACCATTCCTAATCCTTATACTCTCGCCTGGCCGTTTGCGGTGTGGGTTTAACGGGGTAAACCAACCGGTCGAGGGACTTTTCGCCGTTTACGGATTTTTTTCTTGCATCGCCGCCTAGGGAGAATGGACTGAAATGAAACGACGTCAATTCCTTACTGCCACCGCCGCTGCGGGGCTCGCCGCTTCCTTTTCCGCTCCGGCCCTAGCCCAGGGACAGCGGCAACTCAAAATGGTCACTACCTGGCCCAAGAAATTCCCCGGCCTCGGCACGGGCGCCCAGCGCATGGCCGACCGTGTCGGCCGGATGAGCGGCGGCAAGCTCACCGTCAAGCTTTTCGCCGCCGGCGAACTGGTGCCGCCTTTGGAATCCTTCGACGCCGTTTCCAGCGGCGCCGCCGATCTTTACCACGCGGCGGAATACTACTGGCAGGGCAAGTCGAAGGCCTTCAACTTCTTCGCCGCCGTGCCCTTCGGCATGACCGCCGCTGAGATCAACGCCTGGATTCACCATGGCGGTGGCCAGAAGGAATGGGACAGGTTGTCGGCGAAGTTTAACCTCAAACCGTTCCTCTGCGGCAATACCGGCGTCCAGATGGGCGGCTGGTTCAACAAGGAAATCCACAGTGTCGAGGACTACAAAGGCCTGAAGATTCGCATGCCGGGCCTGGGCGGCGAGGTGCTTCGCCGCATCGGCGCCGCCGCCGTGACCCTGCCGGGGGGTCAGATTTTTCCTTCCTTGCAATCGGGCGCCATCGATGCCACCGAGTGGGTCGGCCCCTGGAACGATCTTGCCTTCGGCTTCTATAAGGTTGCCAAATTCTACTACTATCCCGGCTTCCACGAGCCCGGCACGGCACTATCCTGCGCCGTCAATCTGAAAGTCTGGGAAAGTCTGAGCGACGAACACAAAGCAGTCATCGAAGCCGCGACGGCGGCAGAAAACGATTTTATGTTGGCCGAGTTCAACGCCCGCAACAACGAGGCGCTTGCCGTTCTCAGGAAAAAACACGGCGTCCAGTTACGCAGGTTCTCCGACAGCACATTGTTGGCCATCGGCGTGGCGGCCGGTGGGGTGATTTCCGAGGTCGGTGCAAGTGACGCCTTCACCGGCCGCGTTTACAACAGCTTCAGTAATTTCCGTAAAAAAGCAATCGCCTGGTCGAAACTTTCCGATCAGGCATTTTGGAAGGCTCGCTTGCTGCCCTTCAAATATGGCGGTTAGAACCCTGGATGGCGCTTTTTGTATCCGATATTCTGTTTAAAATATAACATTAAAAAATTTATATTATAATTTGATATCAAATGTTTTTTATAGCGTAGATTAGACTTTATCTCTTTCCTGTTTCCATACCGGCGGCGGAGACGGTTCTGGTGACTTTTCTGGCCTCTCTGGCGCGCCTCATCGATGCTCTCAACGATGCCGTTGGTCGGTTCACCGCCTGGGCGGCGTTGGCCATGGTGATCGTCCAGTTCGCGGTTGTGGTCTTGCGTCATGTTTTCGGACTCGGTTCGATCATGTTGCAGGAATCGGTCGTTTACCTGCATGCCATCTTGTTCATGGTCGGCTCCGGCTATACCCTTTTGCACGGTGGTCATGTTCGGGTCGATATCTTCTACCGCCACGCGGCGGCGCGAAAAAAAGCCCTTATCGATTTGGCCGGCGTCGTCATTTTCCTGATTCCCGTCTGCCTGCTCATCTGGTGGGTTTCCTGGCCCTATGTTGTTAATTCCTGGCTTATCTTTGAGGGGTCCAGGGAAACCAGCGGTATCCAGGCGGTATTTTTGCTGAAGACCGTCATCCCGTTGTTCTCGGCGTTGACGCTCATGCAGGGGATTTCGCTGGCGGCGCGGTCTCTGATTGTCCTTGCCGGGGTTGAGAAACGGCCATGACCATTGCCGCAATCCTCGCTACGGGGATGTTCGCGGCCGCCTGCGTTTTGCTGCTGGCCGGCTTTCCCGTCGCCTTCACCCTGGCCGGGAGCGGGCTTGTCTTCGCCGCTATCGCCTATCCGTTCGGCGCTTTCGACTTCTCGCTGTTGGCTGCCTTGCCGTCGCGCATTTTCGGCAACGCCATGACCAACGAGGTACTGATTGCCGTGCCGCTGTTTGTCTTCATGGGGGTCACGCTCGAGCGTTCGAAAGTCGCCGAAGAGCTTCTCGACACCTTGGCAATGCTATTCGGCAACCTGCGTGGTGGCCTGGGCATGGCGGTTTTCGTGGTCGGCGCCCTGATGGCGGCGTCAACCGGCATCGTTGGCGCCACGGTCGTCACCATGGGGCTTTTATCGCTGCCGACGATGCTGAGGCGGGGATACGCGCCGGCGCTTGCCAGCGGCACCGTCTGCGCGGCCGGGACCCTCGGCCAGATCATCCCGCCGTCGATCGTTCTCATTCTGCTCGGAGACCAGATTTCCAACGCCTACGTGGACGCGCAACTGGCGATCGGCAATTTTTCGCCAGAGCCGATTTCAGTCGGCGATCTGTTTGCCGGCGCCCTGCTGCCCGGTCTGCTCCTGGTCGCCATGTACATCCTCTATCAGCTCATTATCGCCTGGCTCAAACCCGAATCGTCCCCAGCCATCGACGCCGACGAAATCGCCGCCAGCGGCCTGGCGCGGCGCGTCATGCGGGCGCTGGTTCCTCCCCTCGTCCTCATTGTCGCCGTCCTTGGCTCCATTCTTGCCGGCGTCGCCACCCCGACCGAAGCGGCGGCAGTTGGTGCCGTCGGTGCCGTGCTACTGGCCAGCCGAGGCGGCGGCCGTTCCTTGCCATTGGCCACCGGTGCCCTGGTGGTGATGCTGATCCTTGCCAACAGCTTTGATTTGCGGGTGGCGCGGACTGATATTCCGGCCGCCGACATGGCTGCCATCGCCATTGCCGCCATCGCCCTGGCGGTGCTGATCTGGGGCCTGTTCTCCGGTTTTCTCCGACTTTCCCTGACGAAGGTGCCGGAAACCGGGATACCGGTCCTTGCCGAGATCGCCCGCGCAACCATGCGGATTTCGGCCATGGTCTTCGTGATCCTTATCGGCGCTTCGGTGTTTTCATTGGTTTTCCGCGGTCTCGGCGGCGATGACCTGGTCCGTGAAGCAATAAGCGGCCTGCCCGGCGGCGTCGCCGGCGCCGTCATTGGGGTCATGCTGGTCATGTTTTTGCTCGGTTTTTTCCTCGATTTCATCGAAATCATCTTTGTCGTCGTTCCCATCGTCGCGCCGGTCCTGCTCGCCATGGGCCTGAACCCAGTCTGGCTCGGCGTGATGATGGCGATGAACCTGCAGACGTCGTTCCTGACGCCGCCTTTCGGTTTCGCCTTGTTCTATTTGCGCGGAGTGGCGCCAAAAGAAGTGACGACGGCGCAGATTTACCGGGGTGTGCTGCCCTTCGTCGCCATTCAACTGGCCATGCTGGCGTTGCTCGCCTTCTACCCCCGCCTTGCCACCTGGCTGCCACAACTGGTGTTCGGGTAAACAGGAGTTAGCTGCCGAATCGCATAGCGCGCGGAAAGCCCGGCGGCGGTTTCCGTCCCGCCTGGCCGCGCTGGCCCAGCCAATCTTCAAGATCGGTTTTGCTGCTCACCCCCCTTCCCGTCCGCCAACTGAGGCCGGATTTAAGGGAGAAAGCCTTGATGTCGGCTAGTCCGCCCTGGCGGTAGCGTTGCAGGATGATACCGCGGCCACGGGCCATGACCGGTACCTCGGCCAGGGGAAAGACCAACAGCTTGCCGGCTCGACCCAGCGCCGCCACGTGGTCGGCGTCGTCCTCGACCGGCACGCAGGCCGCCGCCTCCTCACCGGAGATGATGTTCAAGACCTGTTTGCCATTGCGGGTTTGGGCGAGGACCTCGTCTTCGTCGACAATGAAGCCGCGTCCCGTCTCGGAGGCCACCAGCAGGCGCTGACCGGGGCGGTAAACGAACAAGGCAAGAACGTCATGGCCGTTGCCCAGTTCGATCATCAGGCGTAGCGGTTCGCCGTCGCCGCGCCCGCCCGACAGCTTGTCGCAGCCGATGGTGTAGAATCGGCCGTTGGTGGCGAAAACCAAAAGTTTATCAGTGGTTTGCGCCGGCAGGTGGAACTTGGCGCGGTCGCCTTCCTTGTATTTTATGGCACCGCCGTCGATATGGCCCTTGACCGCCCTGATCCATCCCTTTTGCGAACAGAGCACGGTAACGGGCTGGCGCTCGATCATCGCTTCCAGTGGCAGCGGCGCGGAAACCGGCGCCGCGCCGATCTGGGTGCGGCGGCGGCCGAATTCCGTGTCCGGGCCGAATCGCTTGCCGATTTCGGTGATTTCCCTGGAGATGACCTTATTGCGGCGCTTTTCGTCCTTGAGCAGGTTTTTAATATCCTTTCTCTCGGCGTTCAGCACCTTGTTTTCGTCCTTAATCACCGTTTCCTCCAGCCGCCGCAGCTGCCTGAGACGCATGTTGAGAACAGCCTCGGCCTGGACCTCGGAGAGGGCCAAGGCGCGCATCAGTTCGGTTTTCGCATCGTCCCTTTCACGGATGATGCGGATGACTTCGTCCAGGTTCAAGTAAGCTATGAGGAAACCGCCTAGAACCTCCAGTCGTCTCTCGATTTTTTTCAGCCGGTACCGGCTGCGGCGCAGCAGCACCTGGTGGCGGTGATCGAGGAAAGCGGCAAGCGTTTCGCGCAGGTTCATCAGCCGCGGGACATTGGCGGCGTCGAGCACATTCATATTGAGGCCGACGCGGACCTCGAAGTCGGTCAACCGGAAAATGTGCTGCATTAGCAAAGAGGCGTCGATGCCGCGGCTTTTCGGCTCGAGGACGATGCGCATATCGGTCGCCGATTCGTCGCGGATGTCGGCGAGCCAAGGCAGCTTGCCGGCGGTGATGAGTTCGGCCGTCTTTTCGATCAGGCGTGATTTCCGTACCTGATGGGGAATTTCCGTAACCACCACCTGGAAAAGCCCTCGTCCCATCTTCTCCACCTGCCACCGCGCCCCGAGGCGGAAGCTTCCCCGGCCGGCGCGGTAGGCCTCAAGCACCGATTGGCGCGGCTCGGCGAGAACCCCGCCGGTGGGGAAATCGGGACCGGGAATGAACTCGACAAGTTTCTCGAAGCTGGCCTTCGGATAACGGATCAGGTGGATCAGCGCCGCCGAGAGTTCACCGATGTTGTGGGGCGGGATGCTGGTCGCCATGCCGACGGCGATGCCCGTCGCGCCGTTGGCCAAGAGGTTGGGAAAGCGGGCCGGCAAGACGACCGGTTCTTCTTCCTCGCCATCGTAGGTTTCGCGGAAGTCGGTGGCGTCCTCATCAATGCCTTCAAGCAGCGCCCAGGCGAATTCTGTCAGCCGCGCCTCGGTATAGCGCATGGCGGCGGCGTTATCGCCGTCTATGCTGCCGAAATTGCCCTGTCCGTCGACCAAGGGATAGCGCTGCGCGAAATCCTGGGCGAGGCGGACCAGTGTGTCGTAAACGGCGACGTCGCCGTGGGGATGGTATTTACCAATAACATCGCCGATCACACGGGCGCATTTCTTGAAGCCCGAATGTGGCTCCAGCTTGAGCTGGCGCATCGCATAGAGGAGCCTTCGCTGCACCGGTTTCAAGCCGTCGCGGACGTCGGGCAGGGAGCGGGCCATGATGGTGGAAAGGGCATAATTGAGATAACGCTCACCCAAGGCGTCAGCAAAACGGGTCTCAAACACTTTGTACGTCGGCGGGGAATGGCCCATTTCGGTTCCTTGACGGCGCCTACGGGGATAAGCCACGAATTCGGTAACGATTTACTAGATATAGTAGCCAATTGGGGATTGTCGTCAACCCATCGCGGCTTTCACGGCAAGTCCAAAATCACCATGGGGATCAGGGCGGTGGGGAATGCAACCGCTGGACCAGCCTAAGCCGTGCCGCCGGTGGCGGGCGGTGGTGATGGGCGAAAACGTGGCGGTCAAGGAAATAGCCGGTCAGCCTGAGGCCGTCGGTAACCTCGCCGGCGTCGCCGATGGCGGCCCTGGCGATGAGAAAGGCTGGCAAGGGGAGAAGCTTGTCGCGATAGGGTTCCGCCGCCGAGATGGAAACGGCCCGTCCCGATTTCGGCGACACATAGGCGAGTTGGTCGTTACCGCCGGTGGCGGCGCAGCGGCTCAGGTCTAAACCGAACCCCAGTTCCCCGAGCAAGCCCAATTCCCATTTGACATAAACGGAAGGCCAGTGCTTGTCGCCGGCAAGCGCCGCCAAGAGAACCGAAAGGCCTTCGTAGACCGCCGCATGTGGCTGGCGTTCAGGTAGCGCCATCTCGCAGACGGCGCAGGCGGCGGTAAGCCCCGCTAGTTTCAAGGGATCACCGAACAGCGGCGCGGCGATGGCCTCGGTCAACTCGCAAGACATGTTGCCGAGGTGCTCGGCCAGCCTGGCACGCCAGCGAGCTACCACCCGGTTGCCTGGCTGCAGAATGCCGCGCTTGCCTTTGCCGCCGCCGCCACGGACCAGGCCGGCGCACCGCCCGTGCCGGCGGGTCAGCAGGCTGGCAATGACAGAACTCTCGCCATGGCCGCGAGCTGAAAGGACAATGCCCTCGTCAGTCCATTCCATGCCACGGAGTCTAGCCGATTGACGCTGCTTTGTGTGCCTGGAAAGCACTTGTCTCGGTGTTGCCGGGCGAGAGCATTTCAAGGTTGGCCGGCGCGCTGGGAGAATAAACCGCGCCGCCACGGGGAAATGGGCGTTGAACTCTTCTCATCCCGGTCGGCCTGGGAGGCCAGGTTTTGTCCGCATCGCCCAACAGAGGCTTACCGCAAAGCTGTCTTGACGGCATGCATGCCCAGCGGGCGGGCGGTTTTTAGTATATGGCGGCGATTTGCCGTTCTATCGTCGCCAAAGTCTCCTCAACCATGGCCGGCGGTACCAGTTGCCATAAAGCCGGCTCTAGGAAGGCCAGCCATGCGTCGCGGATGCCCGCCTGGGTCAGCCGGCCGCGCACGGTTGCCTGCTGGGAGCGCGGGAACGGTCCGACCACCTCACGGTAGAGATCCTGCCCTTCCAACTGGGTGACGACCACTTGCGAGCCGAGTTGCCAACGGCGTTTGGAGAAACCGTTGATGTCGGCGACACGCGACAAGCTGCCGATGACGAAATAAAGGCCGGAGACGGAGTTATCCGAAGGTTGGGAACCCGCCTCGGCCGCTTCCCACGCCTTGCTTCCTGGTGTCGCGGTCCCGATAGGCGCCTCTCCATCACTGGTTAGGGTTGCCGATGGCATGTTGTTGTTCGCCGCCAGCATTGACCGCCGCCAAGCCATCTTGTGGGTAGCGAACTGGCTGGAAGTCAGGCCGAAGGGTTTGCTTGACGGCAGATCCAAGGCGGCGGTCACGGATTTCGTGCTTTCATGCTTTTGCAGATAAGCCCAGGCGTCAACGAACTCCATGACGTCCGCTGCCGGCCCATAATCGTGGCCGATACGGAGAGCCGTCCGCTCGCCGGCGGCGGTTTCGAAGTTTGCCCCTGATAAAAAGAATATACTTGTGAAAAAAAGAATTAACCTTTTTATATTCATGACCCCCCCTCCCAGGTTAGTTTCGTTGCCGCGTTTTCGCGTTAAGTGGAGGTGTTGCATATTTCTGACGAAAAATCTATAAATAGTAGCATTTAGGCCACATTATAGCTTCTTTATCGGCAATAAAGTCACACTTTCATTCTTCTGTATGCCTGAAGTTAACCTATTTTTAACACATGGGCCGGGCCACATTTGGCGTGCTCGTTGCACCTTGCCGGTAGCACAAGTTTGCCGATTGTTTTGTAAAAAGACCCGGCTTGCTTGGAAAGCATGATGAAGCGGAAAACACTCAAGGAAGCGCCACTCCTTGCATTTGAATGGGAATGGCGCGGCTTTTCCAAGGAAGAAGCCCCCGGGAAGGGGCGCTGGCTGGACTTCTCTGGCCTCGGCTTCCCGTTCAGACGTTATGATCGAGGCCCAGGTCGCGGTAGCGCTCTGGGTTCTCGGCCCAGTCCTTGCGGACCTTAACAAACAGGAACAAATGCACCCGGCGGCCGAGGATGTCTTCGAGTTCCATTCGAGCCGCCTCCCCCAGTGCTTTGATACGCTGACCGTTTTTTCCCAAAACGATGCTTTTCTGGCTTGTTCTCTCAACGTAAATGACTTGCCCGATCTTGATACTGCCGTCTTTTTTTTCCCGCCAATTCTCGGTTTCAACGGCAACCGCGTAAGGCAGTTCATGATGGAGTTGCAGATAGAGCTTTTCGCGGGTGATTTCAGCGGCGTGTAAGCGCTCGGGCATGTCCGAGAGTTGATCTTCGGGAAATAACCAAGGACCCTCGGGGGCTAAACGTGCGAAATAGGCCGACAAGTCATCGACACCGTCGCCACTGATGGCGGAAATCATGAAAATTTCAGTGAACAGGGCTTGCCCAGCGAAGGCTTGCGCAAGGTCAAGAAGCGGCGGTTTCTTGATCAAGTCTATCTTGTTGAGGGCCAGGACGGTTTCATCATGCTCTCCCCTGCAGCTTTTCCTAAGCTCTTTGATGATTTCCCTAGTATCTTGATCCAGGCCACTTTTGCTATCTACTAGTAGAAGTGTTATATCGGCCTTTGCTGCCCCCCCCCAGGCCGATGCCACCATTGCCCGGTCGAGGCGCCGCCGGGGCGAGAAGATGCCGGGGGTGTCAACAAAGATGAGCTGGGCCGGACCATGGGTGCAAATGCCCATAACCCGGGCGCGCGTTGTCTGCGCCTTCGGTGAAACGATGGATATCTTGCCGCCGACCAAGCAATTGACCAAGGTCGATTTGCCGACATTAGGAGCGCCGAGAACAGCGATGATGGAGCAACGACTAGTCATGATGCACAGTCATCAGGCATGGGTATGACAAGGCGAGCGGTTAAAACAGAGGGAAACAGGGTGGGAGAGCAAAGTTCCGGAGATTCCGGCGGTCTTTTTGCCGGCTCGGCAAGCGGCCACCGGGATGCCTTGAGTGTTTCCCTGTCCAGGTTTCGGAACGGCTGGTAATTCCCCTGATAATCAAACACTTTATGAGTTTCTTTTCAGATTTTCCAACAAAGCCCTGGCGGCGTCTTGCTCACCCCTGCGTTTGGACGGGCCGGTAGCGATAGTGGGCGGCAGACCGTCGACAGTTAGCTCGATGGTGAAGGTGGGAGCGTGGTCTGGACCTATACGAGCGGCTTCCCGATAGGCCGGCAACGGCTTGCCCCGGCTTTGCGCCCATTCCTGAAGAGCCGTTTTGGCATCCTGGGGTGGCGTTGTCTCCTCGTCCATGAGCGGGGTCCAGTAGCGCTGCACGAAAGCGTCCGCCGCCTTTAGCCCGCCATCCAGGTAGAGCGCCGCGATGACCGCCTCCAAGGTGTCGGCGACAATGCCTGGGTTGTCGCGGCCGCCCGCCTCCGTTTCGCTCGCCGAGAGGACTATGAATTGGGCGAGATCGATCTTTTCAGCCACCCGGACCAAGGCCTCGCGGCAGACCAGGGCCGAATGGCGGCGCGCCAGCGCCCCTTCGCCCTCGCCGCCAAAGCGGTCATAAAGCAAATGCGCGACGGCCAGTCCCAGTACCCGGTCGCCCAGGAACTCCAAGCGCTGATAAGTCCGCCACTGCCCGGCGTCCCCCCGGCCCTGATCGGGCGCCGAGCGGGTCAGCGCCCGGACAAGTAACTCCGGACGATGGAAGCGGTGTCCCAGCGCCCGTTCAGCAAGACCGGCAGGATCGGACATCACGTGGCAAATCTTTCTCGCTTGACGGTCTCATTCGATGCCTTGGAAAAGGCGTTCGAAACGGACAGAATCGGCCCATTTCCAGATTTTCCATACTTTGTCATCAATAGAAAAAAACAGAAACTCGGCGCGTCCCACTAGGTTTTCCACCGGCACGAAACCGATATCGCCTAGAAATCGGCTATCGCGGGAACGGTCCCGGTTGTCGCCCATAACAAAATAATGCCCCGCCGGTACGATATAGAGATCCGTGTTGTCATAGGGGCCGCGGTCGCTGACTTCCAGAATGTGGTGGCGCCGACCGTTCGGCAAGGTCTCAATATAGCGCGAAATCCGGCGGATATCGCCGTTGTGGTTGCGAACGACATAGTCCTCAGTCCGTTCGCGTTTGACCTGTTCGCCGTTGATATTAAGGATGCCGTCGATAAGCTGAATTCTGTCACCGGGAAGGCCGATGATGCGCTTGATATAGTCGGTCTTGTTGTCGGCCGGCAATTTGAAAACGACAACGTCGCCCCACTCCGGCTCGCTGAAAAATATTCTTCCCGGTATCAACGGCGGGCTTAAGGGCAACGAGTGGCGGCTGTAGCCGAAAGAGAATTTGGAGATGAAAAGATAGTCGCCGACCAGCAATGTGGGAATCATCGAGCCGGAAGGGATATTGAAGGGCTCGTAGGCGACAGTCCTGATGGCAAGCGCGATCAGCACCGCGTAGATGATGGTCTTGAGCGTTTCCTTGATACCGCGAGATCTTGAGTGATTCATTAATATTCAATTATAATATATTGATTATAAGTAATTTTATATTTTTTTATATTCCCAGGTGCCGCAAGATCAAGCCAGCATCCGCACTCCCTGTCAAGACGCCACGGAAGTTAAGCCGGAATGATCCGCCGTCACCGGGACGGCGGAAATCACCACCATGGCGTGGGCCATGGGATATTCATCGCTGAGCGACAGATCGACGCGGGCCGTCATTTCCGGCGGGGTGAGTTCGTCGAGGCGTTTTCTGGCACCGCCCGTCAGCGTCATGAAGGGTTGCCCCGAAGGAAAGTTGCCGACGTCGAGATCCCGCCAATGGACACCGTCGCGAAAGCCCGTGCCCAAGGCCTTGGCGCAAGCTTCTTTGGCGGCGTAGCGTTGGGCATAGGCCGCCGCCGGCTTGGCGCGGGTCTCGGCGATGGTGCGTTCGTTCTCTGTATAGACTCGGGCGGTAAAACGTTCGGCGAAGCGTTCCAGGGTCTTTTCGATTCGCCGGATATCGCAAATGTCGGTGCCGATGCCAAGAATCATTGATCTCTTTCCCTGACCGCGTTCATGAGCTCGAGCATATGCCTTATGCTTTGTTCGAGGCTGCGGAAAATGGCTTCGCCGACGAGAAAATGGCCAATATTCAACTCAACAATGGTGGGGATAGCGGCAATGAGCCCGACACTGTCATAGGTCAGCCCGTGGCCGGCGTGGCATTCCAGGCCGATGTCCTCGGCATGGGCAGCGGCCTCGCGGATACGGCCGAGTTGCCGCTCTTGCTCGGCCCCCTTGGCGTTGCAATAGGCGCCGGTGTGTAGCTCGACCACCGGTGCCGCCAAGGCGCGGGCGGCGTCCAGTTGCGCCGCTTCGGGTTCGACGAAAAAAGAGACGCGAATGCCGGCCCCATTCAACGTCTTCACGTAAGGCGCCAGGTGGGCGCTTCCCCCGACCACATCAAGGCCGCCCTCGGTGGTCCGTTCCCGGCGTTTTTCGGGAACAATACAGGCGGCATGGGGGCGATGGCCGAGCGCTACCTCCAGCATTTCCGGTGTCGCGGCCATTTCCAGGTTCAGAGGCAGGTCGATTTCGCGGCTAAGACGCTCGATATCGGTATCGGAAATATGCCGGCGGTCCTCGCGCAAGTGCGCCGTGATGCCGTCGGCACCAGCCTTGGCGGCGACCACGGCTGCGTCCACAGGGTCCGGATGGCCGCCGCCACGGGCATTGCGGATGGTTGCCACGTGATCAATGTTCACCCCGAGGCGGAGGCTGCGTTTCATGGCTTTGCGTCCTGCTTGGCGCGCAGGCATTTGCTTTCCCGCCGGCGGTCCCTGCTGACCTGATAGGAATTTACCATCGGCTTCAACGGCAAATAGAACGCCAACCACACCAAGATGCCCGTTGGAATGCTGCCGACGAACATCGGCCACCAGACCGGCCATGCCACCTGTAACAGGTAAGCCATGTCAAGGCGCAGGAAAGCCTCCATCATGGTTCCGAAAATACTTATAAAATCAATGGATTTCGTGATGTTCTCCGGGCTTCCCGCGCCCATCCACAGACCCACCTTATGGACCCATATCCAGATGAAGGGGAAGCTCCAGGGGTTTCCAACCGCCGTGCCGATGGCGGATGACAGAAAATTGGCGCGGATAATCATAGCGAGGATCGCCGCCAGTACGAAGTGGAGGCCGACGAAAGGGGTGAAGGAGACGGCCGCGCCGCAAGCGAATCCGGCGGCCAGCGAATATGGCGTTCCGGGCAGGCGTACCATGCGATGAAAAACATAAGAGGCCGACCGCCGCCAGCCAGCGCGCGGCCATAGGAATTCGCGCATTTTCGCGCTTATCGACAGTTTTCGGCGCCGTTTAAACATTCAGCGAATATTAGAGCATTTTTCACTTATGGGGAATCGATGCCATTTTCTGTGAAAACAGCCCAGACCGTTGCCCAATTGATAGGTAAATGACAAAGTAATATCAGTAGGTTGGTAATGTTTACCGGTTTTTAGCCGCGCCCCCGCTCGACCGAATTGACGGTCGGGGTTGCCCTTAAAGCGGCTACGATGTCGGTTAAGTGCCTGACGTCCCTCACTTCGATATCGAGCATGAGATCGAAAAAGTCAGCTGATCGGTTGGTAATCTTGAGGTTCGAGATGTTGCCTTCGTTCTTGCCAATGACCATGGATAAACTGCCAAGGCAGCCGGGCTCGTTGATGACGGTGAGTTGGATGCGCCCAACATGGACGTCGGGAATCTCGCCATCTAGCTGCCAAGACACGTCAAGCCAGCGTTCGGGCGCATCGACGTAGGTCACCAGCATCTCGCAATCGATAGTGTGGATGGTGACGCCCTTGCCGGTGGTAACGATGCCGACGATGCGGTCACCAGGAAGTGGGTGACAACAGCCGGCGAAATGCATCGCCATGCCGGCGATCAGCCCCTTGATGGCGATAGCTTCGTCCTTGCCTTTTCTTTTCCGTCGGACGCGTGCCGAGGACAGCGGCACGACTTTGTCTTGTCCCGGCCTTTTTCGCGTTCCCGGGAAGACGGCTTCGATCACCTCTCGTCCTGTGTGGTGGCCGGCGCCGACCATGGCGCAAAGGTGGTCGGCGCTGCTCACATTAAACCCCTTCAAGACGCCTGAAAGCGCCTTGCTGGAGAATTTGTAATCTTCTGCATCGAAAGCCTTTTCAAGGATGGCTTGGCCCAGCTGCAGGTACTGTTGGTGCTCCTCGCCGCGAATGAAGCGGCGGATGCGGGAGCGTGCCTTGCCGGTGATCACGAATTGCTCCCAGGTGGGCGATGGCGTCTGTGCCGTAGAGGTGATGATTTCCACCTGATCGCCGTTGCGAAGCTCGCTGCGCAATGGCATCATGCGGCCGTTGATCTTGGCGCCGACGCAGGTGTTTCCGACTTCCGAATGGACGGCGTAGGCAAAATCCACCGGCGTCGCCCCTTGCGGCAAGTTGATCAAGTCTCCCCTCGGGGTAAAACAGAAGACCTGATCTTGAAACATCTCGAGTTTGGTATGTTCGAGGAATTCCTCCGCCCCGGCGGCCTGATCGAGGATGTCCAATAATTCTCTGAGCCAACGGTATTGCCGCCCTTCCGTGGCGGGCTTGCTGGCACCTTGCTTGTACTGCCAATGGATGGCGACGCCCCTCTCGGCAATATCGTGCATGTCGCTGGTCCGGATCTGCACTTCGATGCGCTGGCGCTCCGGCCCGAAAACGCTCGTGTGCAGGGATTGGTAATTATTTGGCTTGGGCGTGCTGATATAGTCCTTGAAACGTTCCGGAACGACCGGATAGGCGCCGTGGATAACGCCCAGAGCCTTGTAGCAGTCGGCCACGGTCGCAACCACAACCCGGAAAGCCATGATATCGGAAAGCTGCTCGAAACCGATATTGCGGCGCTGCATTTTGCGCCAAATGGAATAAGGCCTTTTTTCGCGCCCCGTAACCGTTGCCGGGATCTTGGCCACGGACAGGGTCGATCTCAGTTGGGCGAGGATGCGCGTCACCATGTCGCCACCCTCTTTGCGCAGGAATTCCAGTCTGGCGACGATGGAGTTGCGCGCCTCCGTGTTGAGTTCGGCGAAAGCCAGATCCTCAAGCTCGCTCTTTAATTTCTGTATGCCGATGCGTTCGGCCAGAAAGGCGTAAATCTCCGCGGTTTCCAAGGCGATCCGCCGCCGCTTGACGGCATCGTCAATGTGATGGAGGGTGCGCATGTTGTGCAGCCG
>DASCPW010000065.1:0-6589 GCA_036012725.1 Rhodospirillales bacterium
CCCTCAAAACCAAACTCTTGAAAACCTCGACAAAGTCCGCTCGACACACGGGCTAGAGCATTTCTAAGTTTTATCGGCACCAGCCCACTCCCCCGAGTGGCCGGGATTTTACCCGCAAACCAGGATTCGATGCCATCCCGCTCCCGGAGATAGCTGGGGATAAAATGGATTGCCGCCGCTTTTGCGCTAGTGATAGCAGTTTGCCCTTTCCAGAGCAAGAACATTTAGCGAACATTTATCAAAAACGCGGCCTTCCTTTACACTTCCGCCCCGGCCCCATATATCTGAGGGTTAGGCTCACCGGTAGAAAAAAACATGGACAAAATCAGCGTCCGCGGCGCGCGCCAGCACAATCTCCGGAACATAGACGTGGAGATTCCGCGCGACACGCTCACCGTCATCACCGGCCTGTCGGGCTCGGGCAAGTCGTCCTTGGCCTTCGACACCATCTACGCCGAGGGCCAGCGCCGTTACGTGGAGTCGCTTTCGGCCTATGCCCGGCAGTTCCTGGAACTGATGCAAAAACCGGACGTCGACCTTATCGAGGGGCTCTCCCCGGCCATCTCCATCGAGCAGAAGACGACATCGAAGAACCCGCGATCGACCGTCGGCACGGTGACCGAAATCTACGATTACATGCGCCTTTTGTTCGCCCGCGTCGGCATTCCCCATTCGCCGGCCACCGGTCTGCCGATCGAAAGTCAAACCGTCAGCCAGATGGTCGACCGGGTCATGGAAATGGCCGAGGGAACCCGGCTTTTGCTTCTCGCCCCGATCATCCGCGGCCGCAAGGGCGAATATAAGCGCGAAATCCAGAACCTGAGCAAGCGCGGATTTCAGCGGCTCAAGGTGGACGGCGCCTTCTACGAGATCGACGACGTGCCGGCCTTGAACAAGAAAGTCAAGCATTCAATCGAAGTGCTGGTCGACCGCATCGTTGTAAGCGACGGCTTGCAACCACGCCTCGCTGATAGTTTTGAGACCGCGCTTTCGCTGGCCGACGGCCTGGCCTTTACGGAAGATGCCTCATCCGGCGAGCGGACCACCTTTTCCGCCAAGTTTGCCTGTCCCGTTTCCGGCTTCACCATTGACGAGATCGAGCCCCGGCTGTTCTCGTTCAACAATCCCTTCGGCGCCTGCCCGGCCTGCGACGGCCTGGGCACGGAAATGTATTTCGATCCGCAATTGGTGGTCCCCGACGACCGCCTGTCGCTTGGAGAAGGCGCCATCGCACCCTGGGCCAATTCCTCGTCGCCCTATTACCAGCAGACCCTGGACAGCTTGGCCGGGCATTTCGGCTTCCGGCTGAGCACGCCTTTCCGCAAGTTTTCCACCGCCGTCAGGGAGATACTCCTATTCGGCTCCGGAGACGAGCCGGTGACCATGCGCTACCACGACGGCAAGCGTCCCTACGACATCACCAAACCTTTCGAAGGCGTCGTTCCCAACATGGAACGGCGTTGGCGGGAGACTGATTCATCTTGGGTGCGCGACGAACTGGGGCGCTTTCAGACGGTCACCAACTGCGATACCTGTTCCGGCCAGCGGCTAAAGCCCGAGGCCCTGGCGGTAAAGATCGCCGGCCTTAACATCGCCGAAGTCACCGGCATGTCCATCGCCGCCGCCGTTTCGTGGTTCACCGGCCTGGAGCGGCGTTTAAACGTCTTTCAGCGCCGGGTTGCCCGGCGGATCTTGCGTGAAATCAACGAACGGCTGGGATTCCTGGCCAATGTCGGCCTCGAATATCTGACCCTTTCGAGGACGTCCGGCACCCTTTCCGGCGGCGAAAGCCAACGCATCCGGCTGGCCTCGCAGATCGGTTCGGGGCTGACCGGCGTGCTCTACGTCCTCGACGAGCCCTCCATCGGCCTGCATCAGCGCGACAACAACCGCCTGCTGACCACCCTCAAGCGGCTGCGCGACCTGGGCAACACCGTCATCGTCGTCGAACACGACGAGGACGCCATCATGAGCGCCGATCACCTTCTCGACATGGGGCCCGGCGCCGGCGTCCACGGCGGGCGTATCGTCGCCAAAGGCACTCTTAAGGACATCTTGGCGACGCCGCAAAGCCTGACCGGCCAGTACCTGAGCGGAAAACGCCAGGTTCCCATGCCCGCCCGCCGCCGCAAAAGCCGCGGGGGTCGGAAATTAACCGTCAAGGGGGCCAGGGCCAACAACCTGGCCGGCATCACCGTCGATTTTCCGCTCGCCACCTTCACTTGCATCACCGGCGTGTCGGGCAGCGGCAAATCGACGCTTGTCGTCGATACCCTTTACAGAGCCCTGGCCCGGCGTCTGCACGGGGCGCGCATGCACGCCGGCGGACACGACGGCATCGACGGCTTGGAACTGATCGACAAAGTGGTCGATATAGACCAGTCGCCCATCGGCCGGACACCGCGCTCCAACCCGGCCACTTATACCGGCGCCTTCACCCCCATCCGTGAGTGGTTTTCCGCCCTCCCCGAAGCCAAGGCGCGGGGTTACAGGCCGGGGCGCTTTTCCTTCAACGTCAAGGGCGGGCGCTGCGAGGTCTGCCAGGGCGACGGCGTCATCAAAATCGAGATGCATTTTCTGCCCGATCTCTACGTGCAATGCGATAATTGCAAGGGCAAGCGCTACAACCGCGAGACCCTGGAGGTCCACTTCCGCGGCAAGTCCATCGCCGACGTTCTCGACATGACCGTCGACGAGGCGCTGGAGTTCTTCAAGGCGGTGCCGGCCGTCCGCAACAAGTTTCTGACTTTGCAAAAGGTGGGGCTTGGTTACATTCACCTGGGCCAACAGGCAACGACGCTTTCGGGCGGCGAGGCGCAACGGGTCAAGCTGGCCAAGGAACTGTCCAAGAGGGCCACCGGCAAGACGTTTTACATCCTTGACGAACCGACCACGGGTCTCCATTTCGCCGATGTGGAGAAGCTGCTCGAAGTACTCCACGCCTTAGTCGATACCGGCAACACGGTCATCGTCATCGAGCACAACCTGGAAGTCATCAAGACCGCTGATTGGGTCATCGATTTGGGGCCGGAAGGCGGCGACTCGGGCGGCGGCGTCGTCGCCACCGGTACGCCCGAGGAGGTAGCGGCGGAGCCCGCCAGCTATACCGGCCGGTACCTGGCGCCTTATTTCAACAAGGCGAAAGCGAGAAAACGGGCATGAGAGCCCTTTCGCCCAATGCTTCGCCGCCAATTTTTTTGCCACGCCCCCCTACTGTGACATCCGTCACAGAAACCAAGTCCTCCTCCTTGCCATAATGAACGGTCGGAATAAAGGGGAGCGAACGGCATTTCCCCCCTGGGACTGGGATAAAGACAAATTCATGACCAAACCTACTTGCGAGCGATCCAATTGCTTTTTTTGGTTCGAGAATCGGTGCTCTCACATCTGCGGCATCGCGCCTGAATGCTGTACCTTTTTTCTGTCCACAATGCCGTCAAGAAAGGCATCAGCGAGCGACCAGGACCTAAAACCAACGAAAGCCATTTCACAACCCACCATCCAGGTGCCGGGCCAGTAACGTCTGCCCGTCCCCACCGCCCGTAGTGGGCGGAAACCATGCCGCCGCCCCCCGTGGAGCGGTGCATTTCCCGTTTGCACGGAATCGGCACCGTGTTTATCTGTTGGTCATGAACTGCAGCAACATCCCCGTCCATGTCATCGGCGGCGGCCTCGCCGGCAGCGAGGCAGCCTGGCAGCTTGCCCGCGCCGGTGTCCCCGTGCTCTTGCACGAGATGCGGCCGGCACGGATGACCGAGGCGCATGTCACCGACGGCTTAGCCGAGCTGGTCTGTTCCAATTCCTTCCGCTCCGACGATGCCGAGGCCAGCGCCATCGGCTTGCTGCACGAGGAAATGCGCCGCTGCCGGTCGTTGATCATGACGGCGGCGGATGGCCACAAGGTGCCGGCCGGCGGTGCCTTGGCCGTCGACCGCGAGGGTTTCAGCCAGGCCGTCGGCGAGGCTCTCGAGGCCGAACCGATGATTACCATCCGCCGCCAGGAAGTCGGCGCCCTGCCACCGGACGAATGGGACAGCGTCATCATCGCCACTGGACCGCTAACCTCGCCCGGCATGGCCGAAGCCATAGGCGAGCTGACCGGCGAGAATGCCCTCGCCTTCTTCGACTCCATCGCCCCCATCGTCCTCAAGAAATCTATCGATTTCTCGACAGCCTGGTTTCAGTCCCGTTACGACAAGGCCGGTCCGGGCGGCACCGGCGCCGATTACATCAACTGCCCGTTGAGCAAGGAGCAGTACGAGGCTTTCGTCGACGCCTTGCTGGCCGCCGAAAAGACCAATTTTAAGGAATGGGAGAAGGAAACGCCCCATTTCGAGGGCTGCCTGCCGATCGAGGTCATGGCCGAGCGTGGCCGGCAAACACTCGCTTTTGGGCCGATGAAGCCGGTCGGTCTGACCAATCCCCACGCCCCCGAAAAGAAACCCCACGCCGTCGTCCAGCTGCGCCAGGACAACGCTTACGCGACGCTTTACAACATGGTCGGCTTCCAAACCAAGTTGACGCATGGCGAACAGAAACGCATTTTCCGCACCATTCCCGGCCTGGCCCGGGCAGAGTTCCCGCGCTTGGGCGGCATGCACCGCAACACCTTCATGAACAGCCCCAAGCTCTTGGACGAAACGCTCAAATTGAAACGGCTGCCGCGGCTGCGCTTCGCAGGCCAGATAACGGGCTGCGAGGGCTATCTGGAAAGCGCCGCCGTCGGGCTCATGGCCGGCCTCTTCGCGGCCGCCGAACGGCTCGGCCGCGCCACTGCCGCGCCGCCGAAAAGCACGGCCATGGGCGCTCTTTTGAACCATATCACCGGTGGCGCGAAGGCCGAGACCTTCCAGCCCATGAACGTCAACTTCGGCCTCTTTCCAGCCATCGGCGGCACCAACGGGCGGGGCCGCCGGCTCAAGGGGCGGGACCGCAAACAGGCGCTCTCCCAAAGGGCGCTCGCCGATCTGCGGGCGTGGCTGGACGGCAAGGCCTAGGGATCAGCGGCGAACTCGGCGATGACATCGGCGGCCTCGTCAGCGAAAAGATCGTGAAAGAAATGGCCAGCGTCATCGACCACGTGGAGGCGGACATTGTCGATGCGTTTGCCGCGTACTTTTTTTTGCCAAGTCAGGAAAGATGCGGTCGGCGCCGGCGGTTGTCGGCGTGTCCCGCCACTCGTCGCCGCCGTAGTAACTGACGATGCTCATCGCGGCAACACTGGTCTTGGCTCAGAAAAGAAAATCGAAGTCATCAAGCATGGCGCCGCCCTTGCCGGACATGGTCAATTTCCTGGCCCGCTCCAGTAAGGGTGCCGTGAGTGATGAGAACCGCCCCATCCTTAAGGCTCTTGCCCTCGGCCAATTCAAGGTTACCGTTGAGAGTAATCCATTGGTGGCTGATCGTAACCCCCGAGCCCAGGGCGGTGGCCGAACCGAGACAAAAGCAAAAAATAAGAAACAAAACCAGCCGATGCATGGCTAGGTTCCTTTGCTGGCTTCAATGAGCTACGGCCCTCAAGTATACAGCAGGGAGCGAAACGACTATCAGCCGATGCCCGTTTTCCGCTCGTAACCGTTGTCGCAGAGCTGGAAAAGGGTCATTATAATGGCCGGAGCAGGTATTCCATCAATGCGATATTTCTACCCCCATTTGACGGGTTCTGTAAAACCGCCGAAGCCGAAAAGGAAACTTGCGGCTTGGCCGGTGGCCAGCCTGATCGTGGCGTTCATGGTCCTGGCGGCCGGCGGCGCCTGGGCACAGGTGGCGCCGGGAGTCGACAAGGCGGCGGCTACCCGTCACCTGTTCGAAGCTGTTCACGGCAACAACATGGCCGCCGTGCAATCCAGCATTGCTGCGGGAGCGGATATTACGGCGACCAATGAGTGGGGAGTAACCGCCGTCGATTTGGCTGTCGACAAAGGTTATTTCAACATTGCCCATTTTCTTCTTTCCGTACGCAACTTGCGCCACTTGGAGGAAAAGCCGAAGCCTCCCTCCCTCCCGCCGGCGGCAAGCACGGCAACCAAACCACAGCCGGTCTTGCCACCGGTAAAATCATGGGCGCCAACGGTCGAGGCGAGGCCGAAAGTTAGTGCCCAAACCACGCCGGCAGAGACAAAAGCGTCAGTCACGGCGGCAACGCAAAGCCAGCCGGACGGAAAGCCCAATCCCTTCGATCCATCCACGGCCCTGCCCGCCGGCGATCTGCCCATCATCGGCAAAATCCGCCGCCGCCCGGACATTCCGGAGGCCACGTCGCCATCCCCGCCGCCGGCCCCAAAAGATTTCCAGCCGCCAACCGCGAACCTAACGGAACCGCAAGTTGACGCGGCGCTAGAAGCTAGCATATCCGAGAGCCCCGTCCCCGGCGCCAGCAAAGCCGTGAAACCGTCCGCGTTGAGCCGTTTTAGCAATATCGTCAGCGGTTTTTTTCTTGGCAAGAAAGAAACCGGCAAAACCGCCCCGGTCGATGACCAGCCAATCCCCGAAACCGTAACCCACACCGACCAACATGAACTTCCGCCCCCGGCGGCGGCTCCCGAGGCGGGCCCCGAAGAGGGGCCGAATGACACCTCCGCTCCTACCA
>DASCPW010000066.1:0-49635 GCA_036012725.1 Rhodospirillales bacterium
ATTATGCCAGAGCCTCGGAAAGAGCGGAAATTAACCAGGAACCAACTCTGGCTCCCCCCATGCGACATTGCTCTCACCAGCACCTTCTTCGTCTAGGGCTCCTTTACATCCTTGAAAAGGCGCCAATCAGAATCGCTTCCCGAAGACCGTGAGGCATGCCCGGAAGCCGCTGTCCCGCCAAGAAAAGTAGGTGACGAAGGTGTGCGCCAGGATTAAGAGCGTGATCCCCCAACTCTCACCATTGACGCAATTTGGATCGTCATCAGGAGTTGGGCGAGATAAGTGAAGATGTAGAAAGGAATCATGCCGACGCGGCGCTGCTGGCGGTAGAACTCACCCACCTCGCCCAAGACACTGGAATAGAGAAACAAACCCAAGGCGGCCGTCATTCCTAGCCACATCATGACGCGGTTGAGCCGGACCATGCGCGTTCCCAACACCTTGATCCACTCCAGACTGAGTTTCCAGTAGACCATCATCAAGACCGAAGCGGGGAGAATAGCGGCGCGAAAAACGACACTCTCGGGACCATGGCGGCCGGTGGCGCTGATGGAGGGAAGTAAGGAAAGCACCACGAAACATGGCCTTGATTGGCGGCCAGAATATAGCAAACGTGAACGGCGACCGCTGGTAGCAGGGACGTTACCAATGGAATGACATTCAGTCTCATCAAGGTCCCTTCCCTAGACACGGTCATCGGGCAATTTCACCAACCACCATGAAACATCTATTTTTAATTTAGACCAGGTGCCGAAGGAAAGGAGGCCATATAAATCTCTTCCGCTGTCGAGGGAAGAGCGGAAGAAAACCGTCGGAACGTCCGCGATACCCCTGAAGAGCCCGTCCACCACAGCGAAGGCGCCCTCCTGCTATTTCAATAGAGCCCTTCATTGGCAAAAGCGGTGCTGAATAACGGGGACGGTTTCACACCTGCGCCGCGTCCCAGTCTTCCTGGACCCTGGCCCAGCGCTCTTCGGCCGCGCTCAGGTCCTTTTCCACCTGTCCCAACTCCTTTTGCAGGGCGACCATCCTGGACCCGCCGCCCCGGTCCGCATAGAGCGCTGGGGATGCGATGGCGCCCATAAGGTCTTTCTTTCTCGCTTCCAGCTTTTCGAACTTGGCTTCGGCGCTGGCCAGTTGGCGTTTCAGGTGGGCCACAGCCTGGCGCTGTTTGGCGGCCTCGCGGCGGCGTTCTTTTTTGTCGTTTCCGGCCGCGCCGGCCGCCGCCTTCGCGCCGTTTTTGCCGTTCCCCGCCAAAAGCGCCCGGTAGTCGTCCATGTCGCCATCAAACGGCGTCACGGCGCCGTCGGCGACCAGCCAGAAACGATCGGCGGTAAGGGCGATCAGGTGGGGATCGTGGCTGACGATGACGACGGCACCCTCGAAGGCGTTGATCGCCTGCACCAGCGATTGCCGGGAATTGACGTCGAGATGGTTGGTCGGCTCGTCAAGCAGTAGGATGTGCGGCGCTAGGGAGCTCATCAAGGCGAACAACAAGCGCGCCTTCTCGCCGCCGGAAAGATCGCCGATTTTGGTCTCGGCCTTGTCGGCGCCGAAACCGAAGCGCCCCAACTGCGCGCGTACCTTGGTTTCGGTGTCGCGTCGGCGTTTGCGCGTCATCGCGATCAGCGGCGTCGCCGCCAGGTCCAGTTCGTCGGCCTGATGCTGGGCGAAATAACCGACACGCAGCTTGCCTGACTTGCCGACCTTGCCGGCCATCGGCGCGAGCCGCCCGGCCAACAGCTTTATCAAGGTGGACTTGCCGTTGCCGTTGGCACCGATCAGGGCGATGCGGTCGTCGTCGTCAAAGCGCAGCGACAGGTTTTCGATCACCGCCGTGCCGTCGTAGCCGACCGCGACATCTTCCGTCGTATAAAGGGGCGAGGCCAACGCCGGTTTCGGCGTTGGAAAGGTGAAGACAACCGTGCCTTCCTCGCGCTGTTCCGGGATCGGGCGCATGCGCTCCAACATTTTCAAGCGCGATTGCGCTTGCTTCGCCTTGGTCGCCTTATAGCGGAAACGGTCGACGAATTTCATGATTTGCCGTTTTTGCGCATCTTGCTTGGCGCGCTGTTTCTCATTCTGGGCGAGACGCATGCGCCGGCTTTCCTCGAAGCGGTCATAGTTGCCGGAATAAAGGGTCAGTTTGCCGTTTTCCAGATGCAGGATTTCCTCGGCCACCCGGTTCAGCAGGTCACGGTCGTGGCTGACCAGCAGCACGGTGGCCGGATAATGGCGGAGGTGGTTCTCAAGCCACAGCGCCGCCTCGAGATCGAGATGGTTGGTCGGCTCGTCGAGCAAAAGCAGATCGGGCTCGGTGAACAATAGGGCGGCCAGCGCCACGCGCATGCGCCAGCCGCCGGAAAAGCTGTCGCAGGGGCGCTGTTGCGCGGCCTGGTCGAAGCCGAGCCCGGCCAGCAGCCGGGAAGCCCGGGCCTGGGCGCGGCTTGCCCCTTTGTCATGCAGGCGGGCATGGATCTCGGCGATGCGCCTGGAATCGGTCGCGGTTTCGGCCTCGCGGCTGAGCCAGGCCAGTTCCCGGTCGGCGGCGAGGACGATGTTGATCAATTTTTCCGTGCCGTCGGGCGCTTCCTGGCGGGTGACGCTGATCCGCCACCGCGACGGCACGGAGATGGCACCGGAATCAGGCTCCGCCGCGCCGCTCAACATGCCAAGCAGGGTCGTCTTGCCGGTGCCGTTACGGCCGACAAAGCCGACCCGGTGACCCGGATTGACGGTGGCGCTGGCTTCGTTGAACAACAGGCGCGGGCCGATGCGATAGGTGATCTTGTCAAGGCGAAGCATGGCAAGGCATGTACCACGTCCGGGGCCGCCCATGAAACAATAAGGGGTTGAGGGGAAATACTCCTTCAGCAGCTGGCGAAAGAGCCGCGCAAGGGCCGTGCCATGGAAGAAGCAAAGTGGGCGGTTGACGGAAATTCAACATTCAAGACTCGACCCCACCCCTGCCGATCAAATCATTTTTAAACGATTCGAATGTGGATCGCGGCGCGCAAGAATATAATGACCAGGCGCCGATCATGAAAAGCACCGAGGAATGGCCGGTCATGCGCGATCACGTTACCCGGTCTTGCCAATTGTTGGACGAGTCCGCGGACGTGACCAAGGGAGCGTTGATCATCGCCCGACAGCATCATGAAAAAATCGACGGCAGCGGTTATCCGAAAGGGCTCAAGGGCAGTGAGCTGAATGAACTGGCGCGAATATCGGTAATCGTCAATATTTTCGGTGCCTTGACGGATGCGCGATCCTATAAACCGCCGTTTGCGCAGGAAAAGGCCTTTGCCATATTTGAAGATATGCAGTCCCAGATTGACCAAAACCTGCTCAAAATATTCCGTGCCATCTTTGAACCAGGGTCCGAGCGGACTGAACAGGTCGGTTGAGACAGGCACCTGCCTTTCCGAACAGGCACCTCGTAAACAAGGGGTCAAGACTTGACCTCATGGATGCACGCAGAGCCGCCGCTACTCCGGTGGGGGCAAACCCTCGGGCTCTGCCGGGGCATCGTCACCGATCTGCACGTCCTGGATCTTTTCACCGCGACCGACGATTTTCTTCGCCGAGGTGCCGATCTGGCTTATGTCCTTGGCCGCCAAGTTGAAGTGGCCTTCCAGGTTTTCCACCCTTTTGTCGAGTCTGGCGACGTCTTCCAGCATTTTCAAGACCTCGACCTGGATAACGCCGGCCTGTTCGCGCATGCGGACGTCCTTGAGCACGGCGCGCACCGTGTTCAGGGTCGCCATCAGGGTTGTCGGCGAGACGATCCAGACCTTGGAGCGATGGGATCTCTCGACAATGCCGGGAAGGCTGGCGTGCAGTTCGGCGTAGACCGCTTCCGAGGGCAGGAACATCAGCGCCGATTCGGCGGTCTCACCGGGAACGATGTATTTGCCGGCGATATCGCCGACGTGAACCATGATGGCGGCGCCGAACTCGCGCAGAGCTTTTTTTTGTGCCGCTTCGTTTTTTGCCTGGCGCAAGATGTAATAGCTCTCCAACGGGAATTTGGCGTCGATGACGATGGCGCCGGGCGGGTTTGGCAGCTTAATCAGGCAGTCGGCGCGCTTGCCGTTTGAAAGGGTCACCTGGGTACCAAAAGCCGAAGGCGGCAAAATGCCGGCGACCAGGTCGTTCAGCTGGATTTCACCGAAAGCCCCGCGCGCCTGCTTGTTGGAGAGGATATCCTGGAGGCCGACCATCCGCTCGGAAAGGTCGGTGATGTTCTTCTGCGCGGCGTCGATGACGGCAAGGCGTTCATGGAGAGTCCTCAGCCTTTCGCCGGTCTTTTCCATTTGCTCGGAAAGACTGTCTCCCAAACGCTTGGCGAGGGCATCCAGGCGTTCGTTGACGCCGCTCTGCGCCTGCTCTTGGCGTCCCACCAATTGGGCTTGCGCCGCCGCCAGATTTTCCGCCGTCTCGGTGAGCCGCGCCAACCGCATGGCGGCCTCGGCGCGAGCCCGCTCGGAGCGCAGCAAGGCAACCAGGACAATGACGAAAATCGCCGCCGCCGCCGCCAATATGAGAAAAGTCTCGTTCATGCCCGCCGGCGGTTCTCGCTAATCGCCCAGGCCAGCGCCGTCAGCGAGGCGACGCCGAGAAGACTCTGCCAAATCAAGATTTGCACCGTTTCCCTGTGGATGAGGTTGGCCACTATAATGGAGACGGCGGCGACTTCCTATCTTTCCTATCCTTGACCGCGACGGGCCGAGGCCATATGTGAATCCGGCGCCAACCCTATGCGAGGCATTTAAAAATACCCATGGCCGTTCTGCCCATCATCATCGCCCCCGACCCCCGCTTGAAAGCCGCCTGTGAAGCGGTGGAGAAAGTCGATGGCGAAATCGCCACGCTCATGGATGACTTGCTGAAAAGCATGTGCGCGGCGCCTGGCATCGGCTTGTCGGCGCCGCAGGTAGGCGTTCTCAAACGGGTCATCGTCGTCGACACGGCCGGCCGGGAGGAGCAGCCGAGGTCGCTCATGATAGCCAATCCCGAGATCACCTGGGTCTCGGAAGAAGTGATCGACGATGAAGAAGGCTGCCTGTCGTTTCCCGAGCACTACGCCGATGTCGCCCGCCCGGCACGGATCAAGATGCGTTACCTGGATCGCGGCAACGCCTTGCAAGAGATCGAGGCCGATGGTCTGCTGGCCAGATGCCTTCTCCACGAAATCGATCATTTGGACGGGGTTCTGTTCGTCGATCATATCTCTTTTTTGAAACGCAACATGATCCTCCGCAAGCTGGTCAAGATGAAGAAACTGGAAGAGGCCGCCGTTTAGGCGGTGCCGCCGCCATGCCCCCCCTGCGCCTAGTTTTCATGGCAAGCGCCGACTTCGCGCTACCCGCCCTCGGCGCCCTGCTGGAGGCCGGGCACCAGGTCGCTTGCGTCTATTCGCAACCGCCCCGGCCGGCCGGACGCGGCCACCGGCAACGGCCGATGCGGGTACATGCTTTCGCCGAGGAAAAGGGCATTTCGGTGCGCACGCCGAAGTCTCTGGACGGCAAGGACGAACAAGCCGCCTTCAGGGCGCTCGCCATCGACGCCGCCGTCGTCGCCGCATACGGCCTGATCCTGCCGGCGCCCATCCTCGAGGCGCCCCGGCTCGGCTGCCTCAATATTCATGCCTCGCTGCTGCCGCGCTGGCGCGGGGCGGCGCCGATTGAGCGGACGATCATCGCCGGCGACGAGCTATCCGGCGTCACCATCATAAAAATGGATGAAGGCCTGGACAGCGGGCCGATGATCTTGGCCGAGAGCGTTCCTCTCACCGCCGAGACGACGGCCGGGGGCTTGCGCGATACCTTGGGCGGGCTCGGTGCGCGGCTGATCCTCAAAGCCCTGGACGGCCTCAACGAAGGACGCCTGACAGCGGCGCCGCAACCGCCGGAAGGCGTCACCCATGCCCCTAAACTGGACCGCCGCGAAGGCCGCTTGTTGTGGTCGCGGCCGGCGGTGGAACTGGAGCGCCTGGTCCGGGCGCTGACCCCTCGGCCCGGCGTCTGGTTCGAACATCAAGGGGAGCGCGTCAAGGTGCTGGCGGCGCAAGTTGCGGCGGTGGCGGCAAAAGCCCCTCCCGGCACCGTTCTCGACGACCGGCTCGCCGTCGCCTGTGGCGGGGCGGCGGAACAAGGGGCGCTCAGGCTTGTCCGGGTGCAGCGCGCCGGCAGGAAAGCGGCGGCGGCCGAGGATTTCGTGCGCGGCTACCCTTTGCCGCCAGGCAGCCGGCTATCGTGAACGAAGCCGCCCGCCTGGTGCCCCTCGGTCCAGGTCCGGCAACGGCGGCGCCGATCTCTCGATCGCACGAAACTTTTCGATGCCCTGTTTCATGTCCGAGAAAATGAATTCGGAGCGTTTCACCGGTCCGCCCGAATCCGGGGTCTGGAACAAGCGGTGCCAAGCGTCAAACTTGACGCTGAGCGAGCAAAGCTCGCCGCCGATGGTGGTGTGGAAGCTCTCGATCATATCTTCCACCTGGTGGAAGCGCTCGGCGGAGATGTTGTCCCACATGTCCTGGGTGGAGCGGTCGAAAAACTTGAAGCGCCTGGTGATGGTGGTAAAAAGCTTGTTGAAGATGGTCTCCATCCGTTCACAAGTTCTTACCAGGTTGGCATCGGTTTTAAGTTGCCAACTCCCCTTGATCTCGTTCAATGATCTCAGGAACTCCTCGATGACCGGCCCGACCTGGTCCAGGCATTGCCGGTAGTAGGAAAAGGACAGGAATATATCGCCGTAATCCTCCAGGAACCTGGGCACCTCTTCCAGCTTGATGTCCAGATTGCCGGCCATGATCTGCAGCTTTTCCCGGGCTTTTTTGATGTCCGGCTCGCGGAACAGGGCAACGATGTCGGCGAAGTTCTGTATCTCCACGTCGCTATCGCCATAAATTTCCATGATCAACGGATGGGTGAAAGTGGTTATGTAATCTTTCAGTTCCCGGGCCTTGCCTTCCGACAATTTGAGAGATTCGACGTTATTTACGTCAATGCCGTGTTGGCGGAGCGCAATGCGCAAGGAATAGACATCGTAACTGGACAGCTCGCCCAGCTTTTTCATGAGGATAAGGTCGGGATGGCTCGGTGATTGTGGCCAGTCGAATTGCCCGCCCAGGGCACCGATCTCCACTTGCCCGCTGCCGGCGTAGATGTCGTCGAAAAATTAGATGATGCTTTCAAGGCAGGCATTTTTGATCAGCCGCGCCCTTTGCAAGACCTTCGTTTCGACGGGCAGGATGGACAAGGGGAGGATATGCAGGGAATCCCTATCGACATTGCTGATTGCCGCCGATTCCTACTCGCTCATTGCCTGCTTGCGTCCACTGATTTGGGGTCGGCGCGCCGACGGCCTCAGAATGGGGAAAACAACTTAGCAAATTAATCCGCCGCCGAAAGCCCCGAATTAGTACAGTACCGAGCTCATGCCCCGTTACAAGATCACCGTCGAATACGACGGCAGCGGTTTCGTCGGCTGGCAACGCCAGAAAAACGGCCTCGCCGTTCAGCAGGTGCTCGAGGAAGCCATTGCCGGGTTCTCGGGCGAGACCGTCACCCTGTATGCCGCCGGACGGACCGATGCCGGCGTCCACGCCCTGGGTCAGGTTGCCCATTTCGACTTGCCAAGGGAGTTCGCCACGGACACCGTCCGCGACGCCATCAATTTCCACGTCAAACCGGCGCCGGTGGCGGTGCTCAAGGCCGAGCCGGCCAAACCCGGTTTCGACGCTCGCCGGTCGGCCCACCAGCGCCGCTATCTCTACCGCCTCTGCAACCGCCGGGCGGAGCCAGTTCTGGAACGCAAGCGCGCCTGGTGGGTGGCCACGCCCCTTGACTGGGCGGCGATGGCGGAGGCGGCGCGGGTGCTGACGGGCAAGCATGACTTCACCACCTTCCGTGCCATCAATTGCCAGGCCGCCTCTCCGGTCAAGACCCTGGACGAGCTCGGCGTCGGCCGCGACGGCGATTTCATTTTCATCCGGGCCCACGCCAAGTCCTTCATGCACCACCAGGTACGCAACATCGTCGGCACCCTGAAACTGGTCGGCGAAGGCAAGTGGACGGCCGGCGGCGTGACGGCGGCGCTAGAGGCTCGCGACCGCGCCCGTGGCGGCCCGACGGCGCCGCCGGAAGGTCTCTACTTGGTGGGAGTGTTGTACTGATGCGGCTAGCGGCGGTCACAGCAATCCCTCGGCGAAGCCGTTAATGAGGATGCTGAACAGCAGGTCGAGGGTAACCACGCCGCCGGCGGTGGCGGCCGGCACGTCCAGGGCGACACGGGTGATGAACCAAGTATAGGCGAGGATCACGGCAAAGACGAAAAGGCCGAAAAGATTGGCCGCTTGCTGCGGCAGGACCCCCGTCACCATCAGGATTGCCAGCGGCAGATAGACGGCGTTCTGGAGCACGGCCGCCCAATTATACGCTGTCAGGTAACGTAAATAATTTTTTTCCCGGTCCAGAAACAAGACCACCGTCAGCATGACCACGGGAAAGGCGAACCAGGACATGACATAAGCGATGGCCTCCACGGATGCGAACCGCGTGGGCTGGACCGCCACCTCGCCCGCCGCGTAGCGCAGGTACAACAATAAGCCGTAGAAAGGGGCGATGATGACGGCGGCGTAAAAAGAGCGCCAGAACCCTTCCAAGGAAGTATTGAAAAAAGTCATGCCGGCGGCGTCGAAACGGGCCAGCCGGCAGGCGCCGTAAAGAGAGGCGGAGGCCTCCCGCATCGTCAACATCGGTTTTTCCGCGCTTCCGCCGCTTCCTTGGCGAAGTACCTTTCGAGCAGGGCTTGGTAGATTTCGGCCAGGGATCGGATGTCGGCGACGGCGACATTCTCGTCAACCTTGTGCGCGGTCTCACCGATAAGTCCAAATTCGGCGACCAGGCAATAATCTTTGATGAAGCGGGCGTCAGAGGTGCCGCCGGTGGTGCTCAGTTCCGGCCGCCGGCCGGTAACCTCCTCGACGGCGGCGGCAACAACATCGCTTAACGGACCCGGCGGGGCGAGGAAGGCTTCGCCATTGATCTCGACGCTCAGCTCGAAATCGCCGCCGACAGACTCGCAACATTTCCTGATCCACGCTTCCAGGCCGTCGCCATGGTGGCGATTGTTAAAACGAATGTTGAACGCCGCCGCCGCCCTAGCGGGAATGATGTTGGTGGCCGGGTTGCCGACGTCGATGGTTGTGATCTCCACCGTCGATGGCTGGAAATGGTCGTTGCCGTTATCAAGGGGCGCCTCGTTGATGGCGGCAAGCATCCGCAACAGCCGGGGGATGGGATTGTCGGCCAGATCGGGATAGGCGGAGTGCCCTTGCGTCCCCGGCACGCAGAGGTGTCCGTTGAGGCTGCCCCGGCGGCCGATCTTGATCATCTCGCCAAGGGCGCGCGGGTTGGTGGGTTCGCCGACCAGGCAAGCGTCGATAACCTCGCCGTTCTCCCGCATCCATTTCAGCACCTTGGCCGTGCCGTTGATGGACGGCCCCTCCTCGTCGCCGGTGATGAGCATGCTGATGGAACCACCGAAATTACCACCGGCGGCGGCCAGGAAACGGCCGGCGGCGGCGGCGAAACAAGCGATGGCGCATTTCATGTCGGCGGCGCCGCGGCCGTAAAGCCGGCCGTTTTCGATGCCGGCGCCGAAAGGATCATGGCTCCATTGGGCGGCGTCGCCGGCCGGCACCACGTCGGTATGGCCGGCAAAGCAAAAATGGGGCGCGCCGGTGCCAAGGCGGGCATAAAGGTTATCCACGTCCGCCGTGCCGGCCTCGGAAAAGGGCAGCCTGCGGCAGTTAAATCCAAGCCCCCGCAAAGCCCCTTGCACGACGTCAAGGGCGCCGCCGTCCTCGGGCGTGACGCTGGCGCAGCGGATCAGCGCTTGGCTCAGTTCAATCGGATCGATGTCCTGGGTCATTCGGCTTCCGGCGAAAGGCTCTAGGTCTAGTGGTCCAAATCCGACATATGGTACTCATACGACGGATTTGGACCACTAGTCCCTGAGCAACTCGTTGATGGATGTTTTCGAACGGGTTCTTTCGTCCACCGTTTTGACGATGACGGCACAATAGAGATTGGGACCCGGCGAGCCGTCCGATAGCGGCCTGCCGGGCAAGGCGCCGGGCACCACCACCGAATAGGCCGGCACCCGTCCGAAATGAATTTCGCCGCTGGCTCTGTCGACGATCTTGGTCGAGGCACCAATGAAAACGCCCATCGACAAGACCGAACCTTCCTCGACGATAACCCCTTCGGCGACTTCGGAGCGCGCCCCGATGAAGCAGTTATCCTCAACGATCACCGGCCCGGCTTGCAAGGGCTCGAGAACACCGCCGATGCCGACGCCGCCGGAAATGTGGCAATCCTTGCCGATTTGCGCGCAAGAGCCGATGGTTACCCAGGTATCTACCATGGTGCCGCCGCCCACATAGGCGCCCAAGTTGATGAAACTCGGCATCAACACCGCGCCGGGCGCGATATAGGCCGAGCGTCGGACAACGCAATGGGGAACGGCGCGGAACCCCGCTTGCCGGAAACGCGCCTCGTCCCAGCCGGCAAATTTTGACGGAATCTTGTCGAACCAGGACGCCGCCGCCGGACCTCCGGAAATGGTTTCCATATCGTTGAGGCGAAACGACAGTAGCACCGCCTTCTTGAGCCATTGATTGACTTTCCAGTCGCCAAGCACGCGCCGTTCGGCGACCCGGGCCTGGCCACTATCGAGAAGGTCTAGAGCCGTCCCGACGGCGTCACGTACGTCTCCTTGGCCGGAGGGAGTAATGGTGTCGCGCCCTTCCCAGGCGGCGTCGATGGTGGCTTGTAGGTCGGCGATGTTCATGATGAACTCCCCAAACAGGCTCTTAGATAAAATTTTCGATACGCGGCCTGGAAGATGGGCTAGGCGAAGCGGCCTGTCAACGATGACAAGAGGGTCAAGCCGGCTTATCGGCCAACCTCCTCCAACCAGGCCACCATATCGTCGGTGACGTGGTGGACATGGCCGCCTTCGGCCCCTTCGGAAGGGCATGGATTATTGCTCCTCACCCACACCGTGGTCATGCCCAACGCCGCCGCCGGCTCCAAGTTGCGGGATATGTCCTCGATCATCACCGTCCTCAAAGGGTCGAGGCGATGGCGTTTGACCAGCCTCTTGTAGACCTCGGGCTCGGGCTTGGGCAAGTAACCGGCGGCGGCGATATCGAAAACGGCGTCGAAGTGATGGCCAACGCCCAGCCGAGCCACGACCCTTTCGGCATGATCGGCGGTGGCGTTGGTAAAAATGAGCTTGCGCCCGCGAAGGCGGGCCAGGGCCGCCGCCAAGACCGGATCCGGCGCCACCGGGGTGAGATCGATGGCGTGGACATGATCGAGAAAAGGGCGCGGCTCCATGCCGTGCCGGTTCATCAGTCCGCGCAAAGTGGTGCCGTATTGCCGGAAATAATGTTTTTGCAGGCGTTCGGCCTGGCTCAATTCCAATTCCAGGAAATCGGCGATATAGGAGCGCATGCGCTCGTCGATCTGGGCGAAGAGGTTGGACGAGGCCGGGTATAGGGTGTTGTCCAAGTCAAAGACCCAAGCCTCGGCGTTTTTCAAAAATCCGGGGCACCGGCTTGGCGGCGGCGCGGGCGACGCGGTTGATTGGGTCATGGCCTTATTTGTGGGATCAGCAAGACGGCACGGCAAGTCTTTTTCTAGGCTAGCAGGGCCTATCATGTTGTGGGTAAAGTACCATTTTTCATGGACAGGCGGTCCGTGCCGCCCGTTCATTATTGGAAGGGTATGGAGAGCCCATGTCAAAGGATAGCATGCCCATGGCGCCCGATCTTTACGGCACTGAGGCTGAGTCTCTGCTCGCCGGCTATCCCGGCGCGGCGCTTCTCCTCGTCGCCGACCAGATAATCGAAGAAGAGGCGGGCATCAAGAAAAAGTCAAAAGGACATTCCCAAAAGCGCCATGCCGAGATTGCCCGCTCGCCGGGTCAATCCCCCTCGACCTGGCAAAGAAAATGCACCGCGACAAAAAACTGAACGGGGAAACCATCATCGGCGCCGTGCAATCCGGAGACGGTGAATTCGCCATCGCGGCGTTGGCGGTGCTGGCTAAGGAGCGCGTGAAGGTGGTCGACAAGATTATCGATATGCAAAGCGCCAAGGGCGTCGTCGCCATCACCTGAAAAGCCGGTCTCACCATGCAACTGGCAATGACGTTGCAGGGCAAGCTGGCGCAAATCCAACCCGAGTACATGCTCAACCCCGGCGCCGGCGGGAAATTCCCTTTAAGCGACGAGGAAATGGAGTGGCAACTGGACTTTTTTGGTGATTTTTAGGGCAAGTCCGGTTTGACGGGAACCACCATCAGCCCGGATGGATCAGCGTGCCGGCGCCGTGCTCGGTGAACAGCTCGAGGAGCATGGCGTGGGGTACCCTGCCGTCGATGACGACGGCTCCATCGACGCCGTTCTCGATGGCTTCGAGGCAGGTTCCGATTTTTGGAATCATGCCGCCGTGGATGGTCCCGTCGGCAATATTGTCCCTGGCCTCCCCGGCCGTCATTTCGGAGATGAGACTGCCTTTTTTATCTATGACTCCCTCGACGTCGGTCAACATCAACAGGCGCCGGGCAGTAACCGCCGAGGCAATAGCGCCGGCCGCCGTGTCGGCGTTGATATTCAGGGTCTCGCCATTGGGGCCGGCGCCGATCGGGGCGATGACGGGGGTGATGTCGGTCTCGTCGAAATAGTCAAGAATATGCGGGTTGACCCGGGTCGGTTCGCCGACAAGGCCCAAGTCTAGAATCCGCTCGATGTTGGAATCAGGGTCGCGCCGGGTGCGCCTGAGCTTCTCGGCCCTGATCAGGTTTCCATCCTTGCCGGAAAGGCCGACGGCGAAGCCACCGACCTCGTTGATGGCCGAGACGATCTGCTTGTTAATGGTGCCGGACAGCACCATTTCCACCACTTCGACCGTTTCTTTGTCGGTGATGCGAAGACCGTCTACGAACTGGCTTTTGATTTTGAGCCGTTCCAGCATGGCGCCGATCTGCGGTCCGCCGCCATGGACGACGACCGGGTTGATGCCGACTTGCCGCAAGAGAACGACATCGCGGGCAAACAGCCGCGCCAGTTCGGCATTACCCATGGCGTTGCCGCCGAACTTGATGACGAAGGTCTCGCCCGCGTAACGGCGCATATAGGGCAGGGCCTCGGACAGCACCTTGGCCTGGGCGAGCCAGTCTTCCTTGGATTTGCCGTTTTTGTCGATTTTCTTGTTCATGGCCCTTGCAACTTACTTCAGTTATCGCCGCGCCGCCAGCGCCAGGGGATTTGTCATTATTGGAGACAGGGTTAATTTCCTTCTTGGAGATTATTGAAACGCCGATGGCGCCGAGGTTCGCGGAGGACTACGAAAAAAATTATTCAATAATTCCAACAATACACGATCATCATTTTTCTTAACAAATCGAAGCATCCAAATTCTTTCTCCGCGCCCCTCCGCGTTGATAATTCTTTCCTTAAGCGGGGAATTTCTTGAAAACCAGATAGTCACCTATTTGCAGCCAGCGCCGCCAGCGCAGCGCGCAATTCGGCAATGCCGGAGCCCAGGCGGCTGCTGGCCGGAATCACCTTGGGATGCGCCGCCGGGTGGCCGGCCAGCTCGCCGATGAGGGCTTGGCCGCGAGCAGCGAGTTCCGTCTCGGTGATTTTATCGCTTTTGACGATCACCACCTGATAGGAGACCGCCGCCCCATCCAGCATGGCCATCACCTTGCGGTCCGAATCCTTGGCGCCGTGGCGGGCATCGATCAAAAGACAGCACCTGCGCAGTTCCGCCCGGCCTTTCAGATAGGCATCGATAAGCTCCGTCCAGCCGCTGATTTGTTCCTTCGGCGCGCGGGCGAAACCGTAGCCGGGCAGGTCTGCCAGCATCAGCCGGCCGCCAAGATCGAAGAAGTTGATCTGCCGCGTGCGGCCCGGCGTGTTCGAGGTCCGGGCCAAGGTCTTGCGGCCGGTCAGGGCGTTGATCAGGCTTGATTTGCCGACGTTGGAACGGCCCGCGAAGGCGACCTCCGGCAAGACCGTCTCGGGCACTTGCGCGAGGCTAGCGGCGCCGCTAATGAAGCGGCATTCCTGGACAAAAAGCCAGCGCCCCCGTTCCAGGGCCTCGTTAGAGTCTAGCTTCGTTTCCGAGGCTTGCACGACATTCCCATCGATGCGCGGGCTGGCTACTTGACGCCCATGCGCCTCATGATGACCTGCTGTTGAATGACGGATAGCAGGTTGTTCCAAGCCCAGTAAATCACCAGCCCGGCCGGGAACCGCGCCAGCAGGAAAGTGAACATGATGGGAAGGAACATGAATATCTTGGCCTGCACGGGGTCGACCGGCTGCGGGTTGAGCCTTTGCTGCAGGAACATGGTCACCCCCATGAGAATTGGCCACACCCCGATCATCAAGAATTCGGGCGGTGTCCACGGAATCAGGCCGAAAAGGTTGAACAACGTCGTTGGGTCGGGGGCCGACAAATCCTTGATCCAGCCGTAAAAGGGCTCATGGCGCATCTCGATGGCGATGAAAAGAACCTTGTAAAGGGCGAAAAACACCGGCACCTGGATCAAAACCGGAAAACAGCCGGAGGCCGGGTTGGCCTTCTCGCGCTTATAGAGCGCCATCATCTCCTGGTTCAGCCGCGTCTTGTCGCCGCCGAATTGTTCCCTGAGCTTGAGCATCTCCGGCTGTAGTTTTTTCATTTTGCTCATCGCCTTGTAAGACTTGTTGGCGAGCGGGAAAAATACCAGCTTGATGGCCACCGTCAGCAACAGAATGGCAAGGCCGAAATTGCCGAAATGATTGTTGAAAAAAACCAGGGAGTGGAAAAGCGGCTTGGTCAGGTAAGGGAACCAACCCCAATCGATGGCCATGTCGAAGCGTCCGATACCGAGTGAGTCGTGGTATCCATCGATCAGGGAGACCTCCTTGGCGCCGGTGAACAGGCGGCTTTCCACCTCGACCGTAGCCCCGGGGGGCAATGCCCGTTGGCCACCCAGGAAGTCCACTTGATACTTATCGACACCGTTATCCAGGCGGTGGCTGAAGCGGCTCTCGACTTGGGCTTTCTGGTCGGGGATTATGGTCGCCAGCCAGTACTTGTCGGTTATGCCGAACCAGCCGCCGGTGGTGCACTTCCAGAACAGGTTTCCGGGGGGGCGCTCGCGGTCGCTGGCGCAGGGTTTGAAAATGCTCTGTTCCGAAACGTCGTCGTAGTCCACCTCGTCGAGCGTCCCATCGAAAACGCCCAGCAACCCCTCGTGCATGATGAAAAAGCCGGTCACCTTCGGCGTGCCCCAGCGCGAGATCAGCCCATATGGGAAAAGGTTGACCGGCTGGACGCCGGTATTGTCGACCCGCTGGGTGATCTTGAACATGTAGTTCTCGTCCAAGGCGTAGGTCTGCGAGAACTTGAGTCCCTGTCCGTTGTCCCAGGTCAGGGTCACCGGGTTTGCCGGGCTCAGGGTGTCGCCGTCGGCCCGCCACACGGTCTCGGGCGTCGGCACCTCGAGCCCGGATTCGCGCACCCAACCGAACCTGGCGTAATAGGTCCCGGGCGAGCCGGGCGGCGACATGAACACGATCTCGTCGCTTTCCGGGTCCATCTCCTCGCGGTATCCGACCAGCGTCAGGTCATCGATCAGTCCGCCGGTCAAGGCAATGGAGCCACGCAGCCGGGGTGACGATATTTTCACCCTCGGCCCGCCTTCGGCGATGACCGTTTGACGGTCCTTGGCGGCCACCTGCTCGATCGGTGGCATGGCGCCGGGAGCGGCCGGGAGCCGGGACCCGCCGATGACCGTCGGCGTCGCCGGGGCGGCGCCCTTCGCCGTTTCGCCGGCTGGATCGCCTTGCTGCTGATCAACGGGCGATGACGGATATTTGAACCCGATGTAGAACTGGTAGCCGGCCAAAATGGCAATCGAAAAAATAATTGCAAAGATCAAATTATGCTTTTCTGTCATGGTCGGCGTTCCCGTGCCTGCTCATCGGTGGGGACCGCCGGCGGGCAGCCGTCGGCGACGGGGTCGAAACCCCAGCCGCCCAGGGGATGGCAACGGCAGAACCGCTTGACGGCGAGCCAGCCGCCACGCAAGGCGCCGAAACGGGTGACGGCCTCGAGGCCATAATTCGAACAAGTGGGATGATAACGGCAGGCGCCCGGCAACACCGGCGACAGCAGCAGCTGGTATCCTCTGATCAATGCCCGCAAAATCGTACTGGCCGGATTCATTTTGTCATAAGCCTATTGTTGTTTTTTTTAACTCAGTTTAAGTGCATCCAGGCGTTTCAAGGCGGTTTCGAGATCCTTTAGCAGGGCGGCAAAGGGACGGCGTAAAGTCGCGTTGCGGCCGATAATCACGAAGTCATGCCCCTCCTTGGCTTGGGCCGGCATGACTTTACCGGCGGCGGCGCGTAGACGGCGACGGACCCGGTTGCGCTTAACGGCATTGCCGACTTTGCGGCTGACCGTGAAGCCGACGCGGATGGCGGGCGTCTCCTCTTGAATCTCCCCCCGGCGGCGATCACCGGGCCCACGGCGCCGGACTTGCAGGACCAAGCCGGGAGCGACCCACTTGCGTTTCACACCAGCGACCCGGAGAAATTCCGGCCGGCTCTTCAGGCGCGAAACGGCGGCGTCCACGGTTTAATCCTAAGCTGAAAGGCGCTTGCGTCCCTTGGCGCGCCGCTTGGCGAGAACCCTGCGGCCGCCAACGGTCGCCATGCGGCTACGGAATCCATGCCGCCGCTTACGGACGAGTCTGCTCGGCTGAAAGGTTCTTTTCATGGGCTCACCCCTAGAGCGGATCGTTATTGACCGAATTCACTTCGTGAAATCGATCATTCACGTGATTCCTCTCTACATCAATAATTTAGAGCAAACTCTCCAGATTGTTGGATCGCTTTTGGCGGTTTCATCAATCTGGAGAGTTTGCTCTAAGGAAATTCAAGCCCCGCTGTATACGGTCTTGCCTGGGCGAAGTCAACGCCAGCGGCGGTCACGAACGGATCACGCAATGGTTATTGGCTTGCCAAGACGGCCCCAACTACAATATGCAACGAAAATTGACGCTCGCCTGGAGATGAACACGAAAGACAAACGCAATGACGGATGGAGAACCCCAGCCGGCAAAAAGGCCAATCTCTCCTTGGCTATTTCTGCCCATGTTCCTGCTCGCCGCCGGCGCCGTCATTTTTTTTACTCTCGGGTTGGACGACTACCTGAGCTTCGAGGCCCTCAAGGACAACCGTCAACGACTCCTCGCCCTGATCAATGATCACGCCGTCTTGGCGGCCATGGTATTCATGGCCGTCTATGCGGCGGGGATCATTTTCCTGCCGCCGTCGGGAACGGTAATGACCCTGGCCGGCGGGTTTGCCTTCGGCGCCGGAGCGGCGACCCTCTACGTGGTGGCGGCGGCGACAGTTGGGGCGACGGCGCTGTTCCTGGCCGCCAGGCTGTCCCTGGGCGAGATGCTGCACCAGCGCGCCGGCCCCGCCATCCGCAAGATGGAAACCGGCTTCCGCGACAACGAGATGAGCTACATGCTGGTCTTGCGCTTGATCCCCCTGTTTCCTTTCTGGCTCGTCAATTTGGCGCCGGCCTTTCTCGACGTTCGCCTTCGCACTTTCGTCATCGGCACTTTTTTCGGCATCATTCCCAGCACCGCCGTCTTCGCCTATGTGGGTTCCGGTTTGGGGAGCATTTTCGAGACCAGCGAATCATTCTCCATCGCCGCCGTCATGACCCCGCGAATCATCGCCGGTCTCGCCGCCCTCGCCCTGCTCGCCCTGGCTCCGGTCGCCTACAAGAAAATCAAGGGCGGCGGGCTTTGAGAAATTAGGAAATCCACGGCCATGGCTGATCAGTTAAAAGTGGACATCTGCGTCATCGGCGGCGGGAGCGGCGTTCAAATCGAGGCCGTCGCCTGAAGGCCGGCTCGAATGGCAAAACAGCGTTGATTTTGAACTCGACCTCCATGCCGACCGGGCTCAGCTTTTCCGCGTCCTCAACAACCTCGGACGCAACGCCCAACAATCCGGCGCCACCTTGGCGCGGATAAGCGCCGGCAAGGACAAGGGCCGCGTCTTCATCGACATCGCCGATGACGGCCCCGGCCTAGCGCCGAAAGCGAAAGAGATGCTTTTTCAGCCTTTTAGCGGCTCGGCGCGCAAATGCGGAACCGGTCTTGGCCTGGTCATCGTCCTCGACATCATGCGCGCCCACGGCGGCGATATTTCTTTGCTCGAAAGCAGCGCCAAGGGAACCACCTTCCGCCTAGAACTGCCGGAGCAACACCAGAAAGTTCGGTGACAGAATTTCCGGGCCGCTCAGTCTCCCAGCGCCACGCCTTGGCGGCGCCGGTCGGCTCCTCCCGTCAGTCCTTCTCCGGTGATCACGATGCCGTGCAGGCCGCTGGTCAAGGGCTTGGTCCTGATTTCGTGGCCGAGCTTCTCCAGGACCGCCCGCAAGGCAGCGAGCGGGGTATGGCGTTCCAACTCCGTCACCCCGTTGCGGTTGCTGAAATTGGCCAGGTCGATCGCTTCTTGGATGTTCAATTTCCAATCCAGCACGGCGACCATGGTCTTGGCGACGTAACCGATGATCCACGGCCCGCCGGGCGAGCCCAGCGTCATCACCATCCGCCCTTGGCCATCGAGCACCAATGTCGGCGCCATGGAGCTCCGCGGCCGCTTGCCGGCGGCGACGCGGTTGGCCACCGGCGCCCCGCCTTTGTTGGGAAGGAACGAAAAGTCGGTCATCTGATTGTTAAGCAGGAAACCGCGAACCATCAGCCGCGAGCCGAAAACGTTCTCGATGCTGGTGGTCATGGCGACGGCGTTGCCGTCGCCGTCGATGACGCTGACATGGGTAGTCGAGAGGCCATCGCCGCCGTCACCGGGGGCGCGCCCGAGATCGGCGCCGGCGGCCGGCATTCCCGGCCGGGCGACACCCAGGCTCGCGCCGAGGGAAATTTCCTTGGCGCGCAATTCCAGATATCCGGGGTCGAGCATCCCGGCGGCGGGCACCGCCGCGAAATCGGGATCGGCTATATATAAGTCGCGATCGGCGAAGGCCAGGCGGCTAGCCTCGGCGATCAGATGGACGGCTTCCACCGAGCCCGGCTCCAGCGCCGCCAGATCGAAGCGCTGCAAGATGCCGAGAATCTGCAAGGTGGTGATGCCGCCCGCCGAAGGCGGCGGCGCGCCACAAGCCAGCCACAGCCGGTAGAACAGGCATGCCGCTTGCCGCCTTTTCGCTTCATAGCCCGCCAGGTCGGCCATGGTCATAGCGCCGGGGTTGCGCTTGGCGCCGTTGACGGCCTTGACGATATCCTCGGCGATTGGGCCCGTGTAGAAGGCATCGGCGCCGTGCTGAGCGATCAGGCGCAAGGTTTCGGCCAGGGGTTTGTTGACGAGGAGCGCTCCCACCGCTTTCGGCTTGTCCTCGGGGTCGAAAAAATAGGCGCCGGTTTGGGCGAAGGACTTGAGGTGCTTGTCCCTGGCAATCAATTCGTGCAAGCGCGGCGAGACGGGGAACCCCTTCAGGGCAAGTTCGATGGCCGGCTCGAACAGCTTCGCCCAGGGCAGACGGCCGTGCTCCCCGTGGGCCATTTCGAGGAACCGGAGGAGGCCGGGAACGGCAACGGAGAGCCCCCCCGGCACCACCTGGGCAAAAGCCCTGGGTTCGCCCTGGCCATCCAGGAACATATGGGGGTTGGCGGCTTGCGGGGCCGTTTCACGGCCGTCGTAAACGCCGACTTCGCCGCTTTCGGCGGCATAATGCAGCATGAACCCACCGCCGCCGATTCCCGACGACTGGGGTTCGACCAGGGTCAATACCATCTCGGCGGCGATGGCGGCATCGACGGCGCTGCCGCCGGCCCGCAAGATTTCCCGCCCCGCCCTGGCGGCAAGCGGATGCGCGGCAGCGATCATGTGACGCTTGCCACGCGTCGGCTCCGAGGGCAAAGGCGGCGAACCGGCGACGGCATCGGCCATTGGCTCGCCTTGCCGTGGCGCCTGGCAGGCACTTAACGCCACTGCCAGGACGGCGGCGACAACGGCGCAAAAGCGCTTGCCGGCCCGTCGAGCCGGATAAGCCATGAAACCCTCCCAATCGAAACCGTTCAAATTGACGGCGACGGCGACAAACTAGCCTATCATCGGGCACAAGCAAAGCCGCCTTGACGGCGTTCGTCACACTACTTTTTCCTCCGCGTCCCTCGGCGCCCATTGCGTTAGGATTAAACACCGAGGGCGCCGATGGACGCGGAGGAAAGCCTGGGTGGGCCATAAACTCGCGGTATAATTAATTGCGACTATTCACAACACTGCCCGTGACCACGACGACGGGAAAAGAGCCATGGACTTCACGGCCATATAGGAAGAGGCCGGCACCGGCTGGGTGGTGTGGATGATCGTTTTGTTCGCCGGTGTCGTCTTCTGGGCGTTCCGGCCGAAAAACAAGAACCGCCAGGACCAAGACAGCGACCTATGATCTTTTGAACTGCTTGCCGAGCGCCAGGCCTTGACGCTGGTAGTTGGAGCCGATTTTGGCCCCGTAAATCTTGTCGGGAACGCCGGTCAGCCTTTCATAGAGCAACCGGCCGACGACTTGCCCGTCCTCGATCATGAACGGAACCTCGTGCGACCTGACCTCGAGAACGGCGCGGCTGGCGGCGTCGCCGGTCTCAGAATAGCCAAAGCCGGGGTCGAAAAAACCCGCGTAGTGGACGCGGAACTCGCCGACCAAGGTATCATAGGCAACCATCTCGGCGGCGTGATCGGGCGGCACCGTCACCGCTTCCTTTGAGGCCAGGATATAGAAATCGCCGGGATTGAGGATGATCTCGCCGTTTTTCGCCGCCCGCACCGGCTCCCAGAATTCCATCGGGTCGTAATGGCCGATCTTGTCCAGGTCGATGAGTCCGGTATGCACCCTTGCCTTGTAGCCGACCAGATCGGAGGAGCCGCCCAGCAAGTCAACGGTGATGGCCAGCCCCCTCGAGATATTTTCCTGTCCGGGCTTCACATCGACAAGGGGGACCTCCTCATGCAAGCGGCGCATCGCCGTGTCACTGGCCAGTGGGTGGCCGCGCCGCAAGCGCAACTGGTTCAGCCGCATGCCTTGGCGGACGACGATGCTGAACGCGCGCGGCGAAATCTCGGCGTAAAGGGGGCCTTTATATGCGCTTTTGACCAGGTCGAAGGAAACTGCCTGATCGGTGATCAGGCGGGTGAATACGTCCAGCCGGCCGGTCGAGCTTTTCGGATTGGCGATGGCCGAGGTGCGCTTGCGCAGCTTCAGGCTTTCCATCAGGGGGACGATGTAAACACAGCCCTTCTCGAGGACAGCGCCAGGGCCCAGGTCCACCTCGTGCATGCCGAGGGCATCTATTTTGTCGCTCACCTTCGATTGCGCGCCGGGAAGAAAACTGGCCCTGACCCGGTAGGCGGCGGACCCGAGCCGAAGATCGATGCTGGCCGGCTGAATCTGTTCTTCCGAAACCTCTTGCGCCGCGACGATCTCATGATTGCGGATGAGCTTGCGGATTTCCTGCGACGGTAGGATGCCGGTCGAGTGCAGCGGCTCGGCCGCCGCCTCTTCTTCAGCCATATCCGGGAAGAGGAGCCTTGCGTTTTCAGCCATGGTTACGAAACCTCCCACGGCCCGCCGGCGCCCATCGCCGGCGCGGGCCGAACCGGGTCCATTGAATAACAAAAACAGCTAATGCGTTCAATGACCTAGGCTATCCAATTCGTTCCCCATGCCATCCCCGGATTTATCCACATGGAGCCACCCCGGAAAGCCCCTCTTACTGCCGGGATCGCTTTTTTTCCCCGGAATTCACAAGTTTGGTACCCGCCAACAGTATACCGCCGGCGGCGCAAGGCCGGTAAAGACGAGGGCAAAATTCCCCGCCGTCCGGTCTCGCCATGGTGTATGCTTTGGACATGAAGACAGCAGCTGCAAAACAAGCGGTCACGGTTGCCGGACTGAGGGCGCGAAAAGGCGGTGTCCCGATCGTCTGCCTGACCGCCTATACCGCGCTGATGGCGAAACTGCTGGACGAGCATGTGGACATTCTCCTGGTCGGCGATTCCGTCGGCATGGTGCTCTATGGCATGGAAACCACCCTCGGCGTGACCCTGGAGATGATGATTGCCCATGGTTCAGCCGTCCGGCGGGGCGCCGAAAGGGCCTTGGTGATCGTCGACATGCCCTTCGGCAGCTATCAGGAATCATCCCAGGCGGCCTTCCGGTCCTGTTCCCAGGTGATGAAGAAAACGGGCGCCGCCGGGGTCAAGCTGGAAGGCGGCGCCGACATGGCCGAGACCATCCGTTTCCTGACCCGGCGCGGCATTCCGGTCATGGGCCATGTCGGGCTGATGCCGCAATCGGTCAACATCGCCGGCGGCTACCGTAGCCACGGCAAGGAAGCCAAGGATGCCAGGCGCATCCTTGGCGACGCCAAGGCGGTGGCCAAGGCCGGCGCTTTTGCCATCGTCATCGAGGGCACCGTTGAGCCCCTGGCCCGCGAGATCACCAAGGCCGTGCCCGTGCCGACCATCGGCATCGGCGCCTCGCCGGCCTGCGACGGACAGATTTTGGTCACCGAGGACATTATTGGGTTGTTCTCTGAATTCACGCCCAGGTTCGTCAAACGCTACGCCGAACTGGACCAGCAAATCTCGGCGGCGGCCGAGGCTTACGCCGGCGACGTGCGGGCCGGCCGCTTTCCCGGACCGGAACACTGTTTCGGGGTCAACAAGAAACCGGCAAAGAAAAAAGGGTAGTCATGGCGGCCAAGATCGCGCGCCGCGTCGCCGAGCTTCGCGCCCATGTGACGGCCTGGCGGGCCAATGGGCAAAGCGTCGGCCTGGTGCCAACCATGGGGGCCTTGCATGACGGACACTTGAGTCTGGTTCGCCGCTCCCTGGCCAGGACCGGGCGCACCATCGTCAGCCTTTTCGTCAACCCCAAGCAGTTCGCGCCGGGCGAGGACTTCGACACCTATCCCCGCGACGAAGCCGACGACGCCGGCAAGCTGGCAGCAATGGGCGCGCATCTGTTGTTCGCCCCGAAGGTGGAGGAAATTTTTCCCGATGGCTTCGCGGCCAAGGTCTCGGTGCCTGGCCTGGGCGACATCCTGGAAGGAGAGTGCCGCCCTGGATTTTTCGACGGCGTGGCGACGGTGGTTACCAAGCTCTTGCTGCAGGCCGGCGCCGACAGGGCTTTTTTCGGCGAAAAGGATTACCAGCAGCTGTTGATCATCAAGCGCCTGGTCGGGGATCTCGACATCCCGGTCGCAATCGAGGCGGCGCCGACGGTGCGTGAGGCCGACGGATTGGCGCTCTCTTCGCGTAATGCTTACTTGAGCGAAGACCAGCGGGCCTGCGCGTCGGCGCTCTTTAGGACCTTATCAGCGATGGCCGAAGGCGCCGCCAAGGAGACGGACATCGCCGAGATGGAAAATTGGGCCGGTAAGGAGCTTTTGGACGGCGGTTTCACCAGGGTCGATTACATCACCCTTCGCGACGCCGAAACCCTGGCCCAGTGGGCCGGCAAATCACGCCCCGGGCGGGCGCTCGCCGCCGCCTGGCTGGGCCGAACACGGCTCATCGACAACGTCGCGGTTTGAAACTTCGGGTTATTCGGGAACCAGCGCGGCTTCCTTTAGGAAGCCGCCTCGGCAACCGCCTCTTCAAGTTCTGTGTCGCTCAATTCCAGATTCTGGCAGTGGCGGTACAACCCATACCCGGCGGCGGCAGCAGCAGCCCCCAAACGCCCAAGCCCAAGCCGAGCCCCAGGCTGAACCCGGTTCCCGTCCAGATGGTTCCGCCCGCCGCCGCGCCCTTGGCGGCGGTGGCGGCGGCGATGGTCTTGCCGCCCACCCTTCGGCCGTCAAACAGATCCCTCCCTTGCGCCGGCGAAATTCCACGACATATTAGGGAATAAGGCCTACAAATCGTAGGGGTTCCCATGGCAACCCATGGGCTTCATGGAGCCTTGCGGTCCGGTCGCCAAAAGGGTGGATGATCGATGGAATTCGAAAATTACAGCGAGCGTTCGCGCGGCTTCGTGCAGTCGGCGCAAACCTTGGCGCTACGCTCCAACCACCAGCAACTGACGCCGCTCCACCTTTTGAAGATACTTATCGAGGATAGCGGCGGCCTGGCCGCCGGACTGATTACAGCCGCCGGCGGCGACGCCAAGAAAACGCTCGCCACTACCGAAGCCGAGCTTGCCAAACTGCCCAAGGTGGAAGGCCCCGGCGCCGGCGGGGTCCACCTGGCGGCGGAAACGGCGCGCCTTTTCGAGCAGGCCGAAAAAATCGCCAAGACGGCCGGTGACAGCTTCGTCACCGTCGAGCGGATTCTCTTGGCCCTTACCCTTGCCGCCGGGACCGCCGCCGCCAAGGTGCTTAGCGATAGCGGCGTCAAGGCGCGCGACCTCAACCGTGCCATCGAGGACCTGCGCAAGGGCCGCAAGGCGGCCAGCGCCAGCGCCGAGGACGGCTATGACGCCCTCAAAAAATATGCCCGCGATCTGACGGCAGCCGCCGCCGAAGGCAAGATCGACCCGGTTATCGGCCGCGACGAGGAAATCCGCCGCACCATCCAGGTGCTTTCGCGGCGGACCAAGAACAATCCGGTGCTGATCGGCGAGCCCGGCGTCGGTAAGACCGCCATCGTCGAGGGCCTGGCCATACGCATCGTTCAGGGCGACGTGCCGGAAAGCCTGAAAGGCAAGAAACTGATGGTCCTCGACCTGGGCGCCCTGGTCGCCGGCGCCAAGTTCAGGGGCGAGTTCGAGGAGCGCCTGAAGGCGGTGCTCTCCGAGGTCATGGCGGCCGAAGGCGAGATCGTCCTTTTCATCGACGAAATGCACACCCTCATCGGCGCCGGCGCCGCCGAGGGATCCATGGATGCCTCGAACCTGCTGAAGCCGGCCCTGGCCCGCGGCGATCTCCATTGCGTCAGCGCCACGACCTTGAACGAGTACCGCAAGCATGTGGAAAAGGACGCCGCCCTGGCGCGCCGCTTTCAGCCGGTCTACGTCACCGAACCGACCGTCGAGGACACCATCTCCATCCTCCGCGGCATCAAGGAAAAATACGAACTCCATCATGGCGTCAGAATAACCGATAGCTCCCTGGTCTCGGCGGCGACGCTTTCGAACCGTTATATCTCGGATCGTTTCCTGCCCGACAAGGCCATCGATCTTATCGACGAGGCGGCGGCGCGGCTGAAGATGGAGATCGATTCCAAGCCCGAGGATATCGACGAGATGGACCGCCGCGTCGTCCAGCTCAAGATCGAGCGCGAGGCCTTGAAAAAGGAAAGCGACAAGGCCTCCGGGGAACGCTTGAAAAAGCTCGAAATGGAATTGGCCGAGACGGAGGGAAGCTCGGCCCGGCTTACGCAGCGGTGGCGGACGGAAAAGACCGCTCTTGCCGACGCCACCAAGATCAAGGAAAAGCTGGACCAAGCCCGCATCGCTTACGAGCGGGCCTTGCGCGCCGGCGATCTCGACAAGGCGGGCGAACTGCAATACGACCTGATCCCCAAGCTTGAGGCCAGGCTCGCCAAGGCGGAGCCGGCCGAATCGACCGCCACCATGCTCGAAGAAGCGGTGACCCCGGAACACGTCGCCACCATCGTTGCCCGTTGGACCGGCATCCCCGTCGACAAAATGCTACAGGGCGAACGCCAGAAGCTCTTGCATATGGAAGAAGCGCTTGGCGCCCGTGTCGTCGGCCAGGACGAGGCCCTGGCCCGCATTTCGGAGGCCGTCCGCCGGGCCCGCGCCGGCCTCCAGGACTCCGGCCGGCCCATCGGCTCGTTCTTGTTTCTGGGGCCGACCGGCGTCGGCAAGACAGAGCTCAGCAAGGCGCTCGCCGAGTTCCTTTTCGACGACGAGCAAGCGATGGTTCGCATCGACATGTCCGAATATATGGAAAAGCACGCCGTGGCGCGGCTGATCGGCGCGCCGCCGGGCTACGTCGGCTACGACGAGGGCGGCGCCCTGACCGAGGCGGTGCGCCGGCGGCCCTATCAGGTGATCCTTTTCGACGAGATGGAAAAGGCCCATCCGGATGTCTTCAACATCCTTTTACAGGTCTTGGACGACGGCCGCCTGACCGACGGCCAGGGGCGCACGGTCGATTTCCGCAACGCCCTTATCGTGCTGACCTCGAACCTGGGCGGCGACATCCTCGCCGGCCAACGCGAAGGCCACGATTCGACGGAGGTCAAAGAGCAGGTGATGGAGGCTGTGCGCGTCGCTTTCCGGCCGGAATTCCTCAACCGCTTGGACGAGATCATTCTTTTCCACCGCCTCTTCCGCGAACATATGGCCGCCATCGTCGATATCCAACTCAAGGGGCTCGACCGGCTTTTATCCGAGCGCAAGATCAAGCTCGATCTCGACGACGACGCACGGGCCTGGCTGGCCGACAAGGGTTTCGATCCGGTCTATGGGGCGAGGCCCCTGAAGCGGGTCATCCAGCGCGCTCTGCAAAACCCGCTGGCCGGCCTGATCCTCGCCGGCAAGGTCGGCGAGGGCGAAACGGTGAGCGTTTCGGCCGGCGACGGCGGCTTCACCATCAACGGCGTCGAGGCGGCCGCGGCTTAGAGCGCCTTGGGATTTGCTCTAGGACTGGGGCTGGGCGGCGGTGGCGGCGTAGCGGCGGTCGATCCTGGCCTTGGCGGCTTTGAACAGTTTTAGCTCCCTGCCTTTTAGCTTGCGCCCCGACGGCATTTTTACCTTCAGCGGATTGACGCGCCGCCCCTGGCGGAGGATTTCGTAATGCAGGTGCGGCCCGGTCGAGCGCCCGGTGGTGCCCACATAGCCGATAATCTGGCCCTGCTTGACCCGCCGCCCCTTGGCCATGCCCTTGGCGAAGCTCCGCATATGGGCATAAGCGGTGGTATAAAGGCCGTTATGGCGAAGACGGATATAGTTTCCGTACGCCCCCTTGCGGCCGGCGTAAATGACACTGCCCCGGCCGGCGGCGTAGATCGGCGTGCCCGGCGGCGCCGCGAAGTCCACTCCCCGGTGCATCTTGTTGTAGCCCAGCACCGGATGGCGGCGCTTGCCGAAAGTGGAGCTTAGCCGAGCGCCGTCTATGGGGGTGCGCATCAGCGCCTTGCGCGCGCTCTCGCCTTTTTCGTTGAAGTAGTCCCTCTGTCCGCCGGCGGTGGTATGCAGATAGATGCGATGGCGCTCGCCGCGCAACGTCAAGGCAGCGTACGAAATGGCGCCGTTGTGGACGAGATTGCCGTCGGCGTCGTGGAAACGCTTGAACATGACCTCGAAACCGTCGCCCGGCCGGATATCGCGCTGAAAATCCACATCCCAGGAATAGGCACGGATCAACTCGGCCAAGACCGCCGCCGGCACCCCGGCCTTGCCGCCGGCAGTGGACAGGCTGTAACGGATTTTGCCGGCCAACCTATGCAGCGAAGGGCGAAGCAAGCGTTGGCGTTTTGTCGCCTTGAATCCGCCGCCGGAGAGGCGCCCGACAATGATCTCCTGGTTGTAATTGGGGACCAGGGAGAGGCCAAGGAAACGGCCCGGCGACAAGGCGGCGGAGTCCTCGGCGATGTTGGGCTGAATGGTGACGGTGATTTCCTGGCCGGGCCTGATCAGGCGCGGGTCGTAATGACCGTTCAAGGTGGCAAGCGCGGCATGGGCGTCTTGGCCTGAGATGCCGGCATCGACGAGCAACCTGGCGAGGGTATCGCCCGGCCCGGCCCTAAGGGTGAAGGAATATGGACCGCTCCCAGCCCTGATCTCGCTTGGCGGACCCTGGCGGCGGGTCAGCAAAGTCGCCGCAGCCGTCGGATTGCCTAGGGATATGGGCGCCATGGCGATGGCCGGATCAAACGAGCCGACGCCGGATGGCGGCGCGGCGGCGGGGAAGCCGTGCCAGGCCAAGGCCAGGCCGGCACCTATAACCGCCACGATAGGGATTACCTTCAACCGCATCGATCTTCCTTGAAGTCTAGCCAATAAATTGCGATTCCCATAGGACGATCAATAATATAAGTCAAATTTTTAACGGAAACTTTCTGACCGCCGCCGGATGCCAAGGAAATGAAATTGCAAAACCACCATACCCGCGCCGACCCCACACGTAATTGACAGGGTGGCGGGGATGTCCATAATGAGAATTCGGTGATGGTTCCCCAAAAAACGGGGACGAAGAGGGAACACGGTGAAAGTCCGTGGCTGCCTCCGCAACTGTAAACGGTGAGTTCCTGCCGCTAACAAGCCACTGGGAAACCGGGAAGGCCAGGCAGGGAACTATGATCCGCTAGCCAGGAGACCTACCGTCACTGCGTCACCCAACCGTCACGCGGAGCGTTTGATGGTCCGGTTTACCGTTCGCGGTGACGCACTGTTCGTAAGTGCTCGCGTAAGGGAAACCGGCCGGTGAAGTTGACAAATCCAAAACCCGAACCGTTGCGCGTGACCGCGGCCAAGTTCACTAGTTTTTCCCCCCCGCGGGCTCCAATGATCACTTAATTTGGAGTCTGTAACGATGAAAACCCATCTTAACCCCTACCCCATGCCGCCAACGGAATTGCTGCCCTTTGCGGTTACGGCGGCTTTGGCTCTGCTGGCGGCACCTTTCGCCGGCGCCCAGGAACCTGTCACCCAATTCGATGATATCTTTGTTTCGGCCTCGCGCCTCGGTATCGGCTTCGCCGGCGCCTCCACATCGGTCATCGAGGCCGATGAAATCGAAAAGTCCGCCGCCCAATCCTTGCCCGAGCTTCTCGGCCTGGAAGCCGGCATTCAAAGCCGCGACTTCTTCGGGGGCACGGCGGGAACGCGGGCAACCGTCGATATCCGTGGTTTCGGCACGGCGGGAACCCAGAACACCCTGCTGTTGATCGACGGCCGGCGTCTTAACGACATCGACCTGGCGGCAATCGACTGGTCGAAGATCCCCAAAGACAGCATCGAGAGAATCGAGATCATTCGCGGCAACGCCGGCGCCGTGCTCTATGGCGACGGCGCCATCGGCGGGGTCGTTAATATTGTCACCAAACCGGCCACCGAACGGGAGCAAAAGAGGCGCTTGAACGTCTCTTTCGGTTCCGACGACCACCGGGGGACTGACCTCTCGGTCAACCAGTCCGCCGGCCCGGTTTCAGTCAGCCTTTACGCCAACTACATCGACACCCATGGGTACCGGGACAATAACAATTTCATTAAACGCAACTTTTCCACCGAACTCCGCCACCGGGGAAAGAAGGGAGATGCATTCATCAAGCTGAACATGGATGATGAAAATCTGCAATTACCAGGGGCGCGCCTGGTCACCGAGAGCACCGGCAGCGATCTCCTCGAGACGGACCGGCGCGGCGCCGCGACGCCGTTCGACTTTGCCTTGCAAAACGGCATTGACGTCACCCTCGGGGTGACCCGGCAACTGTCGAAGGACATGAAACTCGCCGTCGAGGGCGGCGTCAGGCAGAAGGATCAGGACGCCTATCTCAATGATTTTTCCGTTGTCGATACCGTGCTCACCACATGGTCGTTGACGCCCAGGCTGATCGCCGACCACGGCATCGGCGGGCTCGACGCCAATACGACCCTTGGCCTGGACTATTACTACGCCGACTATGATTCCGACCGGAAAAGCGGTTTTGCCGCCATTCAGCCGGATGACCGTTACAACGCCAAGCAGCAAAGCGTCGCCCTTTACGCCCAGACCAGGCTTACTCTTTCCGAGAATACCGAGGCCCAAATCGGGCTGCGCGTTCAGCGTGTCGACGCCCACGCCGGGCATACCAAAATTCCCGCTTCCTGGACCACCCAGATCTATTCCCTGAACGATACGGAATGGCATTACGCCGCCAATCTGGGCATCGAACACCAACTGACCGACGACTTTGTGCTCTTCGGCCGGATCGGGCGCAGCCTGCGGATTCCGACCATCGACGAGCGTATCGGCAGCCTGGGAACCGGTTCGTTCGAGCTCAACACCCAGACATCAAAAGACGTGGAAGCCGGCCTGCGTTACGACTCCGGGCCGTTGAGCCTGCAAACCAGCGCCTTCCTGATGGAGTTGAAAAATGAGATCGCCTTTGATTCGCAGGTTGTCAACTTCGGGACCAACAAGAACTACAAGCCGACACGCCGCTACGGCGTCGAGAACAGCCTGGACTGGGCCATCGCCGACGATCTTCGTTTGAAGGGCGCGTTTTCCTATATGCGGGCTAAATTCAAGGACGGCGACTTCGACGGCAACGACATCCCCCTGGTCGCCCCGTGGACGGTTAGCACGACGGTATTCTGGGACATCTGGAAGGATTACCTAAAGCTGGCGGCGACAATGAACTTCCTGGACTCAAAAAGGCTCGAAAATGACGAGCGGAACCTGTTCACCAAGATCCCCAGCCACGCCCTGGTTGACCTCAAACTGAACGGCGCCTACCGGTCGTTAACCTGGGCCGCCGAGGTCAACAATCTTTTCGACAAGGATTACTATAACTACGGTATCGCCAGCGCCACGACCATGGGCACCTACAACGCCTATCCCCTGCCCGGACGCACCTTCAAGTTAACGGCGGGGGCCAGGTTCTGATGTCGACGGCGGTGGCGGCATTTTTGCTGGCGGTGCTCCTCTGGCCATCGGTGAGCGCCGCCAAGCCCGAACGCATCGTCTCCATCAACCTATGCGCCGACCAGATGCTGTTGGCCCTGGCCGAGCGCCACGCCATCGCCTCGCTGAGCCGCTTGGTCGCCGACCGGGAAATCTCGGCGGCGGCGGTCGAAGAGATCGAAGGCATCCCGCTTAACGGCGGCCGGGCCGAGGAAGTCCTGGCGCTTGCGCCGGACTTGGTGGTCGCCGGACGCCATGCCGCCCGGGCGACGATTTTCGTTCTCAAAAAACTGGGCTACAGGGTGATGGAACTGGACATCGCCCGGTCCATCGCCGAAATCCGCGAGAGCATCCGGATTTTGGGCACCGCCATAGGCGAGGGGCAACGGGCCGAAAAACTGATTAAAGCCATCGACGCAAGGCTCCGGCGCTTGGCCCCGGCCGCCTCCGGAGCCCGCCTTGGCGCTGTTTATTACCAGCCCAACGGCTTGGCAGCGGGAGGTGACAGCCTGGTCGACGACGTTATCTCCCGGGCCGGCCTTATCAACCTCGCCGCCGGGCTCGGCGTTCGCGGCCAGGGACGGCTGCCCTTGGAAATGCTGATCATGGCGCGTCCCCATATCCTTATTGTCGATGCCGGCCGGCCGCAAGCCCCCGCCCTTGCCTTCCAGGTCCTGGATCATCCGGCCCTGACCGCCCTGACCGAAAAAGCGATAACCGTCGCCATTCCGCAAAGACTGTGGATATGCGGACTGCCGGCCACCATCGAGGCGACGGAACGGCTGGCGAAACTACGCCAATCGGCGGCGAGGCGGAACCAATGACCGGCGGCGACGCCGTAGCGTCCGGGCCGGCGCCCTCCTGGCTGTTGCCTTTGGGGTTGTTTTCCGCCCTGGTTCCGTTATGCGGCCTATCGCTGCTGGCGGGACAGGTGTCCTTGGACCCCGGCCAGGTGTTGGCCGGCCTCGCCGGCACCGGCGACGAGGCATATGGGCTAATCGTCTGGCACCTGCGGGTGCCGAGGACGCTGCTTGCCGTTCTCGTCGGGACCAGCCTAGGCTTGGCCGGCGCCGTCCTGCAGGGCCTTTTACGCAATCCCCTGGCCGAGCCGGGACTAATCGGCATTTCGACGACGGCAGCCTTGGGCGCGGTGTTGGTCTTCTACGGCGGTTTTGCCGCCGTTTTCATCCTCGCCCTGCCGCTCGGCGGGATGGCCGGGGCGGCTGTTTCCGTCGTCTTGCTGATGGGACTTTCCGGGCGCGGCGCCAGCACCTTTACGCTGATCCTGGCGGGCGTCGCCGTCAACAGCCTGGCCGGCGCCCTGACGGCGCTGGCGCTCAACCTGTCGGACAATCCCTACGCCGCCACCGAGATCATATTCTGGATGCTGGGATCGCTGGCCGACCGCGGTTTCGACCATGTCTGGATCGCCACCGTTTTCATGCTTCCGGGATGGCTGCTCATGCTCGGCACGGGGCGCGCCATGGACGCCCTCACCTTGGGCGAGGAAACGGCGGCCAGCCTGGGCTTTAACCTGGCTTCGCTGCGCTGGCGCTCGGTCCTCGGCACCGCCCTCGCCGTCGGCGCCGCGGTTTCCGTCAGCGGCGCCATCGGTTTTATCGGCTTGATGGTGCCGCACCTGCTGAGACCCCTGGTCGGCCATCAACCGGGACGGCTGCTCCTGGCCAGCGCCATCGGCGGCGCCTTGTTGCTGGTCGTCACCGACATTGCCGTCAGGCTGTTACCGACGGAGGTGGAGTTGAAGATCGGGGTGATGACCGCCTTGCTGGGGGCACCGTTCTTTTTCTTTCTGTTGTGGAAAATGCGGAGGACCCAGCAGTGATCCGGTTACAAGCCGAGGCCATCAGTGTCGCTTACAACGGCCGCCAGGCGCTGGCCGCTGTCGGCGCGACGGTGGAAGACGGCGAAGTTGTCGGCCTTGTCGGCCCCAATGGCGCCGGCAAGACGACTTTGCTCAAGACTTGCGCCGGCTTGCTGGAGCCGGAGCGGGGAGCCGTCCTTTTCGAGGACAAGCCACTGGCGGAGTGGAGACCGGCGGCGCTAGCCCGGCGCCTCGCCTATCTGCCACAGGGAGCATCCTATGCCTGGCCGCTCAGGGTCCGCCGCCTGATCGCCCTGGGCAGGCTGCCGCATCTGCCGCCATGGCGGCGGCCGTCGCCTAACGACGAGGCGGCTATCGACCGGGCCATGCGCCTGGCCGACGTGGCGCATTTGGCTGGGCGCACCGCCGACGCCCTTTCCGGCGGCGAGAGGGCAAGGGTGATGCTGGCCAGGGCTCTGGCCGTCGAGCCCCGCTTGCTGCTCGCCGACGAGCCGGTCTCCGGGCTCGACCCCAGGCACCAGTTGCAAGTGATGGAAGTTCTCAAGGGCCTCGCCGAAGGCGGCGCCAGCGTCGTCGTCACATTGCACGATCTCAGCCTCGCCGCCCGTTTTTGCGACCGGCTGGTATTGCTGCGCGACGGCAAGATGATGGCCGAGGGGGCGCCGGCGGAAGTGCTTTCAACAGTCAACCTGGAAACGGTATTCGGCGTTCGCGCCGTCTCGGGCCGCCAGGACGGATCGCTCTATCTGCTGCCCTGGCAAGTGGTCAATGGTCCGGAAGGAACCGCCCCGGCGGACAAAATGTAACATGCGCGAGACTTTTGAAAAATCTTGCCTGCTTGGAGCTTCCGGCCCGACAGCCGTCTTCGGGACGGGCTTCAAGGGGACCTGGGCTGCCGTCGCCGCCTCGGCGCTGCTGCACGGCGCCGTAACGACGGCGGCGGTCTTGGGCTGGAGCGAAACCACGCCCACCGCCGGGTCGGCGGTTGTCGTCGAACTGGTTTTCATCTCGCCCGATCCCGGCGGCTCCGGCGAGTCGGCCGGAAATGAAAGCCGGGCTGATCTGTCTGTTACCAAGAGCAGGGAACAAGGGGTGATGCAGCCCGTCCCCGTCGAGCGGCAAGCTCAACCGCCACCCTCGGCCCCGCCGCCGGATACCTCCAACAGGCCGACCGAGAAACCAGCCGCTGAAAAAAAGCCAAGCGGAGACCCGCCGGTGGAGCAAACGGCGGCTCTTCAATCCACCTCCCAACCCGCGCCCACCAAGCCTTCACCACCAAAGGCGCAACCGGCGGCCCTCGAATCCATCTCCCAGCCGGCCACCGGCGGGGTGAAAACCGTCAACCTGTCGGCGACGACGGCGCGCGGCAAGCTTGATGCTTCAACCGCCGGAGTGGGCCGCGAAGGATATCTGGATGGGCCTAAGTTCCAGATGGGATCGGCGAGGAATCCCTTGCCCCGTTACCCGAGAACGGCGCGGCGGCGGGGCATAGAGGGGCGCGTCATCTTGCGCGTCGTGGTCGGCGCCGACGGCCTGCCGCTGTCGATCGACGTTCATGAGAGCAGCGGTCATTCCATTCTCGACAGGGCCGCCGTCAAGGCGTTCAGGAAATGGCGGTTCCAGCCGGCCCGGCGTGCCGGAACCGCGGTGACCGCGCCCGTCGACATTCCCATCTCCTTCCGCTTGCAAGACTGATCTCCAAATAGACGCTCTAGGCGGAAAGCGCCGTCAGCTGGTCGCTATGGTCATGGCCCAAATCATCGGCGACGGCCTTGTTGGTGACCTTGCCGGTGCAGACGTTGAGGCCGTCGCGGAAGTGCGGGCTGTTGATCAGCGCCTGCCTGTAGCCTTTGTCGGCAAGCGCCAGGATGTAAGGCAAGGTGACGTTGTTGAGCGCGAAAGTGGAGGTGCGCGGCACCGCGCCCGGCATGTTGGCGACGCAATAATGAACAACCCCGTCGACGATGTAAGTGGGCGCGGCGTGGGTCGTCGGGCGGGAGGTTTCCGAACAGCCTCCCTGGTCGATGGCGACATCGACCAGCACCGAGCCCGGAGCCATTTTTGCGATCATTTCGGCGCTTATCAATTTCGGCGCCTCGTGTCCCGCCACCAGCACCGCGCCGATGACGAGATCGGCCGGGACCACATAGTCGGCGAGCACCTTCCTGGTCGAATAGACGGTGGTCAAGGCCGGACCGAAGTGGCGGGCCAAACGGCGCAGGGTGTCGATGTCACGGTCGAGAATGGTGACATGGGCAGCCATGCCGAGACCCATGTAGATGGCGTTCTCACCGACGACGCCGCCGTCGATGACGACGACATTGGCCGCCGGCACGCCGGGGACGCCGCCCAATAAAATCCCCTTGCCGCCGTTTTCTCTCTCCAGGCAATGGGCGCCGGCCTATATGGACATTCGCCCGGCGACCTGCGACATGGGCGCCAACAGCGGCAGCCCGCCCAGTTGATCGGTGACGGTTTCATAGGCGATGCAAACGGCGCCGCTGTCGATCAGGCCCCTGGTCTGTTCCGGGTCGGGGGCGAGATGGAGATAGGTGAAGAGAACCTGCCCGGGCCTGAGCATCCGGCGCTCCGCCGCTTGCGGCTCTTTGACCCTGACGATCAACTCGGCCTTGGCGAAGACTTCGCCGGCGTCCCCAGCGATAGCGGCGCCGGCGGCCAGGTAGTCGGCGTCCGAACAGCCGATGCCGGCGGCGGCACCCGTCTCGACGATGGCCTGATGGCCATGGACGAGGGTTTCATGGATGCTGGCCGGCGTCATGCCGACCCCGGTATTCATGGATTTTGATTTCCTTGGGAACGCCAATCAGCATTTTCAAAACTCCTTTGAGGTTATTGATACAGGATCGGCGCCATTGCATGCGCGGAAAATCTTGCTGCCGCCACATTAGCCGGTTCGGCGGCACGAGTTTTGTGCTAACCTCGGGTCACTATTTAAGGATTTGTTTTAGGAGAATTTCCCATGAAGCCCCGCCCGCGCCTCCTGCTGGCCGCCGTCTTGTTGCTTGTTTTCAGCGGCCCCGCCATGGCCGCCGAGGACGATACCTATGACATGGGAACGATCCTCAAGAAGGCCGAAACCTTTTTCGGGGGAACGACCAAGGGCCTGGCCGAGGTCATGCAAAAAACCTTCAAGGAGCACGGGTGGCCCAACGGGTACATCACCGGCGAGGAAGCCAGCGGCGCTTTCGTGGTCGGCCTGCGCTACGGCAGGGGCAAGCTCAACCGCAAGAACGGTGAAACCCGGGATATTTTCTGGCAGGGGCCGACCGTCGGCTTCGACATCGGCGGCAATGCCTCCAAGGTCTTTACGCTAATCTATCACATGAGCAAAACCGACGAGCTTTACCAGCGCATCCCGGGCGTCGACGGAAGCCTCTATATCGCCGCCGGTTTCGGCGTCAATTACCAGCAGACCGGCGAATTGATCCTGGCACCCATCCGCACCGGGGTCGGGCTCAGATTGGGCGTCAACGTCGGATATCTGCACTACGGCAAGAAGCAGACCTGGATACCATTTTAAGGGAATCAAGCAAGATGCCATCCGAGCTTTATCACTTCATCGACGGCAAGCGGGTCGCCGGAACGAGCGGCCGCTTCGCGGATGTCTTCAATCCGGCGACCGGCGAGGTTACGGCGAGGACGCCGCTGGCTTCGGCCGACAAGGTTGCCCAGGCCATCCTGTCGGCGGCGCAGGCGGCGCCGGGATGGGCGGCGACGCCAGCGGCAAAACGGGCCCGGGTGATGTTCAAATTCCGCGACCTGGTGATCAACGAGACGGTAGCGCTGGCGGAGATAGTGTCGTCCGAGCATGGCAAGACCTTGGCCGACGCCGAGGGCGAGATCGCCCGCGGCATAGAGGTTGTGGAGTTCGCCTGTGGCATTCCCCATCTGCTTAAGGGCGAGTATTCGCAAAACGTCGCCACCGGCATCGACTGCTACAGCCTGCGCCAGCCGATCGGCGTTTGCGCCGGGATCACGCCGTTTAATTTTCCGGCCATGGTGCCCATGTGGATGTATCCGGTGGCCATCGCCTGCGGCAACGCATTCTTGCTCAAGCCTTCGGAAAAGAACCCCTCGGTGGCGCTCAGGCTCGCCGAACTGGCCATCGAGGCCGGCCTGCCCGAGGGTGTGCTGAATGTCTTGGGTGGCGACAAGGAAGCCGTCGATGCCATCCTCGCCGCGCCCGAGATCGGCGCCGTCAGCTTCGTCGGCTCGACCGCCGTCGGCCAAAATATCTACCAAACCGGCGCCGCCAACGGCAAAAGGGTACAGGCGCTTTGCGGGGCCAAGAACCATCTGCTGGTGATGCCGGACGCTGATATGGAGCAAACGGCCGATGCCTTGATCGGCGCCGGTTACGGCTCGGCCGGCGAGCGCTGCATGGCGGTTTCGGTGGCGGTGGCGGTGGGCGATGGAACCGCCGACAAACTTGTCAAAAAGCTGGCGCCACGAGTGCGGGCGCTAAAGGTCGCTCCCTATACCGATGCCGCTGCAGAAATGGGGCCGATCATCAGCCGGCAAGGCAAGGAGCGGATTTTGGCCGCCATCGAGGCAGGCATCGTTGCCGGCGCCGAGTTGCTGGTCGATGGCCGCGAGCTCTCCTTGCAAGGTTACGAGAACGGCTTTTTCCTGGGCGGCTGCCTGTTCGACCGGGTCACCCCGGAGATGAACATTTACAGAGACGAGATCTTCGGCCCCGTGCTGTCGATAGTCCGCGTCCGCGACTACGAGGCCGCCATCGGCTTGATCAACGGCCACCAGTACGGCAACGGCGGCGCCATCTTCACCGGTGACGGCGGCGCGGCCAGTGACTTCGCCAGCCGGGCCGATACCGGCATGGTCGGGATCAACGTGCCGATCCCGGTTCCCGTCGCTTATTTCAGCTTCGGCGGCTGGAAACGTTCGCTGTTCGGCGACCACCACATGCACGGCATGGAAGGGGTGCGCTTCTATACCCGGTTGAAGACAGTGAGCGCGCGCTGGCCATCCGCCGCCGGCGCCGGGCCCGAATTCCACTTCAAGGCCGGCGGCGGCGATTGACGGCGGAGCAGGATTTTCCCAGCCGCCATTTCTTGCTATCGCCGGCGGGGCGGTTTAATTTTTTCCAGGGACAAGGTGGCGCCGCCAAGATGGGAAAACTCAAGGGGAAAAAATAATATGGTTGTCGACAAACGCAGCAGGGCCCAAGAAATGGACCAGGCCATCAAATTCGAACTCGAATTCAAGGCCGAGGCGCGCCGCAACAAACTCCTGGGCTTATGGGCCGCCGAGAACCTGGGCTTGAGCGGCGATGCAGCCGAAGCCTACGCCATGGACGTCGTCGCGTCGGACATGGACGAACCGGGGCCCGAAGACGTTGTCCGCAAGGTGATGAAGGATTTCACCGATAACGGCATCGCCATTGACGAAAAGCAACTGTGCGGCAAGATGGACGAGCTGATCAAGATCGCGCGTACCGAGGTCCTCGCCGAGAACACTTGAATCCGTCGCTGACGGTGGTGCTAACTTCTTTGAAAATCCCATGTTTTTCCAACAACTCAAATTCTGTAAATTCACCCCTAGCAAACACTTCAGCCTCTGACTGATCTGTCTTCTTAGTAGTTTTGCTTTTCCACTTCCCATTCACTTTGAAACGCATTCGCCAAAACGGCGATGCAGATACTTGCTCAATGACCAATTTGTTTGATATTAGTTCAACTGTGTTTGCCAATTTGCACCTCAGTTAATGTAGGTGAATGGCTGAGTTGGTGCGCCCGACAGGATTCGAACCTGTGACCCCCAGATTAGGAATCTGGTGCTCTATCCTACTGAGCTACGGGCGCGGTCGGCGCGCCGTCAATCGCCGATAAAGGTGGTGATGGGGAGAGAGTAATATACCATCGCCGTTTCCGTTCCCGGATTTTTGTCGCCAAGGCTGGCGTTGGAATAATGGGAAATGGCGAGACCGAGCCTTGAGCGGTTGTCAAAGCGGTAGGCGACCTCCAGTTGTGAGCGAAACTCAAAGGGATGGTCTAGGTCCAGACCACCATCATCCCTATCGCCGCCGGTGTAGTAACCGGGCGCGAAGCTGGGCGTGACGACGATGCGGTCGCCGAAGAACAGATCCCACAAGACGCCGGCGGAGAAAAAGTATTGGCTCGTCGTGGTCCCGGCGACGGCGGCGAAAGGCTTGAACTGGACATAGGGAACCTTGTAGTCGGAGCGGTATTCCAATCTGAACTCGGCACCCTCCTCGCGGCGCTTGTTAAAGTCATAGGCGCCGACCCCAAAGGAGATAAACGCCGGATCGTCGGCGCGCGCCGCGCCGGCGGCAAAACCCAACCCCAGGGCGAAAATAACCGCGATTGAAACTTGTAACCACCTTGTCACCGAAACGTCTCCGAAAATATTCACTGGAAAACCCGCATTTTACGGTAAAGAGGCGAAGTTACAAGGAAATTGGCGGCCGGAGCGTACCGGCGGCGGGCCGGCGCCGATTTTTATCAATTTAAAGGCCGGCCCTAAACCAGGCTTTTGAATTTTTCCGTAGCCCAGACCAGGGCCCGCCGGATTCCCGGCTCCATGGCCGAATGACCGGCATCGGGGACGATCACGTACTCGGCCCGGGGCCAGCCGCGAGCCAGTTCGTCGGCGCTGATGACAGGACAAATCATATCATAACGTCCCTGGACGATGACGGCGGGGAGGTGGCGGAATTTGCCCAGGTTGGCGAGAAGATAATCGTCGTCGAGAAACATTCCGTGCTTAAAATAATGGGCCTCGAGGCGGGCCAGGGAGAGAGCGGCGCCGGGCCCGCCGTTCGCTGTCCCGGCCGGCGGTTTCGGCAACAGGGCCGAGGCGGCGTTTTCATAGGCGCTCCAGGCCGCCGCCGGAAGATGTACCCCGGGATCGGCATCGTTCAGGCGCCGGTGATAGCTGGCCAGCAAATTATTCCGTTCGCCGGCCGGCAAAAACTCCGAAAAGGCGCGCCAGGCTTCCGGAAAAACGGCCCCCATGCCGGTCATGAACCAGTCGATTTCCCGTTGCCGGCCAAGAAAAACGCCGCGCAGCACGAAGCCCAGACACCGCCCAGCTTGCTCCACCCCGTAGGCCAGCGCCAAGGTGGCACCCCATGAGCCGCCGAAAATCAGCCAACGATCGACGTCCAGGTGACGTCGTAAGCTCTCCATGTCGTCAAGCAGGTGCCGGGTGGTGTTGCCGGCAAGCTCCGCGTAAGGCTTGGAACGGCCGGCGCCGCGCTGGTCGAAGATGATGACGCGGTAGTGGCGGGGGTCGAAGAAACGCCGATGCACCGGGCGCGCCCCGACGCCGGGGCCACCGTGCAGGAAAAGGACGGGAAGGCCATGCTCGTCGCCAGACTGCTCCCAGTACATCCGGTGACCGCCGTCAAGCTCCAGATAGCCCTGTTCGAAAGGCTTGATCGGCGGGTAAAGGTCGATCTTTTCGTCGCCAGCGTCCATTGGCGCTCTTCCAGTCCGTTTGACGGGCCGTCAATAAGATTGGCCGTTTTTGTGTTTATAGGAGCGCTGCCCCGATTTTCTTTGCATTTTCAGATCGACGTCGGAATAGGTGACGGCCTCGGCGGGGACGCGGCTGCCGACCTCCAGATAGACCGCCGTCCCGGCGCCGTGATTGATCAAGTGGTGCCCATCCTCCACGCCGGCCGGAAAGCCGGCGGCCATTCCGGGTCCAAGAACCTGCTGGCCGGCGTCGGTGATCAGGGTCGCTTCGCCTTCTAGCACGTAAACGAATTCGTCTTCCTGGTCATGCCAGTGGCGCAGCGCCGAGGCGGCTCCGGGCGGCAGGCGCACCAGGTTTACCCCGAATTGGGCAAGGCCCAGGGCATCACCCAAGGCTTGCCTGATACGTTCATCGGCGGGGCCGCGGAAGGCCCTGGGGTAGAACGAACCCGTCCGTTCGGGCACCGATCGCGGGTCAAGCGCCGGCAAAACCGGTTGCTGATTGGTTGGCATTTTTTTCCTTACTCCTTGCTTCTGTCAGTGATTGGATTTTCACCACAAAGACAGCAAGACACAAATGCTTTCAGCAAATTCTTGGCGCTTTTCGAGTCTTGCCGGTAAACCCCTTCGCGGCCGGTCAAGGAACGAAATCCCAAGGTGGCAAGACCTCTTGTGAGCGCCGGGGTTTCTCTTTTCACCGCCTGGGTGTAACGTCTTTAAGATGCTCGTCCGGCGCCAATGGAGAGTAACGATCGCCGCCACTGGCGCCTTGCTGGTTGTCATGGCGGCGCTCCGGTCTCTCGCCGATGCCACCGGCCCTGTTTGCGTGATTGACGGAAACACTCTTTCCGTCAATGGTAAGCGCTAAGGCGGACGGTGTCACGGCGGCACCCCCGTCCGCCTGCTCGCTATTGACGCGCCGGAACTCAAACAAGCATGCAAGCACCCAAGCGGCCGGGGGTTCCTATGCAGCCGGTTCGCCGCCGGTTTTCTCCTTGACCTGGTGAGAGGCAAACGGGTCTTTTGCAAAGGCGACAACCGCGATCAACATCGCCGCTTGCTGGCCATCTGCCATGTCAACGGCGAAGACTTGAACGCCCGGATGGTCCGCGAAGGCTGGGCGCTCGGCGAGCGCCGCTTGTCGAAGAAATATACCGCCGAGGAGACCACCGCCAAACAGGCGAACAAGAGGCTGTGGGGCATGCAGTTCACGCCACCTTGGGAATGGCGGAAGAACCATTGAATAATTTAAGAATAATCTAGGTGAAGCATGGAAGAAGTCAGGGTATCGATTAAAGAGATTTATATTCCTCAAAAGCACCGCGACGGTGTCAATCCCGAGACGGTCGCGGAAATCGCCGAAAGCATCCTCGAACAGGGTCAGAAAACTCCGATCCAGGTGCGCCAGGGCAAGGGCCGGTTGGTCCTGGTGACCGGCAAACACCGGCTCCAGGCCTGCAAGGACCTGGGCGAAGAGGAAATCACCGCCATCTTCGTCGGCGCCAGGCGCTATTGAAGATACGCCCGCCGCCTGATCTGCCCCCCTTAACCGGATCCAAATGTTTAGTTAGAGAAACTGTGCATCTGGATCCATGGCATAAGGGGGGCGGCCACCCAACCAGGAGTTCGTCACCGTCGAACAGGTAGCAGACTTGTCCATCTTCCTTTGTTCCAAGTCTGGATCAAGCATGAACGGCACCGCAGTTTCCATGGATGGCGGCTGGACGGCCAAATAAAACAAATGCTGAGACGTCCGCCTCGGATCTAGGCTGTGTAAAAACGTTTACTACCTTCCCAGTGTGACGCGCCGGCTGGTTCTAACGATTTGTTTTCCTGTTTTGGAGGATTTTGCGACCGGTGCGGCGCCATGGACCGGATTTAACGGTTCTTTGCGTCGATCTGGCAGGATGCGGGCGCAAATACGGGGACTAGGGCACCAGGTTTGGCAACAATACAGATAGGGTAATGATAGAAATCAGAGTGCTTGTCAGGATTGCTGCGGAAGAGAGCTCCTCGTAGCGCCCATACTGTTGGGCAACGATGAACAGTCCGACACCGGACGGCAGCGCCGAGGTCACAACGCAAACACCTGCCCAAAGAGGCTCCAATTCGAAAACCTGGAAGGCCAGCCAATAGGTTGCCGCCGGCTGGATGCCAAGCTTGAAGAGGCTCATCAGGCCTACTTCTCCCCAGGCAGGGCGAGTTCGCTGGGTTGAAAGGAAGAGACCCAGAGCGAAGAGCGCACAGGGCCCGGCGGCCTTGCCCATCAGGTCGCAAAAGTTGCCTAACGGTTCTGGTAAAGGCTGGTTGAAAGCCGCCCAGACGGCTCCCGCAGCCGGCGCCACGAGCAAGGGGTTGCGGAACAAATTTCGTATCACGTGCCCCGCCAGGGCAGCAGAGCCACGCGCATCGGAAGCCTCGACCTCGATCATAGTCATGACGATGGCTACGACGACCGTGCTGGTCAGAACAGTAGCGATGATCGCTGGCAATACCGCTGAATCGCCGAAGGCAAACATGGAAAGTGGAATGCCTAGATGGCCGGTATTGCCATAGGAGCTGGCCATGGCGAATAGAGCTCCGTTCGCCATACCCTTTCGGAAAAAAAACAGACCTAGTGCCAAAGCAGGAATGAAAACCAGGGCTTGCCCCCCCAGAAAGGCCGCGATGAAGGCACCGTGGAAGAAGCTCCCTGGATCAACCCTGGCTAGGGCAGCAAATAGCAACGGCGGCAAGGCGAAGTAGAAAACGAAGCCGTTTAACGCCCGGCTACTGTCACTACCCAAGACATTGAGATACCTTCCCCCCAGGTAGCCCGCCAGAATGATAGCGAAAACAGGAACCAGAACCTCTATCAGGACATTCATGAAGTCTCAGGTTTCCGGCAAGCTGCAACGGTCCAGTAGATAGACGATGGATCGATAGGGAATACCCCCGTGTCGCGAAAGCCCGATCTCGCAGGTGCGGCTGGTCGAATAGCCCTCGCGGATCTTGCCCCCCAGTGTCGGCTTCAGTTGAGCTAAGGCGCTCTCGTTGAGTTCTGGTGTGGTAAAACCCTTATCTCCGGCGAATCCGCAGCAGGCCATACCGTCGGGGATCACCACCTCCGAAGTACAGGCCTCGGCGATTGTGCGGAGCTTGGCTTCAAGCCCCATCTTGCGGGTCGAACATGTGACGTGTAGCGCCACCGGCTCCCTGCACTGGGTCACCTTCAGACGACTCAGGACATGTTCGGCCAGGAAACTCGCCAAGTCGTGGACGGGAAGCCGGTCTTTAACGAAATTCCCCAGGCGGAAAGCACAGGGGCTGGTGTCCAGGAGAATGGGATAGGTCCCATCCAGACTAACGGTTCGGAGCGCCGCCTCCATTTCCGCCGCCTTGCGATCAGCAAGATCGGACAGCCCCTTGCTTTCAAAGGGCTGTCCGCAACAGAGCTCTTTCAGTTCCTGGGGGACGATTACCTGGTAGCCGGCCTTCTCCAGCACCGAGCAGACGACTTCTGGCAGAGGACGCCGGTCGGGATCGTTGACCGCCGGTCCCATGGTGCGTGCGGCGCAACTGGGCGCATAGACCACGATGGGTTGGTCGCCGCCGTCTGCCTCTGTAGGTAGGGGAGGTGGCTTGGCTGCGCAGGGCAGTGTTGTAGGCGCTATCGGAAAACGGCGGCCAGAGACGTTATGGAGATTCCTTGTCAGTCCTTCCAAACCACTGGCGCCGATTATGCTGCGCGCTAGACCGGCCGCCTTAAGCCCCATGCTCGTGATATCCATGGCCAGTCCGTAATGGTCCGCGGTCCAGTCGCCGAGTCGACGTCCGGTCTCCTTCATGCGGCGGCCACGGAGCACCTTGGTTAACGCTCCAGTCTCGATCCCCACAGGACATACGGTGGCGCAGAGGCCGCAGGCGGCGCAGGTGTCAATACCTTGGTAGTCGTAAAGGTTGCTCAGAGCCTGGGCTTGGCCATCGTCCGAAAGACGAGAAATTTCCCGCCAACCGACGATGCGCTGGCGAGGCGTCAGGGTCAGATCTCTGGACGGGCAGGTCTGTTCGCAGAAACCGCACTCGATGCACTTATCGATGATAACGTCGGCGGCGGGCAGGGTCTTCAAGTTCTTCAGGTGAACCTGATCGTCCTCGTTGAGGATGCCCCCGGGATTGAGCACCCCCTCGGGATCGAAAAGCGCCTTGATGTCTTTCATCAGGCCATAGGCCTGGACGCCCCATTCCATCTGGACGAAGGGGGCCATGTTGCGTCCGGTTCCGTGCTCGGCCTTGAGCGATCCACTATAGCCATCGACCACCATCAGACAAACGTCTTCCATGAAGCGGGCATAACGCGCCACCTCGGCCGCATCCATGAAATCCTGGGTAAAGACAAAATGCAGGTTCCCCTCCAGTGCATGGCCGAAAATGATTGCTTCATCATAGCCGTGTCTTGTGAACAGCTCCTGGAGCTCCAGGGTGGCTTCAGCCAGCCGGGACAGAGGGAAGGCTACATCCTCGATGATCACCGTGGTTCCGACGGGCCGGACACTCCCTACAGAGGGGAACAAACCCTTGCGGATATTCCATAGCCGGGCACCTTCTTCGGCATTGGTGGTGAATTCGACGGGGCCGGCGATGTTAATCTTCTTCAACGCTTCTTGTACGGCTATGATATCCTCGTTCAGTCTCTGTTTGTCTGCCGAGCATATCTCCACCAAAAGCGCTGAGGAAACGTTGTCCAGATCCCGGATCGCCTTTGGCATGCCCGGCTTATTTTCAACCGAGCGCAGAGCCGCCCGATCCATTAGTTCGACCGCCGAAACAGGGCTTTGTTTCAGGGCCGTCGCCGCCTGGCAGGCTTCGGCTATGCCTGGGAAAAGCAGCAGGGAGGAGGCCTTGTCGGCGTACTCCGGAACCGTGTGGTAGGTGATTTCGGCAATGAAGCCCAGGGTCCCTTCGGATCCGATCATCAAGTGCTGGAGGATATCGAAAGGATCCTCGAAGTCGACCAGGGCATTGAGACTGTAGCCCGTGGTGTTTTTGATCTTGAACTTGTCCCGGACACGTTTAGCCAACACTGGGTTGTCCAGAATTTGACGGGCCATGGCGGAGAGGCCGTCAAGCAGTGCTCCGTGACTTTGCCGGAAAGCCATCCGGCTCTCTGTATCCCCAGTGTCCAGCAGGGTCCCGTCGGCCAGGATCACCTTCATGCTATCCAGGGTGCGGTAGCTGTTCTGGGCCGTGCCGCAGCACATTCCCGAGGCATTGTTGGCGGCGATGCCGCCTATCTTGGCCGCATTGATGGAGGCCGGGTCGGGGCCGATCTTGCGGCCAAAGGGGGCCAGGCGGCGGTTGGCCTGGCCACCGATTACCCCCGGACCCAGACGGACCTTATGGGCATTCTGGGCAATCTCGCAGTGGTCCCAACCACGGCCCAGAACCGCGAGAACCGAGTCCGTAACCGCCTGGCCCGACAGGCTGGTCCCGGCGGCCCGGAAGGTGACGGGTGTTCCACAGTCCTCTGAAAACCTAAGCAGACGCGAGACTTCGTCCACCGTCTCCACCATCACCACCAGCTTGGGCACCAGCCGGTAGAAGCTGGCGTCGGTTCCGTAAGCGAGAGTGCGTAACGGATCACGGATCAGGCGCGTTTCCGGTATGAAGGAGCGTAGCTTGGAGTACAGCCGGTCATAGGGTGCGGGCAGATGATCAGGGGAGTTAAACACGTATACCTTCCAACCATCATACTCGTAGCATTGACCTGGTTTGGACCGGGACAACGAATGGCGTCGAACTTGGCGTCCTTTCCGATCTATCAGCCGGTCGGATCTCTTCGGCGCACATCTCGATAGCTCCGCGGGGATACTCGGCAGCGCACAATCGTTGATCTCTCGATCCTCTGCGGCTTGCGTTATCCATCGATCACCAGGACGATGAGTTCCTTGGGGCCGTGGACGCCAAAGGTGAGTTCCTGTTCGATATCGGCGGTCTTTGAGGGACCCGAAATCAGCACCACGTTGGTCGGCATTCCGTCCTGCCAGTTCTCTTCCGTCAGCGTCCACCATAAGGTGTCGTAGATTCGGTCGGCGTCCAGTAGGGCGATGTGTAGTGGCGGGACCAGGGACAGCAGGCGGGGCTCGGCTTCATTGGGCCAGAGGATCAGGCTGCCGGTCTCGGCGATGGCGCCACGGGTGGTGGTCAGGGCGGCGAGCGCTTCGAAGACCTCGGCCTTTCTGTCCTCGTAACGGCCGTCGTAAATGGTCAGGTCTGGACTACCTTCTTCGTCCTGCAAGCGTTCTATCAACTGATTATCCGTACCGATCAACAAGGATGGGATTGCCCTTTTTTCCAGCAGTCGGGCGACCAGCGCCGGCCAGTCCGCCTCGGTTGTCCGGTGAAACTCGGTGTTAACCGCCACCATCAGGCTTTCCAACCGGGCAATCTTTTCCTCCCTGCTCCAGCTTTTCCCGTAAATGACGGAGAAATCGGAAACCGGCCCCTCGCCGGCGGCGTCGCCGGCTCTTAACTTGGCCAGGATAGCATCCCTCGCATTACTCATCTGCCAGTCCTTTCTCGCGCACCATCTGGTGCAGGGTCTTGCCGGCGAACCTAGGCTTGGTCCGCGCCGAGGTCCATTGCCTGAGCAGCGGCGCACCGGACGGCGCTAGGTTGCCGGCCTTGGCTAACAGCCCGGTCATCATCCGATAGGCCGCCGGGGACCGATGCATCCATTTCCATCCCGTCCAGACTAAGTCCTCCATGACCGACTTCCTCGCCCCGCTTTCCTTGACCGTGGGCCGCGGGCAGTGCCCCGCCGCTTCGTCGCGCAACCGGACCAAAACCTGAGCGATGGGGATTCTCACCGGGCAGACCTCGACGCAGGCGTTGCAGAGCGACGACGCCTCTGGCAGGTCGCCGAAGACCCGCATGCCCTCGATCTGCGGGGTGAGGATCTTGCCGATCGGCCCTGGATAGACCCCGCCGTAGGCATGGCCGCCGACCCGGGTGTAGACCGGGCAGTGGTTCATGCAGGCCCCGCAGCGGATGCATTGCAGGGTCCGCCGGGTCTCAGCGTCGGCATGGATTCGGCTACGGCCGTTGTCGAGCAGGATCAGGTGGACCTCCTCGGGGCCGTCCCTTTCGCCTTCCTTGCGGGGCGAGGTAATCATGTTAAAATAGGTGGTGATCGGCTGGCCGGTGGCCGAGCGGGTCAGCAGTGATAGCAGCGGCGGCACGTCTTCCAGCTTCTCGACCACCTTCTCAATCCCAGTCACCGCGATATGGACCGGCGGCACGGTGGTCACCATGCGCCCGTTGCCCTCGTTTTCGACCAGACAAAGGGTCCCGGTCTCAGCGACCGCGAAGTTGACCCCCGACAGACCGGCATCGGCGTCCTGGAACTCGCGGCGCAGCTGGGACCGCGCCACTGCCGTCATTTCGACCGGATCCTCGGTGTAGTCGTAATTCTCGATGTTGTCCTTGAACAACCGGGCGATCTGGCCCCGGTTCTTGTGGATCGCCGGCATGATGAGGTGCGACGGCGTTTCCCCGGCCATCTGGACGATGTATTCGCCAAGGTCGGCCTCAAGCGCGGTGATTCCATGCCGGCCCAGGTAGTCGTTGAGGTGCATCTCCTCGGAGACCATGGACTTTCCCTTGACCACCCGCTTGGCGCCCCGCCGCTGCAGAATTTCGAGAACGGTTTCGTTGGCCTGCTCGACGGTCTCGGCCCAGTGGACGGAGATGCCGTTGGCCGTGCAGTTGCGTTCCAATTGCTCCAACAGGTCGGGAAGCCTGGCGAGGGCCCGGCGGCGGATCGATTCGCCCAGGCCCCGTAGCCGCTCCCACTCGTTGACATCGGAGAACTGTTCCGCCCGCTTGTCCATCAGGCCATCCATGGCACGGCGGAAGTTGGCCCGCAGTTGCGTGTCTTTCAACGCCGTTCCGGCGCGCTCCCGGAAACAACCTTCAGCGCCCGTCATCGGTCCGCTCCAAAAGAAATTCGGCGATGTGCCGTCCCAAAACCGCGCTTCCTTTCTTGCCAAGGGCACCGGTAATGTTCATCAGACAGCCGCAATCGCCGGACACGATTTTTTCGGCCCCGCTCTGCTCGATATCGGCGGCCTTGTCGGTGACCATAGCAGCGGAGACGTCGGGCTGCTTGACGCTGAAGGTGCCGCCAAAACCACAACATTCCTTTTCCCGCTGAAGTTCCACGAGTTCGACTTTGGCCAATTGGCGGAGCAGTGTTTTTGGCTCATCGCGGATTCCCATCTCGCGTTGCGAATGGCAGGAGCCGTGCCAAGTCACCCGGATAGGATCGCCCCTGTCCTCCAGGGCAACGCCGGCCACGTGAACAAGGAACTCGGTTAATTCGAAAACGCGCTCGGCCAGGGCCTTCGCAGTTGCTTCCTCGGGGTAGCCTTCGAACAGGTAAGGATAATGCCTACGCATCATTCCGGCGCAAGACCCGGACGGCAGCACCACCGGGATATCCTTAGGGAATAGCTTGATCTGCGCCGCTGCCACGGCCCGGGCCTCGTCCCTGTGGCCGTTGTTGAAGGCCGGCTGGCCGCAGCAGCTCTGGCCCTGCGGAAAGATCATCTTGATCCCCTGGCGCTGCAACAGCTCCATCCCGGCCATGCCGGCCCGAGGATAGAACAGATCGACCAAGCAGGTGCCGAAAAAATAGACCGCTCCCGGTTTCTCCGGGTAGTCCCGATCAGTCATATCGATGTGCTCCCTTAATTGCGTCATATTCCTAAATAAGATCAGGAAGCTTTCCGCTCCCTACGTTTATTTGCCGCACTCAAGCGCTTACGATAGCGCTCAAGACGGCGATATGAGACTTCTGTACGGGCTTCTTCGTGGCCCATATCTTGGGTCACCTCTTTTACGTAACGCAAGTGGCTGGCCGCCGCGTCCCTGGCCTTATCCGAGTCTCCGTCCATGATGGGTCTGTAGATTGCACAGTGTTGCTTGAGCAACAAGTCCCGCGAACCGGGGTGGGTGTAGAGCTGCATTCGATTGAAGAAAACGCCCTTGCGCAGCAGGGTGAAGAGACTGCGTGAGACGTGAAGAAGCACCACGTTATGGCTTGCCTCAGCAATGGCCATATGGAAATCGGCATCGACGTCAGCTTCCCGAGTAGGGTCCTCGGTCCCATGGGCCTTCTCCATGGCCTCGATGCAGACGGTCAGCAACTCCCGATCCACATCTGTCGCCCTTAGCGCCGCGAAGTAAGCGGATGTGCCATCGAGGAAAGTGCGAAACTCAAGAAAATCCTGGGCGGTGCTTGGAGCGTTTTGAAAGAGAGCCGCCAGGGGATCGGTCAGCGACGGAGCAAGGAAATTGCAAACATATGTCCCCCCTCCATGTTTTGTCTCCAATAGCCCCTTTTTCTCGAGCTTTTGCAGAGCTTCGCGCAGGGACGGACGGGAAACATCCATCTGCTGGGCGAGATCGCGTTCGGACAGCAGCCGCTCACCAGGCACCAACACCCCCTGGATTACGAGCTTCTCCAGCTGGATGGCTACAACATCGGATATTTTTTCCTGTTTGATACGTTTGTAGGCTACCATATCCTGGCTCCGATGTGTTCAATAGCTTAATTGGCGCGAAAAATGCGCCG
>DASCPW010000067.1:0-26206 GCA_036012725.1 Rhodospirillales bacterium
ACACCGTGACCACGGCATCGTAGGTCTCAGAATCGAGACCGAGTTCGATGACGTTACCAACCTTGATGCCGTTGACGCGGACATCGCTGCCTGTCTTGAGGCCGCCGATCTTGTAAAACAAGGCCGTGACCTGATACCCCTGGACGGCCTTCACCCCGGCCATGGAGTAGGCAAAGTAAACAAATACCCCGGCAACCATGAGAACAACGGCGCCCATTACCGTTTCGATGGCGTGTTTACCCATGATTAACGCTCCCCTCTAGCAACATCGCTTCCTGCCCTGTTCACTATTTTTCCACAGCCGCCGGGGGATTGCTCCCGGTTTTTTCTCGCCGCTCTTTCTTCCACGCCTTGCCCTGGCTGATGATCAATTCCAGAAGCTCGCCGACGATCATGGAGTCCTGGGTGAAAGTGATGGTTTCTCCCGGCTGAAAGAACGCCTCCTCGCCGCCAGGTTCCAAGACGATGTATTTGTTCCCAAACAGGCCGTCGGTATGAATGGCCGCCGAGGTATCGGTCGGCAGTTTGACATCATCGGAGATTCTCAGGTTGACCACCGCCCGGAAGTTTTCGTCAAGAGACAAGCCCACGACAGTGCCGATGCGAACGCCGCCCATGCGAACGTCGTCACCTTCAAAAAGACCGTCGATGCGGTTAAAGGTAGCGAGCACGGAATAATCGCCGCCGCCATCGGCCGATACTTTACCGCCGCCGGAACTCAAGGCGAACAACAAGAAAAGGCCGGCCATGGCGGCCCCACCAACGATGATTTCCTTGCCGTTAGTGGTCATCGCTTAAATCCTAGCGCGGAATCCAGGCTTGATAGTCGCCCGTTGCGGCGACGCGGCGGCCACCTTTGAAATCATGCCCCTTCGGCAAATAAGCTTCCGCCGTGCCCGTCATGTTGGGCCGGTGACCTCTTTGCCACGGCCTGGCCTGGGCGGCGCTTTCATTGAGCGGCGCCACGCAGGTGTGATGAAGCCAGGCATGCCACTCAGGCGGCACCTTGGAAGCCTCGCACGAACCTTTGAACATGACCCAGCGCCGCACCCGCCCGTGCAGGCGCCTTTTCCTGTTCTGATAATAGCGGTTGCCGAACTCGTCGACGCCGACCCATTCGCCCCTGAGCCAAGTGTAGAGACGAGTCCCGGTATACATGGCGCTCCCATCCGGCCTAGTCATTGCTGTGGTGAGGTTAACTTTCTCATAGGTGGAGGTGAATATGGCACCACGGAAAGACGGCGTCTAGTACGCCGGCAAAAGGCGGAAGTTTTTTGTCACGCCCAAGTTTATCCAGCCGCCTCCGCGCATATTAGGTTTGGATGCGAAATGGTCTATATTAAAAAGTAGTGAATTAAATTGACGATAAGTCCACGCTCATTACTTCCATGGGTGCTTAGGTTTGGGGCAGACATGACCCAGGTCGTCAAAGTAGCGCCAACAACGACCGCGGCCGTAGCAAGCGGCCGTATGGCCGCCGGTGCGCGCAACGTGGCCGTTGTCGACCCGACGGCCGTGGAGGAGGCCAACACCAGCGTCGGCGCCTCCTTCAACGATACCTCGTTCCTCTCCCATGATTTCGCCCATAGGCATTCCAACGAGGGCGACCGGAATTCAGGCGGTCAAGGCGGTGGCCGAACCGCAAAAGGTTAAACCGCGCGGACCACGGCGTGCCGCTTCTTGCCGGCGGAAAGCTTGATAAGCCCTTCATCGCCCATGTCGTCCATGCTCACGGACTGCAATTCATTGCCGATGACGACACCGTTGAGACGGCCGCCGCCACCCTTGATCAAACGCCTGGACTCACTGTTGGAAGCGGCAAGGCCGGCGCGCGTCAACAGTTCAAAAGCCGGAATGCCGCCTTCTAGGTCTCCCCGCGCGATATCGATAACCGGCAATCCGGCGCCATCGGGTTTGCCGCCGGTATCAATAGCGCCAACGCCGCCATTCTCAAAAACACTTGCCGCGCTGGCGGCGACATCCCCGACGACGGTTTCTCCATGGCAAAGCTTCGTCGCTTCGTTGGCAAGAATTTTTTTGGCCTCGTTGCACTCTTCCCCTTCCAGGGCTTCCAGGCGGGTGATCTCGGCAATAGGCAAATCGGTGAACAGGCGCAGAAACCCGCTGACATCGGCGTCCTCGGTATTGCGCCAGTATTGCCAATAGTCGTAAGGCGAAAGCATACCCTTGTTGAGCCATACAGCGCCGGCCGCCGTCTTGCCCATCTTGGCGCCGGAAGCGGTTTCCAAGAGCGGGGTCGTCAGGCCGTAAAGCGCGCGGCCGTCCAGGCGGCGGGCCAACTCGACGCCGCCGACGATATTGCCCCACTGGTCCGAGCCGCCCATTTGCAAGACGCAGTCGTGACGGCGCGCCAGCTCCAGGAAATCATAAGCCTGAAGGATCATGTAATTGAATTCGAGAAAGGTCAGTGGCTGCTGCCGGTCAAGGCGCAGCTTCACACTGTCGAATCCAAGCATGCGGTTGATCGAGAAATGCCGCCCGTAATCGCGCAGGAACGGAATATATTGTAAGCCGTCCAGCCAATCGGCATTGTTGACCATGAGGGCGCCGGTCGGGCCGCCTCCGAAATCGAGAAAGGCTTTAAAGACATCCTTGATGCCGACCATGTTGGCGGCGATACCGTCGTCGTCGAGAAGCTTGCGGGTTTTGTCCTTGCCCGAGGGGTCGCCGACCTTGGTGGTGCCGCCGCCCATCAGGACGATCGGCTTGTGGCCGGTTTTTTGCAACCAACGCAACAGCATGATCGAAACCAGACTGCCGGCGTGCAGGCTCGGCGCCGTGCAATCAAAGCCGATATAGGCGGTGACCGGACTTTTCGAGGCAAGGGCGTCAAGGGCTTCCATATCCGTGCACTGGTGCAGGAAACCGCGTTCGGCAACAATGCGAATAAAATCCGAACGGTAAGTGGTCATCGGCGATGTATCCTTGGCGTGGTTCCTGCCCGGCGCTTGCCGAGACGGCGGGTAATTACCACAATCGCAGAGCCCCGACAACGCGGCTAGCTCAAAGTAGGAAAACATGACGAGACAACAACCACTGACCGCCCTGGGACTGATGAGCGGAACGTCGCTGGATGGCATCGACGCGGCAATCATCGAAACCGATGGCGAAGGGGTGCGAAATACCGGCCCGGCGGCCACCGTGGCTTACGATCCCGGCCTCAGGGAATCCATTCGGAGCCTGCTGGGAAGCGATGGAGACGCGGACGTCGCCCACCGTTTGACCCTCAAGCACGCCGAGGTGGTGCGCACCCTGTTGACCGGCAACGGTATCGCGGCGGCGGATATCGATGTCATCGGTTTTCACGGCCATACCGTTCTCCATCGGCCCCGGGCCGGCATCAGCCGACAGATCGGCGACGGGGCCCTGCTGGCGTGCCAGACCGGAATTCCAGTCGTCGACGACTTTCGCGGCCGCGACATCGCCGCCGGGGGCGAGGGCGCGCCGCTGGCGCCGCTGTTCCATGCCGCCCTCTCCGGAGACCTTGAAAAGCCCCTCGCCGTCCTCAACCTGGGCGGTGTCGGCAACGTCACCTGGATCGGCAAGAAAGGGGAACTTGTAGCCTTTGACACCGGTCCTGGAAACGCCCTCATCGACGATTGGACCGCCAAAACCATACACCGCCCGATGGACGAGGGCGGCCGTCTGGCTCTTGGCGGGCGGGTGGACAAGGATATTCTGGGCGAATTGCTGGAGCATGCCTATTTCCACCGTCCGCCGCCCAAGTCCTTGGACCGGGATGATTTTTCTCTTGCCCGGTTATCAGCTCTTTCCCCGGCCGACGGGGCGGCGACGCTGACGGCATTGACGGCGAAAGCCGTGGCCAAGACGCGGGTTTTTTTCACCACCCAGCCGAAGCGATGGCTGGTCTGCGGTGGCGGCAGATACAACAAAACCCTGATGACGGCCTTGCGAGAGGTTTTGCGGACATCCGTGGAGCCGGTGGAATCCGTGGGTTGGCAAGGCGACGTGCTGGAATCCCAGGCCTTTGGTTTTCTTGCCGTGCGCTCTCTTTACGGTTTACCGATAAGTCTGCCGGCAACAACCGGCGTCAACCGGCCACTGACCGGTGGCCGCCTGCACCGGCCTTGAAAAAATGGGAACGTGGCCTGCCCCCATTTAAGTGGTCCACCGCTTAAGTTATAGTTTGGCGCGGTTTGAGTTGATGGATCGGCCGAAGCCATTGGCGAGCGTAGGCCGCCTTGGCGATACCCACGCCGCCTAGGCCGCTTTGGTCAGGGCCTTGTTCAAGTAGGCTTCAACATGGCCGTTGAGGGTGTCGACCTGACCGGCGAAGGAATGATCGCCGCCTTTGATGATTTGAAATTCGATGCTGATATTTTTCTGGCTTGAGAGTTTCTGGTTGAGCTTGTCGACCGAATCGATGGGAATGATCTCATCGGCGTCGCCGTGGATGATTATGCCGGATGAGGGACAAGGAGCCAAAAACGAGAAATCGCGAATACTCGCCGGCGGCGCCACCGAAATGAAACCGCTGATCTCCGGGCGGCGCATCATTAATTGCATGGAAATCCAGGCACCAAAGGAAAATCCGCCGATCCAGCAGCTGGTCGCGTTGGGATTGTGGACCTGCATCCAATCAAGGGCCGTAGCGGCGTCGTTCAGCTCTCCCTGGCCGTTGTCGAAACGGCCCTGGGAACGCCCGACACCGCGGAAATTGAAGCGCAAGACGGAAAAATTGCGGCGCATGAATATTTGATACAAAGCATAAACAACCTTGTTATTCATGGTGCCGCCATGCTGCGGGTGGGGGTGCAACAATAGCGCGATTGGCGCCGAAGGCCGTTTGGAGTGGTGGTAGCTACCCTCAAGACGACCTACAAGGCCGTTGAAAATGACTTCAGGCATGGCTCTCGATTAATGGCCCTAGCCACTGTCGTTGAGCGGGTTTTCCCGACGCCTCAACTCAGAGAAAAAAATACAGCGTTAAAGCCTTTACCGGTTAATCTTGATCAGCAGGGTAGGAAATCTTATATTCTTGGTAGAGAGCAAAAAAAAGTTATTTTTTTGTCTCTGGAGGAAGACAAGATTCCATGGAGCATCGAACGATAGCAATAAGGATATAGCAGAAGCGATGATTTTCAAGAGATTTCAGGAAGAGATTGATTCATTTTTGGCCCGTGACCCGGCGGCGCGCTCGCGTTTGGAAGTGGCGCTTTGTTATCCGGGCTACCATGCCTTGATGATTTATCGTCTTAGCCATCCCTTGTGGAAGCACGACTGGTGTCTTCTGGGGCGGTGGATTTCGCAGATCGGAAAATTACTGACCGGCATTGAAATTCATCCTGGCGCCGAGATCGGCCGCCGGTTCGTCATCGACCACGGCAACAGCGTAGTTATCGGGGAAACTTCGCTCATCGGCGATGACGTCACCCTATATCAGGGCGTCACCCTGGGCGGCATCGCGCCGTCGGTGGATTCCAAGTCACAGGTTAACCAGAAACGCCACCCGACCATTCTCGACGGCGCTATCATCGGCTCCGGCGCGCAGGTGTTGGGACCGATCACGGTGGGCAAGGACGCCCGCGTCGGAGCCAACGCCGTTGTCACCAAGGATATTCCGCCGGGCGTGACGGCGGTGGGCATCCCGGCCCGCGTGGTCATGCCCAAGGATAAAAAGAAAGCCAAGGATTTTGTCGCTTACGGCACACCGACGGGAGACTGTCCGGACCCGGTGGTGCAAACGATAAACAACCTCCGTGGGCAAGTGGAAACGCTCATGGACAACGTCGATGCCCTGGAAAAACGCCTCGGGGAAAGCCTTTCTCCGGGCAATAAAAAAAGCGCCCGGAAATCCACGGCAAATGACGCCAAAAAGCCCATCGCGGTTTCCGGAAGAGGATCGTAACACCGGGTCGAGGCCGTTAGGTCCCGTGCCGCCCACCAGTTGAAGGAGATGGCCCATGAAGCTGGGTACAAAAGGACGATACGCGGTGATGGCGATGGCCGATCTGGCCTGCCATTGCAACGGCAAGCCGGTTGCTCTCGCCGATGTCTCCGAACGCCAGGAAATTTCTCTTTCTTATCTGGAACAGTTGTTCGGCAAGCTGAGGAAAGGCGGTCTGGTCAACAGTGTGCGCGGTCCGGGCGGAGGTTATCTATTGTCCCGCAGCACCGAGGAATTGCGGATTTCAGATATTATCCTGGCCGTCGACGAACCCCTTAAAACGACCCGCTGCCACCCTGGCCTTCCCAGCGGATGCCATACCGATAAATCCCGATGTCTAACCCACGACCTGTGGGAGGAATTGGGCAATCAGATCTACCTTTACCTGAGTTCCGTATCCTTGGCCGACATCTGCGAGCGTCGGTTGTTGGGAACCAGCGGCCTTCACCGCGGCAACGACAAGCACGATGCCTACGTAGCGGCCGAGTAAGCCAACCCCAAGCGATTAAACCGGAACTGTCCGTCATGGAACGCATCATCTATCTGGATCATAACGCGTCCGCGCCGATCAGGCCGCAATCTGCCGAAGCCATGGCTTCGGCATGCGCGTTGACCGGTAACGGCTCGTCCGTTCACGGTTTTGGCCGCTTGGTCCGCCGGGCCATTGAAGACGCCCGCGAGGAGGTTGCCGCCTTGGTGGGGGCACCCGCCGCTGGCATCGTCTTCACCAGTGGCGGCACCGAGGCCAATAACCTGGCCATCCGAGGGGTTAGCCGCCGACGCGTCCTGGTCTCGGCGGTGGAGCATCCTTCCGTGTTGCGGACCGGAGCGGATCAGGAGATCATTCCCGTTGACGGCGAAGGGGTCATCGACCTGCAAGCGCTCTCCTCCTTGTTGGGGGACGGAGCCGGACCGGCTCTTGTTTCGGTGATGCTGGCCAACAACGAAACCGGTGTCATTCAGCCGGTCATGGCAGCCGCCGAAATCGCCCATCGCCATGGCGCCCTGGTCCATTGCGACGCGGTGCAAGCAGCGGGAAAAATCCCCGTTGACATGATGGCGCTCGGCCTTGACTACCTGTCCTTGTCGGCCCACAAAATCTGCGGCCCGGCGGGAACCGGTGCCTTGGTGGTTGCCAGCGGCGCCCCTCTCGCCGGCGTTGCTTTCGGCGGTGGCCAGGAACGGGGACGCCGGGCCGGGACCGAGAATTTACCTGGAATTGCCGGCTTTGGCGTTGCTGCCCGACTGGCGCGGACCGGCTTGGAAGAGTTTTCCGGCCTGGCGCGGCTACGCGATGGACTGGAGCGCCGAATTGCCGATCTCGCCCCCGCCGCTAGGGTTTTCGGAGCACCAAGCGAGCGCCTGCCAAACACCAGCTGCTTCGCCCTTCCGGGAATGACCGGCGAAACCCAGGTCATGGCCCTCGATCTTGCCGGCGTGGCGGTAAGCGCCGGTTCGGCATGTTCGTCCGGAAAGATCGCCATTAGCCACGTGCTCGAAGCCATGGACGTGAACAAAGCTTTGGCTGCTTGCGCCATCCGGGTAAGCCTGGGCTGGAACAGCATGGAAAACGATGTCGAGGTTTTTATCCGGGCCTGGACGGCGGCTCGCGCCACGGCGGACGCCGCTGTCGGCGCCGCCGCAGCATGATGCGCCGGTTGCCGGGAAAAGAGGTAAACAATGGCCAACAACACTAGCAAAGGCGGTAACGGCGCGGCCAAACCCCGCTGGAACCAGAATTCGCCTCTCTATCTTGATTATCAGGCGACGACGCCGACCGACCCCCGCGTCGTCGAGGCGATGGCGCCCTACTGGACCGAGAAGTTCGGCAATCCCCACTCGCGCAACCATCACTTCGGCTGGGAAGCCGAGGCGGCGGTGGCAAAGGCCCGCGACCAGGTCGCCAGCCTGATCGGCACCAACGCCAAGGAAATCATCTTCACCTCCGGCGCCACCGAATCCAACAACTTGGCGCTGAAGGGCGTCGGGCGGTTCTACAAGGAAAAGAAAAACCACATCATCACCTGTCTCACCGAACACAAGTGCATACTCGACACCTGCCGCCACATGGAGCAAGACGGTTTCGAAGTGACCTATCTGCCGGTGCGCAAGAACGGGCTGATTGATTTGCGGGATTTGCAAGCGGCGTTTACCGAGAACACCTTGCTCGTCTCGATCATGGGCGTTAACAACGAGATCGGCGTCATTCAGCCTCTTAAGGAAATCGGCGCCCTTTGCCGCCAGCGGAAAGTCTTTTTCCATACGGATTGCGCCCAGGCGATCGGCAAGATTCCTCTCGATGTGGAAGACATGAACATCGACCTGATGAGCATATCGGGCCACAAAACCTATGGTCCGATGGGCATCGGCGCCCTTTACGTGCGCCGTCGCCCGCGCGTCCGCCTGGTCGCTATGATCAACGGCGGCGGTCAAGAACGCGGCATGCGCTCGGGGACTCTCCCCAGTCCGCTATGCGTCGGCCTGGGCGCGGCATGCGCTATCGCCGAAAAGGAAATGGGCGCCGAGAGCGAACGGCTGCGTTTGCTTCGCGACCGCTTTTACGAAGCCATTACGGCGCGTCTGCCGGAGGTTTATCTCAACGGCGATTTTGAGCATCGCATTCCCGGAAACCTCAATCTCAGTTTCGCCTTTGTCGAGGGCGAGGGCCTGATGATGGGGGTCAAGGAATTGGCGGTTTCCTCGGGTTCCGCCTGTACCTCAGCATCGCTTGAGCCGTCTTATGTTTTGAAGGCTATTGGCGTCGACGTGGATTTGGCACATACAAGTCTGCGGATCGGTTTCGGCCGTTTTACGAGCCAGGAAGACATCGACTTCGCCGTTGACAGGATTGTCGGCGAGGTTGAGCACCTGCGCGAGATGAGCCCGCTCTGGGAAATGGACCAGGAAGGCATAGATTTGAAATCAATCGAATGGGCCGATCACTAAGGTCCGGTCTTGGCGGACCTGGCATTCGGCACGGAATGGAGAACAACAAATGGCATATAGCAAAAAACTCCTGGACCATTATGAGAACCCGCGCAATATCGGAGCCTTGGACAAGAATGACGGCGATGTCGGCACCGGCCTGGTCGGGGCGCCGGCCTGCGGCGACGTGATGAAATTGCAGATCAAGGTCGACGGCGATGGAATCATCGAGGAAGCCAAGTTCAAGACTTTCGGTTGTGGTTCGGCCATTGCCTCGAGCTCCCTGGTCACGGAATGGGTCAAGGGCAGGTCGGTTGACGACGCCGCCGAAATCAAGAATTCCGAGATCTCCCAACACCTGTCCCTGCCGCCGGTGAAGATTCATTGCTCGGTTCTGGCCGAGGATGCGATCAAGGCCGCCGTTTCCGATTACAAGAGCAAACAACGCGTGGGCGAGAAGAAGATCAAGGCCGCTGAATGAAGGCCGGCACCTTGACTTTTCCTTGAGGGTATCATGAGCGACCACCCGGCGCCGATCAGTTTAACCGACACCGCCGCCGAGCGGGTCAAGGCCCTGCTTGCCAGCCGTGGCAAACCTAGTCTCGGCGTACGCATCGCAATCCGCTCCAAGGGATGCTCCGGATTTTCCTACACCCTTGAGTTCGCCGACGAGAAAGGCCCCATGGATGAAATACTCGAGGACAAGGGAGTAACCATCTTGATTGACCCCAAGGCGACATTGTTCATCCTCGGCACGGAAATGGATTACGTGGAGGAAGAATTGCATTCAGGCTTCGTCTTTCGCAACCCTAACGAAAAGGGCCGTTGCGGTTGCGGCGAATCCTTCCACGTCTGACTTCCCCGCCTTTCCACCAACAACAGACATTGCAAATGCAAACGCAGACGAAACAGGTTCCTGTGTCCCGGCCCGCCGATAATTCAGGAATTGTTGTCTGCTGGTCCTGCAAGGGGCCGGTGGAGAGTGGTGCCTTGTTCTGCCCCGTCTGCGAAGTCGTGCAACCTCCGGGACAGATCGATCATTTTTCCCGCTTGGGGCTCGAAGTATCTTTCAATGTCAACCAAAAGATACTCGACCGCCGTTACTTCGATTTACAGCGCCATCTGCATCCGGACCGCTTCGCCACCAAGACGCCGCGCGAACGGGCCCTTTCCCAGAGCCAGGCGACCAGCCTCAATCAGGCTTACGAGGTTCTCAAGGACGACCTGGGCCGGGCCGACTACCTGATCCATCTACAAGGCACCGATGCGCTGCCGGAGGGCTGCTGCTTGATCAACGATCAGGAACTATTGATGGAGAGCCTGGAATTGCGCGAGGCCCTGGCCAAGGCGAAAACGGCCGCCGAAGTGGACGCCCTCGCACACCGCGCCGCCGGCGATATCGAAACCTGTGTCGGGCAACTTTCATCCTTGTTCGCCGACGGCGACATGGAGGGCGCCTGCCGTTTGACCACACGCCTGAAATATTTCAGAAAGCTGGCCGAGGAAACCCGGCAGGCCAAGACCCGGGTAGCGGGCGGCTAGGTTTTTGATGACGACATTCATGCAAATCCACGAGCCGGGCGAAACACCCGACGAGGGCGAACCGGCGCTCGCCGTCGGCATCGACCTGGGCACCACCAATTCCGTCGTCGCCGTCAGCCGCGATGGCCAGCTGGAAATTATCCAGGGCGCGGACGGCAAGGCCTTGCTCCCTTCGGTGGTGGCGTATGCCGCCGACCATTCGGCCGTCGTCGGCGCCGCCGCTAGGCACTTGTTCCTCGACAGGCCCGAAGAGGTGATTGGTTCCGTCAAGCGGCTGATGGGGCGCGGCGTCAAGGATATGAAAAGCCTGGCCGGAACCCTGCCATTCGATATCGAATCGGCCGACGAGAACGCCACCGGCATGGTTTGCTTGAAGGTCTCCGGGCGCCGCCTGACCCCGGTGGAGATATCCGCCGAAATCCTGAGAAAGCTCAAACAGCGGGCGGAAAACCACCTGGACGGCAAGGTCGAACGCGCCGTCATCACCGTGCCCGCCTATTTCGACGACGCCGCCCGCGCCGCCACCAAGGACGCCTCCCGCCTGGCCGGCCTCGATGTGCTGCGCCTGGTCAACGAGCCGACGGCGGCGGCCTTGGCTTATGGCCTAGACAGGCAGGCGGAAGGTCTGTACGCGGTCTACGACCTGGGCGGCGGCACTTTCGATATCTCCCTGTTAAGGCTGGAAAAAGGCGTCTTCCAGGTGCTGGCGACGGGCGGCGACGCGGCGCTTGGCGGCGACGATTTCGACCACGCCGTGGCCGAGCATTTCCTGCAACAGCGGGCAGGGCGGATAGGCGACGTGAAGCTCACCAGTAGCGAAGCCAAAATGGCGCTGATGACCGCCCGCCTGGCCAAGGAATGCCTAACCAAACAGGATGAAGGCAATTGGCTGCTGGATATCAATGGCGAACAGACCCGCCATCATTTGAACCGCGACGAGTTGGAAGCACTGATCGCGCCGCTGATCGAGAGGACCGTTACCCTCTGCCGGGACGTCCTGGAAGACGCCGGCATGACCGCGGATATGGTCCAGGGCGTGGTCCTTGTCGGCGGTTCGACCCGCGTGCCGCTGGTTCGCCGCCGGGTCGGCGATATCTTTGGGCACCCCCCCCTTGACAACATCAATCCCGACGAAGTAGTGGCGGCGGGCGCCGCCTTGCAGGCCGAGGCCCTGACCACAGGTTCCGAGACCCTGCTTTTGGATGTCACCCCGCTTTCCCTCGGCATCGAAACCATGGGCGGCCTGATCGAGAAAATCATCCACCGCAACACCCCCATTCCGATCGCCAAGGCCCAGGAGTTCACCACCTATCAGGACGGCCAAACGGCAATGTCCATACACGTCGCCCAGGGCGAGCGCGAAATGGTCGATCAATGCCGCTCGCTGGCCCGTTTCGAGCTCTACGGGATCCCACCAATGGCGGCAGGCGCAGCACGCATCCGGGTGACTTTTTCCGTTGACGCCGACGGCCTGCTGGCGGTCAACGCCACGGAAGCGACAACCGGCGCTAAAGCACATGTGGAAGTCAAGCCGTCCTATGGCCTCGACGAGGAAGAGATGGCGAGAATGCTCCACAACAGCATGACCCACGCATCGCAAGACATGACCTTACGTCTGCTCGCCGAAACCAGGGTCGAGGCCGGCCGCGTCTTGAACGCCGTTGTCGCGGCGCTGGCCACGGACCAGGATTTGCTGGAAGCGGGCGAATGGACGGCGATCAAAAAAGCCATGGCCCAGGTCCAGGACGCCATCAAGGGCGATGACCGTGGCGCCATCGACGCGGCGATCAAGGGCCTGGAAGCAGCCACTCTTCTTTTTGCCGAAAGACGCATGGATAAGGGTATCCGGACGGCGCTCAAGGGGGTCAGCGTGGAGCATCTGGATGAAGGCGACAACGCCGAAGAGGGAGCGGCTTAGCCCTTGCCGGAAGCGTCTCGGACGACTAAATGAAAAGCGCCAGTTCTTGAATTGACCCTTTGCCAGGAGTTCTCTCATATGCCGCGGATAACCTTCATCGATGCCAACGGAACGCGCCACGAGGTGGGTACTCCCGAAGGGTTGTCGGTGCTGGAGATCGCGCATAGGAACGATATCGACCTGGAGGGTGCCTGCGAGGGGTCCCTAGCCTGCTCCACCTGCCATGTGATCGTCGACGAGGGCTGGTACGACCGGCTCGACGAAGCCTGCGAGGAAGAGGAAGACATGCTGGACCTGGCTTTCGGCCTGACCCACACCTCGCGCCTGGGCTGCCAGATCAAGGTCACCAAGGAACGGGACGGCCTGGTCGTCACCTTGCCGGCGGCGACCCGCAACATAATGGTGGAATAGGAGCCGCCCATGGGGCTCAGGTGGACAGACATTCACGATATCGCCATTGAACTGGAATGCGCCCATAGCGATGCCGACGTGCTCAACCTGCGTTTCACCGACCTCTGGAAGTGGGTCCAGGATCTGCCCGAATTCGACGACGACCCCAACAAATCAAATGAAAAAATCCTCGAGGCCATCCAGATGGCCTGGCTCGATGAACGAGATTGAAATCAGGTGACAGAGGCCTAGACCGTTAGCGCGACGCCGCCCCGCCGTGGGTCGCCGGCACCCTCGAAGCGCCCTTGCCGAGGATCGAAACGCACGGAATGGACGCCGCCGAAAAAAAGGTTCGTTTCCGACCAGGTCTTGTAACTGGGAAAGGCCTTGAGCAGGGCCTTGAGTTGGCTTTCCCGGAATCCGGACTCGATGCTGAGCAGTCCGTTCTCGAAATGGATACGCGGGCTTGTCACCGCCTCTTCAATGGACATGCCGAATTCCAGCAGGTTGAGGATCACCTGCAAAACAGCAGTGCGGATGCGGTTGGAGCCGCCCGAGCCGAAAACCGCCATGGCGCCGCCGGGATCGGCTAGCAGGCAAGGTGCCATCATCGAACTCATCCGCGTATTTTGCGGCCATTGGTAGAAGCCAGAGGGGTTGATATCTTCCTCGCCCAACATGTTGTTCATCATGATGCCGGTGCCGGGAACGATGTAGCCGGACCCTTCGCCGTTGGAAAGCGACAGGGCGGCGGCATTGCCATTGGCGTCGATGACGCTGATGTGGGTTGTGCCGCGGTTTGCCGCCGGCCGGCCCAGGACCAGGCGGCGGTAGGTTTCGATAAACTCAGGGTTCAGCAAGGTTTCGGCGGCGGCCTCGGGGTCCGCCTCGTTGAGGCGGCTGTCGACCCTGGCTTTGTTGGTGAGCATCATGGCGGTGGCCAGGCGTTCGAGATGCTGGGCCGAGCCAAAACCGGCGGATTTCAACCCTGCCCCTTTAAGCAACTCCAAGGCGAATGCGACAAGGATACCCCCCGTCGACGGAGGCGGATTGGCGAACAGGCGGGCGCCGCCGTGGTCAAGTTCCAACGGTCGGCGCACCATGACTCGGTAGTCCCGCAAATCTTCGTCCCCCAGGGCGCCGCCACCGTCGCCGCAGTCAGCGACGATGCGCCGCCCAATTTCACCCCGGTAGAACAGGTCCTCGCCTTCCGTGGCCAGGGCCTGCAAGGTGTCAGCATAATCAGGCAAGGTGAACAATTCGCCTTCGCCGAGCGGCCGGCCGGGGTTTCGGCGGCTGCCGTAGGCGGCGTGGCAGGCATCGTTGACGGTATAGATCTTCTCGACAATACCGAAGATATAAGCCTGTAGGCGGTTTACCCGGGCGCCGTCCCGGGCCAGCGCCACCGCCGGCTCGATGATGCGCGCCATAGGCATGGAGGCGAGATCAGCATGGACCCGGAACAAGCCCTTGACCGTGCCCGGCGTCGCCAATGAGGCCATGCCGATATAGAATTCCTGCTGGGCGGTTCCGAAGTCGGCGAGGATCGGGAAAAAATCGCCGCCACCAGCGGCCAACCTCCGCTTCGGGGTATGGACGAAAAAATCATAGAGAAGCGTCGGCCCGGCCCCTTCGCCCGAACGGGCAAGCAGGAAACCGCCGCCACCCAGCGAGGTCAGCACCGGCTCCGCCACCACCGCCGCCAACATACCGGCCAAGGCGGCGTCGAAAGCGTTGCCGCCCTCGCTCAAAATAGCGGCGGCGGCGGCGGCGGTCTCGGGATGGCCGGCGGCGATGGCGCCTTTCGCTTGCATGGCCTCATTGTCGCCGTGAAAGCCCCCGAAGGAAAGGCCTTAGCGGGGAAATTAGTATGGTGTCACCGAATTTAGAGGAGGATCCTCAGCGGCGGGAAACGCAAGGTGACGGTCGTTCCCTTATCCACTTCGTTATCGATTATCAGCGCGCCGCCGTGCAGTTCCATCAAGGATTTCGCCAACGACAAGCCAAGTCCGGTTCCCTCGTTGCCGCGGGTCATGACGTCTTCCACCTGAGCAAAGGGCTGCAGCACCTTCCGGATATCCTCGGCGGCGATACCGATGCCGCTGTCGGCGACCTCGATGATGACCGCGCCTTCATCACCGGTGCCGGCGACGATGGTGATCCGCCCGCCTTCGGGGATGAACTTGGTGGCGTTGGTAAGCAGGTTGAGAAGGATTTGCTTGACCTTTGTTTCATCGGCGAAAAGCCCCGGCAGGCCATCGGCGCTTTCGTTTGCCGACGTTCTCGGGCATTCTGGCTTTCCTATTCTTTTTCCCGCTCGTGCCCGCCTCGTCAGGAACCACCGTTGGCGATGTTAAAACGGATCGCTCTCCTTGGGCCGCTTTTAGTCTTGGCCGCCGCCGCCGGCGCGGCGGAAATGCCCTGCGTTCCGGCCGGCCGCTGGCTGGCGCCGGCGACGGCAAGCCTGCTCGCCCAGGACAGCCTCATCGCCGCCATGGCCCGGCGGCCGGTGGTCCTCTTGGGCGAGACCCATACCAGCGCCGAGGATCACCGTTGGCAGCTCCATACCATCGCCGCCCTGTACGGGCGAAACCCCGACATGGTGCTCGGCTTCGAGGCCTTTCCCAGGCGCGCGCAGCCGGTTCTCGACGACTGGACCCGCGGCGCCATCGGTGAGCGGGAATTTCTCGCCAAAAGCCGCTGGAACGAGGTCTGGCGCTTCGATCCCGCTCTCTACCTGCCGCTGTTTCATTTCGCCCGCCTGAATCGCCTTCCTATGGTCGCCCTTAACGTCGGTAAAAGCTTGATAAGCAAGGTCGGGAAAGACGGCTGGCAAGCGGTTCCCGAGAACGAGCGCGAAGGCGTAGGCAACCCGGCGGCGGCCGGCGAGGATTATATCAACAGCTTGGCGCGGGTATTCGCCGAGCACGAAAAAACACAGTCCGGCAAGCTTCCCGGCCACGACGATCCCCAATTTCGCCGTTTCGTCGAGGCGCAGTTGACCTGGGACCGGGCCATGGGCGAGAAGCTGGCCGAGGCCAGGGTTGGCGGCCGACCCCTGGTGATCGGCATCATCGGCCGCGGCCACCTTGAATACGGCGGCGGCGTCCCCCATCAGTTGGCTGACCTAGGGATAGAGGATGCCGCCGTCCTGCTGCCCTGGCACGCCGGGCGCGCCTGCGCCGATCTTAGCACCACCGGCGGCACCAAGATCGGCGACGCCGTTTTCGGTCTCGCCGCCGCCCCGGCGGAAACGCCGAAACCGAAACTCGGCGTTTTCATCACCACCGGCGAAGGCGGGGTGCGCGTCAACAAGGTGCTGGATGACAGCATTGCCGCCAAGGCCGGTTTGGCGGAAGGCGATCTCATCGCCGCCGCCGCCGGGACAGCCGTTGGCAAGTCCGCTTTATTGGTTTCCATCATCCGCCGACAAGCGCCCGGCACCTGGCTGCCGTTACGCGTCAAGCGCGGTGGCGAAACCATTCACATCTTCGCCAAATTCCCGCCGCTCCCATGACGGCAATGAGGAGCGCGGTTTGATTTTTCCTCGCCTGGATGGCGGCCAGATCGACGCCGGCGGCCGACGACGTTCCGGCCCTCGAGGCGCTGCTCGGTCCCCTTCCCCATTACAGCCGCAAGGGATATTTGGTATTCAAGGGAGACAAGGTGGTCGAGCACGGGGCCTGGCCGGCGACGGCCGGCCCGCTGAGGGTGAAACTCCAATGAACGGGACCGAAACATGCTGAACGGAGCGGATGGGAATTTTGACCCCGTTGACGTGATTGACCGGCCAGTTTCCGCAGCCGGGCCAACGTTGTCGCCAGGGCGGCGCCAATGGCTGGCCTCCCGCGCGGCCAAGGAAGCGCGTTTCCATCGCCACGGGCGAAATCCTCTCTGGTTCCTGCTCGATCACCTGCAATTCGATCTCTTCGGCTGGTTCCTGAAGATTTTCGGGCTTTACGGCGGTGGCGTCAGGAATGCCCTCGACATCCAATTGACGGAGATCGAACTTTCTTTTAGCGGCCTGCCGCAAGCTTTCGACGGTTATCGCATCCTCCACATCAGCGATACCCATTTCGATACCCTGGCGGAAATCGAGACGGCGATTGCGCGACGCCTGGACGACATCAATGTGGACCTCTGCGTGCTGACCGGGGATTACATGCACCGCCTGGACTGTCCCCCGACCGAGAGTATTCCGCCGATGCGCCGGATGACGGCGGCGATATCGGCCAATGATGGCATCGTCGCCACGCTGGGCAACCACGACAGCGCCGGAATGGCGGCGCCGCTGGAGGATTTGGGCATCCGCGTCCTGATCAATGAAAGCCTGGCCATCGAGCGCGGCGGCGACAGGATCGTTTTGACCGGCACCGATGACGTCCATTGGTTCCACACCGACGAGGCCGAAAAAGCCCTGGTGGAAGCGCCCGGGGGTTTCAAGATCGCCCTTGTCCACTCACCTGAAATCGCCCAAGCGGCTGCCCGCGCCGGCTATGCCCTTTACCTCAGCGGCCACACCCACGGCGGCCAGATATGCTTGCCCGGCGGCAGACCGGTAATCAGGAAGTTGAACAACAACAGGGCTTTTGTCTCCGGCCTTTGGCGGTGCGGCGGGATGACCGGTTTCACCAACTCCGGTGCCGGCGTCTCGTTTCTTCCCGTACGCTTCAACAGCCGAAGCGAGGTCGCCTTGATCGTGCTGAAACGCCGCGCCTTATGAATGACCGTCCCAGGTTCTAAGATTTTTCTACAATATTAGACGACCGGTTATTGACAGGCCCGCCATAAAAACCCATCCTTTTTTTTCTCGACCCGGCTATGCTGGTAATTCCAAAAAAATCACCGTTGATCGGAAGGTGTTGGCTGATGAAGCGTGTGGCGGTTCTCTTTGCTTGTTTGGTTCTTTTCTTTTGCCTCTCGGCCAATGCCCAGAACAGCGGCCTTCAGAGCAGCAGCAAGGGGATATTGAACGCGGTCGCTTTCAAGGCGCTTCCGCAAGGAATGTCCATTGCCGTTCGCCCCATGGACAACTCCGAGAGCAATTTGCTTGTGCAACGGGAATTCGAGAAGGTTTTAAGAACCAATGGCTATACGGTATCCAACGACGCCAGCTTGATTTTGACCTTTGAGTATCGTGGCGATATAGGCGCCTGGTCGACGATCGACCGGCGAACAATCTTGGAACTGGAAGCCCGCGGCGGCCGGGAAGGCGGCGAGGACGCGAAAGCCCTTTTCAATCTTTACAACAGCAGCCGCGGCGGCATCCTCAACAAAGGCCGCAGTGGAACCTCGATCGTAACCCAAAGCCAATACCGCCTGGACGCCAGCGTCGATTCCAAGAGTAATGGCAAACGCTTGTGGCAAGCCTGGACCATTGCCGACCTGGAATCCAACGACGGCCTGGACCTGACCTTGGCCATGATACCGGTGATGGTGGGAAGCCTAGGCCGCACCGTCAAAAAACAACCTTTCACTCTGCCCTAGAGTCTTTACATATGGGGCCTCAGCACGGGCCCTGTCCGGGAACTACCGCAAACAGCCGGAGGATTAACCAGTATGGCCAATGTCGTGGTTGTCGGAACCCAATGGGGTGACGAGGGCAAGGGTAAGATCGTTGACAGGCTCTCGGAACGCGCCGATGTGGTGGTGCGCTTCCAAGGCGGCCACAACGCCGGTCACACCCTGGTCATCGATGGGGTGACATTCAAGCTCAGCTTGTTACCGTCCGGCGTGGTGCGCGAAGGCAAGCTATCCATTATCGGCAATGGCGTCGTTATCGATCCCTGGGCGCTGATGAAAGAGATCGATACCTTGCACTCACAGGGCGTCGAGGTAAGCCCACGAACCCTCCGCATCGCCGACAATGCCCCGCTGATTCTTGCTTTGCACCGAAACCTGGATCAGACCCGGGAGACGGCGGCTGGTAAAAACAAGATCGGCACCACCGGGCGGGGCATTGGCCCCGCATATGAAGATAAGGTGGCAAGGCGCGCCATTCGCGTCGGCGACTTGGAAGAACCGGAGTTGCTGCCGGGGAAAGTCGACAATCTCCTCTTCCACCACAATGCCCTTTTGCGGGGCTTCGGCATGCCCGAGATCGACCGCGGCGGCCTCATTGCCGAACTCAACGAGATCGCGCCCAAGATCCTTCCCTTCTCCGGCGCCGTTTGGAAAGTCCTCGACGACGCCCAGCGCGCCGGCCAATGCATCCTTTTCGAAGGGGCGCAGGGCGCCATGCTGGACATCGATCACGGCACCTATCCTTTTGTCACCTCAACCAACACGGTGGCCGGCCAGGCGGCGGTCGGCTGCGGTCAGGGACCGGGCATCATCGATTACGTGCTGGGCATCACCAAGGCTTACACCACCCGCGTCGGCGGTGGCCCGTTCCCCACCGAGCTGGCCGATGAAACCGGGCAAGCGATCGGCGAACGGGGCCACGAGTTCGGCACCGTGACGGGACGAGCCCGCCGTTGCGGCTGGTTCGACGCCGTGCTCGTGCGCCAAGCAGTAAAAATCAACGGCATTGACGGCATTGCCCTGACCAAGCCGGACATCCTTGACGGCTTGCCCGAGTTGAAGGTCTGCACCGCCTACGCCATCAATGGCGAGACCATCGGCTACTTGCCGGCTTCCAGCCTCCTTCAGGCAAGTGCGGAGCCCGTTTACGAGGTCATGGAGGGGTGGACGGAAAGTACGCGAGGGGTACGGTCCTGGGCCGATCTCCCGACCTTGGCGGTGAAATATTTCCGCCGTATCGAGGAGTTAATCGAAGCGCCGGTGGCGCTTCTGTCGACCAGCCCCGAACGCGAGGATACAATTCTGGTCCATGACCCCTTTGCCGATTGAGGACCTCTCCAAAGACCGGGCTAACGGCCGTCTCCGCCTCGGCAAATAGAAATTCCAACCGCTCAACTAGCAAGAGCAACTTATCCTACCGCCCGTTTCAGGTTCTCGCCCAGCTTGTCGAGAAAAGCCCGCGTCGTCATCCACTTTTGCGCGGGCCCAATCAACAGCGCCAGATCCTTGGTCATGGACCCGGCTTCGACGGTATCGATACAAACCTTCTGCAAAGTTTCCGCGAATTGAACCACGTCCCCGGTTCCGTCGAACCGACCTCGATAACAAAGAGCCTGAGTCCAGGCAAAAATCGAGGCGATGGGGTTGGTCGAAGTCTCCTCTCCCTTTTGATGAAGGCGGTAATGGCGGGTCACCGTGCCATGCGCGGCTTCCGCCTCGACGGTCTTGCCATCGGGCGTTATCAGCACCGAGGTCATCAGTCCCAGAGAACCGAAACCCTGGGCGACGGTGTCCGATTGCACGTCGCCGTCATAATTTTTACAGGCCCAGACAAAGCCGCCTTGCGCCTTGAGGCACTGCGCCACCATGTCGTCTATGAGGCGGTGCATATAGAAAATACCGGCTTTCTCGAAGTGGCTCTGGAATTCCGCCTCGAAAACCTCCTGAAACAAGTCCTTGAAGCGGCCGTCATAGGCCTTGAGGATGGTGTTCTTGGTCGAAAGATACACTGGCCAGCCAAGACCGAGGCCATAATTCAAGCAGGCCCTGGCGAAGTCGCGGATGGAATCATCCAGGTTGTACATGGCCAAGGCGATGCCGCCCGAAGGAAAGTCAAAGACCTCCCTTTCGATGACCTCGCCACCGTCCGCGGGCTCGAATATGATGCTCAGTCTGCCTTTGCCGGGAACCTGGAAATCTGTAGCCCGGTATTGGTCGCCGAAGGCATGACGGCCGATGACGATGGGCTGGGTCCAGCCGGGCACCAGGCGCGGCACGTTGCCGCAGATGATGGGTTTGCGAAAAACGGTGCCGCCCAGGATGTTGCGGATGGTGCCGTTGGGTGAGCGCCACATTTTTTTGAGATTGAATTCCTCGACCCTTTCCTCGTCGGGGGTGATGGTAGCGCATTTGACGCCGACGCCGAACTCCTTGATTGCCTTTGCCGCCTCGACGGTGATCCGGTCATCGGTTTTATCGCGGGTTTCAATGCCAAGGTCGAAATACTTAAGGTCGATGTCGAGATAGGGCAGGACCAGCTTATCCTTGATGAACGCCCAAATGATGCGCGCCATCTCGTCGCCGTCGATCTCGATGATGGGATTGGCGACCTTGATTTTGGACATAAACACTTCTCCAGACATAAGTTGGGACGGCCCCTGTCCACCGCCATGTGGCCGACAAAGTAAGCACGGCGCCAGGAGTTGGCAAGGTTGGGGCATTCGCGCTGGCGGGAGCGAGAGGGAGCCAACCCTTCACAAATAGTCGGTTAGCACGACCTGGTGCGGCTCCGGCGCAGAGGCCAGCGCCTCGAAAATTTCACCGACGCCATCGACCATGGTAAACAATTCAGCCACCGCCGGGTGCGCAAAACCGCCGGCAACGGCGGCATCGATTATGCCCGCCAACGGCCGCCAGTAACCGCCGACATCGACCACCACAACCGGCTTGGCATGCAGTTGGAGTTGTTTCCAAGTGACGATCTCGAAGGTTTCGTCAAGGGTGCCGAGACCGCCGGGGAGGACGACGAAACCGTCGGAAATCTCGAACATGCGACGCTTGCGGTCATGCATGGAATCAACGACGATAAGCTCGGTAACGCCGGGGTTTCCGATCTCGTACTTCGTCAAGAAGTCAGGGATGACACCGGTCACCTCGCCGCCGCCATCGAGTACGGTCTTGGCCAACACCCCCATCAAGCCAATGGCACCGCCGCCGTAGACGAGACGGATATGACGTTCGGTCATCATCTCACCGAGCCGCCGAGCCGCTTCCTCAAAGAGCGGGTCCTCACCCTTTTTGGAGCCGCAAAAGACGGAAAGCGAGGTAATCTTTGTCATTCGGCATCTTTCCTAAGATTGATGGGAGCCGAGAGCATATAGAAAATTCACCTTTAGGGCGAAAGACCCGGCGCGGCTCGTGGTCCGCGCCAGCCAAATTACATCCCCTGTGACCGCTTTTCCTGTCTCCTCGCGCCAGGAAGGGGCCGTTGCGCTGCTTGCTGGGTCGTATTAGTGTTGTTGGCGGCGATTTAAACCGCGCAACTGGACTTGTCTCGCACCTTTAAGAGGACATTGTGAACCGACCATTGTTGACCGCCATCATCGGCGGCGGAGTCGTTGCCGCCGCCATCGCGCTCAACTTCTTGCTTTGGCAGGAGGAAGCCAGCGAAAAAATACCGGCGGCGGTGACGGCAAAACAAGCCGTGGCGGAAACGGCGGCGGTGAAAAAGGCGGCGAAAGCGGCTGAGAAGTCCCTTGCGCCCACCCCGTCCCCGCAACCCAAAAGCCCCATACCACCAACTTTTGACGTGGTCCGCGTCAATCCCCTGGGAGACACGGTCATTGCCGGGCGCGCACAACCCGGCAGCACTATCATCATCCTCGACGGAGGCAAGACAATAGGCGAAGCCATCGCCGATGCCAGAGGCGAGTGGGTATTTGTTCCCGACAAGCCATTGCCCCCTGGAAACCGCCAACTCAGCCTGGAGATGCGTCTCAAGAGCAAGGACCAACAACCACTCCTATCCGAATCCGTCGTTGTTCTGGCGGTACCGAAGGGAGCGCCGCAACCGCTGGCCCTCAAAGTCCCCCGCACCGGCGTAGGCGCCAGCACCGTCATGCAAAAGCCAAAGGCCGAGTCAAAGTCCTTGGCGAGCGGAGTTCCTTACAAGTTTATCGTCAATGTTGTCGATTACGACGATTTCGGAACTTTGAGCATCACCGGCGAATCGGCGCCAAAAGCCCCTATTCTGCTTTATCTGGACAATGCCTTCATCGGCCGCACCCAGGCCAACAGCGAAGGGCTATGGAACCTGACGCCCAGCAAGCGGGTAGCCACCGGCCTGCACATCCTCAGGGCCGATCACGTGGGCACGGCAGGTAAGGTTTTCGCTCGGGCCGAGTTTCCATTTTCCCGCGCCAAGCCATTGAAAAATATGATGCCGGGCACTTTCATTGTTGTCCAACCGGGCAATAGCCTGTGGCGACTGGCGCGGCGGACTTACGGTTCCGGTTTCCGTTACTCGGTGATCTATGAGGCCAATAAAAACCAGATTAAGAATGCCGATCTGATCTACCCTGGCCAGGTCTTCACTTTGCCGGCTACGAATTAGTCCCAATGAGTTCCGGGTCGACGACGACTTGCGCGGGCGTGCCGTTAGAATACCGCCGATGGGAAATGCCGCCTGAATAAAGGGTTTGTAATTTGCTTAAGATCGTCTTGGTGCCCATCAACCGCGCCGGCTGGCCGTTCATCGGCCTTTTCGCCGCCGCCTCGGTAGCCATGGCCTATGTCGCCCAGCCTTTAGGACTGATCGGTGCCATTCTCACTCTTTGGTGTGTATATTTCTTCCGTGATCCCGAGCGGGTGACGCCGAACCGCCGGAGATTGATCGTCAGCCCCGCCGACGGGGTTGTTCAGTTGGTCGACGCGGCGGTACCGCCGCCGGAGTTGGAAATGGGGAATGAATCCAGGCCCAGAGTGGCGATTTTCATGAATGTATTTAACGTTCACGTCAACCGCAGCCCCTGTAACGGCACCATCACCAAGTCGGTTTACAGAAAGGGCAAGTTCTTCAACGCCTCGCTAGACAAGGCCAGCGAACTCAACGAACGGCAATGCCTGCGCATGGCCATGAGTGATCAAGAAGGCGATATCGCCTTCGTCCAGATCGCCGGTCTGGTGGCCCGGCGCATTCTTTGTCACGTCGCGGAAGGGCAGGTTTTACGGGCTGGCGAGCGCTTCGGCTTGATCCGTTTCGGTAGCCGTGTTGATGTCTACCTGCCGGAAGGCGCGGCTCCTTTGCTGGCAAAAGGTCAAATCTCGGTCGCCGGCGAAACTGTCATCGCCGATCTCCGTTCCCGGGATTCGGCTCCTGATGGAGAAGTTCACTGATACGCCGAGCGCGCCCCAAATGGATGCACTTCAACCGGATGATCCCCAACATCCTGACCTTAACCGCTATCTGCGCCGGCATGACGGCCATCCGTTTTGCCCTTCTCAGCCGCTGGGAACACGCCATCCTGGCTCTTTTGATCGCCGCCATTCTCGACGCCCTCGACGGGCGTATCGCCCGCGTTCTCAAAGGATCTAGCAAGTTCGGAGCGGAACTCGATTCCTTATCTGATTTCATCTGCTTTGGGGTGGCACCGGCATTTATACTCTATCTTTGGGCAATGGTGGACGTAGGCCGTTTCGGCTGGATGCTGGCGCTTTTATTCAGCGTCTGTTGCGCACTCAGGCTGGCCCGTTTCAACACCATGCTGGAAGAAACCGACCAACCGGCCTGGGTCCGCAATTTTTTCTCCGGCGTACCGTCACCGGCGGGCGCTGGATTGGTCTTGTTGCCGATGATTCTTTCTTTGCAAGTCGGCGATGGCTTTTTCAGGTCGCCGGGCACGGTGGCGGTCTTCATGGTGACGGTGGCGGCACTGATGGTCAGCCCCATCCCGACGTTTTCCTTCAAGAAGATCCGGGTTCCCCACAAGCTGGTATTGCCAACCATGTTGTCCGTCGGATTACTCACGGCCGCCCTGATCAGCGCCCCCTGGACGACCCTCACGGCGAGCCTCTTTTGTTACATCGCCACCATCCCGTTTAGCATCCGCAGCTACCGGAAACATCAAGCCGATGACAAGACAAAGAAAACCCCGGCGCAATGAGTCCACTTTTCCGGTTTCTCCCAAGTTCTCGGATTTCAGGCAACATGGACGGATGTAACCCATCTGACCACCGTCAATGTCTTTCTTGCCGCCTTATGACATCATAGTAACCTAGCTAGTCTTCTGTTTTTAAAAACCCATGAAGGAAACTAGGGATATTCATGACAATCGTTGTCGCAACCGATGGCTCGGATCATGCCCGCAAAGCAGTTGAGTTGGCGAGCGACATTGCCGAGAAATACGATGCCAAGTTGGTTTTGCTCAATGTTCTCATCCGTGGCAGAAAATTGCAGGAAAACATGCGCAGCATGCTCGCTGCTGCCGTGCAGTCACCGGCGGCGAACATTTCGATGTCCATGGACATGGTGGTTTTGGAAAACATCGATGCCTTGCGCCAGCAGTTCCATGCCGTCGGCCAATCGATCCTGGATCGTGGGGAAAAAATTGCCCAGGAAAAAGGAGTGAAGGATATTCACGCCGAGATCAGAGACGGCGACCCGGCTCACCAGATCCTGGAATGCGCGGAACACGCCGACGCCGACCTCATCGTCTTGGGTAGCCGCGGGTTGGGAGATCTGGGGGGGTTTTTGTCGGCAGCGTCTCCCATAAAGTGAGCCACCTTTCCAAATGTACCTGCAGCACGGTCAAATAGCCGCTCCGCTGCTTGGCCGTAGCTGATGAACGACCCATAACGAGGCAACGAACAGAACCACCGCCCAGGCTTGGTGGCCGGCGGCAAGAGGCGGCGGAACCTGAAGCAGCAGGGTGGAAATTCCCAGGCCGATCTGAATCGCCGCCGCCAGGCCCATAATATTGACGGCCAGGCGCGTACGGGACGCTAGTCGTTTCCTAAGGGCGCCGATCCAAAACGCCCCGACCGCCAGCAATACCCCTTCGGCCAGCGACCGGTGAACAAACTGCACAGTGGTGATATCCTCGAAAAAATTGCGCCAAAAAGGATGTAATGAAAAAAGGCCATCGGGAATCAGCCAGCCATCCATCAGGGGAAAGGTATTGTAGACAAAACCGGCGTCGAGACCGGCGACGAACCCGCCCGAGAGGGCGGTAATGGCGATCAGGCCCGCCAAGGCAATTCCGGCGCCCCATAAATGGCCCGGCTGCTGAATCTCGGGCTCCGGCCTCGACAACCCCAAGGCCACCCATGACATGACACCGATGATTGCCAGCGCCAACCCAAAATGCGCGGTCAAGCGGTACGGGCTGACGTCGGGATGGCTGACAAGTCCGCTTTTCACCATGTACCAGCCCAGTCCGCCTTGCGCCGCGCCGAGAACGAAGATCAGCAAAAGTTTCATCGCCAGCCGCCGGCCCAGCCAGCCGCGGAAAAAGAAATAGAGGCCGGGAAGCAAAAAAGCGGCGCCGATCAAGCGTCCCCACAAACGATGTGCGTATTGCAGCCAAAAAATGGCCTTGAACCCAGCCAGGGTCATGCCGGGATTGAATTCGGCATATTCGGGAAATTGCCGGTACTTGCCGAAAACGGCTTGCCACTCCGTTTCATCTAGCGGCGGCAGCCAACCGGTCAATGGCTTCCATTCGACCATGGACAACCCCGAATGGGTCAAGCGGGTCACGCCGCCGAGGACGACCATGACGAAGACCATGCCGACGACGGCGAGGAGCCAGATGGCGATGGCCTTGTCGCGCCTGCTCATTTCATCTCCCATTGCCCCATCGTTCACCAAGCCAGCACGGTTGTGAAGGGGAATGGCAATTAATGTCTATCTTGACGGGATTATCATATTAGTATACTTGAATATAATAGTTGCGCGGTAATGGTGAAAAAAACTCCCCATA
>DASCPW010000068.1:0-6680 GCA_036012725.1 Rhodospirillales bacterium
GAGAGAAGATCAAAAAACGGACCGTTCAAAAACGCCGCTTGAACCATCAACGACAAGCGGCTTAACATCAAACCAAGATGAGCCAGATCCTCCGGTAAAAAATAGGCTCAACAGTCCCGAATGTTTTGATGACGGACACAACGATGGGTAGCGCTCAGCGAAATCAACACACCCAAACAGGAAAGGATAAGGAAAATGAAAATCCACAGATTAATGGCAACTGTGGCGGCTTTCGGCATCGTCGCCGTGGGCGGCACGGCCAGCGCCGATGAAACCACCGGCTTGACGGATACCGCCATCAAGGTCGGTGTCATGGGGCCTTTCACCGGTAATGCGTCGAGCTACTCGAAGACGCAAATCGGGCTCATGGCCTATTTCAAGCACATCAATGACCAGGGTGGCATCCACGGCCGCAAGTTCGAGATCGTCCAAGAAGACACCGCCTGCGCGCCGGCCAAGGGGATCGCCGCGGCCAAGAAACTCGTCCACCAAGACAAAGTGTTTTATCTGCACGGCAACTCATGCAGTGGCGTCGCCATGGCGGTCAAGCCGACCGTTTCGCCGACGGGAATTCCATGGATCATTGCCCATGCCGTCAATCCGAAAATCACCATGCCGGTGAATGAGAAGAAGAGCATCTACCACGGTGTTCCCGCCGGCCCGGCCTATGGTTCGACCATGGGCAAGTTCGTCATGAGCAGGCCCGGAACCAAGCGGATCGCCATGGTCACCCACACCAATGATTGGGCGAAAGCCTACTGCGATCCGGCGATCGAAGTGATCAAGGCCTCCGGCGGCGAGATCATCGAGTCCCTGGCCCTTGAGCGCGGCCAGACCGATGCCACGGCGCAAGTGCTGAAACTGAAGCAGGCCAAGCCAGACTTCATTCTTGGTTGCCTTTACGAAGCGGAAACTGTGATCTTCCTGCGCGACGCCAAGAAGTATGGTGTCAGAATTCCGGTCATGGGAACCGCCGGCACGGATTTGGAGAACACCTTGGAGCGCCTGGGTGATCCCGACGCGGTGAAGGATTACTATGTGCTGCACGCCTTCGTCGATAAGGTGGACGGCCCGAAGATGAAAAAATGGAACGATATCATCCTGAAATACTACCCGAATGAGACGATTACCGGATTCAGCGCCGTTTCCATGGCCAGCGGCGTCGCCGCCGTGAAGGCTCTGAAAGCCGCCGGTCGGGATTTGACGCGTTCGAAGTTTATAGCCGCCCTCGACAATATTCGGGGACTGACGACGGGCATCCTGGCATGTGACATAACCTGGAGCTCAACCGACCGCCACGGCTGCAAGAAGTCGGCGGTTGCGGGTTTTGTTGGCGGCAAGCCAACTGTGCTTTCCGCATGGGATAAACCCTGGTGATTTGATGACCTCGTGAATTAGGCTGGGCCGCTCCATCCCTCGGTAGAAATGCCTGGGGGTATGGGACGGCCCAGCCATTTTAGAAATTATAGGCATTTTCTAGCAAATGTACTTCTTCCTTCAGCTCACCCTCAGCGGGTTAACGCAAGGCGCGATCTACGGCCTGATCGCGCTCTCCCTGACCGTCGTCTATCGGGCAACGACTGTCGTCAATTTCGGGCACGGCGATTTCGTCATGGCCGGTGCCTTCGTGGTCTACGTTTTGGTGATCTATCTAGGCATGTCCTATTTGCCGGCGGCCCTTTTGGCGGTGGTGATTTTGTTTTGCTTAGGCGTCGGAATCAGCCGCGGCTTCATCGATCCCATCAAGAGCGGTCCGCATATCGGGTTTGCCATGATGAGCATATCGCTCGGCTACATTCTTCGGGGCGGTGCGCGGACCCTTTGGGGGCGCGAGGTCTTTCCGATGCCGCGGGTCTTCGATACAGAGCCCATATTCTTGGGTGAACTGGTGGTCACCGGTGACGTTCTGTTCATCTGCGCCATCGTGGGGGTGTTACTGACCGCCTTCTTCGTGATCTTCTACCGGACAACGGTGGGCACCCTTATTCAAGCGGTCTATCAGTCCGAGCGCGGTGCCACGTTAATTGGCGTTAACGTCCAGGCGTTCCATCAATCCATGTGGGGTGTCGGCCTCGCCATGGGGGCAATAGGAGGAATCCTGATCGCCCCCATATCGCTGCTCCATCCCGATCTCGGCGCCACCTTCCTGATTCGTGGGTTTGCGGCGATGACGCTCGGCGGGTTCGGGTCGCTTGGCGGCGCTGTCGTCGGCGGCCTCCTATTGGGCGTCGCCGAGCAGAATCTCGGCTTTTACGTAAATTCAGCCTTAATCGACATCACCGCCTATCTGGTCATTGTCGCGGTGTTGGTGATACGCCCAGCCGGTCTGTTCGGCAAGACCGTCACGGTCCGCATGTGAGGAAGACGGAATGAGCGACACCAAGGCCCCATCCGTGCCTTCCATGACACGATGGCGGAGGGTTTATTATCTGATCCCCGTCATCGCATTGATCATACCGTTTATCGCCAACGAATACCTGCTGTGGGTGGTCAACGCCATTCTCGTCTATACCCTTGTCACAGTCGGGTTCAACCTCATCATCGGCAATTTGGGTCAGCTCGCCTTCGCCAACACCGCATTTTTCGGGATTGGTGCCTATACGACGGCCATCCTGATGGTCTACTTCGATATTCCCTATGCGCTGGCCATCGTCGCCTCGGCCATTGTCGGCGGAATTGCTGGGTTCTTGGCCAGCGTGACGGCGCTGCGGGGGATTCGGCTCTATTACCTCGCGATCATTACACTGGCCTTCGGCGAACTCATGCGTTGGGTCTATCTGCACGGCGACAAGGTCACCGATGGGTCCGATGGCCTGCTCCTGCCAAAGGCCAGTTTTTTTTGGCTGCCGCTCGATTCGGAAGCACCTAAGTTCTACGTGTTTCTGTTGCTGACGGTCTTGGTGGTCAAAGCGACATCCAATCTCATGCGCTCCAAGATCGGACGCGCGATTGTATCGATCCGAGACAATGAAGCGGCGACGGCATCCCTTGGCATTTATACGGCGCGTTATATCGTTCTTGCTTTCGTCTGGAGCGGCTCCGTCGTCGGCATCGCCGGCGCCATGTTCGCGGTACTGACAGAGCGTGTGTTACCGGAAGCTTTTGGCCTGACGGAAGTCATAATCCATTTCGGGATGGTCTTGGTCGGCGGTGCGGGAAGTATCGTCGGCAGCGTGCTGGGCGCCATCGCCCTGACCACGTTGCCGGAATACTTCCGTCAATTCCCGGGCATGGACGAGCTGTTCTTCGGTATCATCATCGTTCTTGTGCTGCTGTTCTTACCGAAGGGACTGGTCAGCCTGCTGTGCCGTATCTCTCCCGTCTTCAACGAGCGGTATTACCGGGACTAGCCATGGAGCCACTTCTCAAATTACAGGACGTATCGGTCAATTTCGCGGGCCTCAGGGCTCTCGCCAATGTGACCTTCAACGCCCACGGCGGCGAAGTGCGGGCCGTGATCGGCCCCAATGGCGCCGGCAAAACGACCCTGTTCAACGCTATCTCCGGCTACGTGCCGGCCTCCGGCGGGGCTATCCATTTCAAGGGCGACCCCATACACGGCCTGGCGCCACACGATATCTCCGTGAAAGGCGTTCGGCGCACTTTTCAGAACGGAGGGCTATTCCCCGAACTGACCGCACTGGAGAATGTCCTTGCCGGACTTCACGTGCACATCGAAGGCAGTTTCCTCGGCATCGTCTTCGGCTCCAAAGAAGCCCGCGAGGCGGAACGCGAAGGCATCGCCAAAGCCCGGCGCCTGCTTGATTTGATGGACCTCGGCGCCATCGCCGATCAGCCGGTGAAGGATCTCTCGGGTGGCCAACAGCGCATGGTCGAGATCGTCCGTACGCTGGCGATGGACCCGCCGCTGTTGCTATTGGACGAGCCTGTCGTCGGGCTGTCGCCGCCCATGCGTGACCGCATGATGGAGATCATCCGGCGCCTGGCGGGAGAAGAAGGCATCGGGATCATGCTCATCGAGCATGTGATCGATCTGGTGATGTCCGGGTCCGACGTAATCGTCGTTCTCAGTTCCGGTGAATTGATCGCCGAGGGAACGCCGGAAGAAGTTCGGCAGAACCGCGAAGTCTTGGAGGCGTATCTTGGCCATGTCTGAGTCACTCCTGAGCGTCGAAGGGTTACACGTATCCTACGGAACCAAGGAGGTTCTTCGCGGGATCGACTACAGTGTCACGGAACGCGAAGTCGTGGCCGTCCTCGGTGCCAACGGCAGCGGTAAGTCGACCTCACTGAACACGATCAGCGGTTTTGTTTATTCGAGCGCGGGCAAAGTTACTTTCGACGGCAACGACATCACGAACCTTCCGGCCCACAAGATCTTCCGCCACGGCGTCATTCAAGTTTCGCAATCTCGTGACCTGTTCCCGTTTCTGACGGTCGAACACAACCTCCGGCTCGGTGGTGTCATCCGGAACCGGGACGAGGCCGAAATGCAGTTGGAGAGGGTATTCAACTATTTCCCGCGCCTCAAGGAGCGGCGCAAGCAATTGGCCCAGACACTGTCCGGCGGCGAGCAACAAATGGTGGCTATCGGCCGCGCGGTCATGGCGAAGCCCCGGCTGCTGCTACTGGATGAACCGTCCGGCGGTCTGGCGCCGCAGTTCATCAATGAGATCGGGACGATAATCCAGGCGCTAAAGGACGATGGCGCGACCATGCTGATGGTGGAACAAAACCTGGCGCTGGCATTCAAGGTCGCCGACCGTTTCATCATCCTGCGCGACGGCACCGTCAGCGACGGCGGGTTCGTCAAGTCGCTCGAAGGCAACCACGATGATATCGTCCGAACCATCTATCTCTGAGACGGAAGAATCATATGTCCGAGGAAATGGCGGAACTCAAGAAACGGCTCGGTGAAGCATTCGAAGTCGCAACCAAACTTTACCAGGAGCGCGGGTTCCAGCGCCGCATCGGCTTCGGCCGGCGACCGGCGCTTGTCAACGTGGATCTCGCCAACGCGTGGACGCGGCCGGGAAATCCGTTCACTTGTGAGGATATCGATGACCAGATCATTCCCGGCGTTCAGAAACTTCTTGAAGCCTGCCGGGCGAATGGCCACCTCGTGATCCATGTGACGACGTGTTACCAGATCACCGACCGGGAAAACCCTCATACGGATATGGGGCTGTGGCACCACAAGATTCCCGTCGAAGCCATCGATCAGCGCGACATTGAACTCTGGGCCATCGATTCGCGGATCGCGCCCATCGAAGGGGAACACTTGCTGATAAAAAAACGGGCCAGCGCCTTTCACGGTACGTATCTGGCTGGTTATCTTCGCACGGCGGGCATCGACACTATCTTAGTGACGGGTGTGACGGCGACGGCTTGCGTACGGGAGACCGTTTGCGACGGCTTGGCTGAAGGTTTTCGGCCCATCGCCGTCAGGGAATGCATCGGCGACCGAATTCCCGGCGCAGTCGATTGGAACCTGTTCGACATCGATGCCAAGTTCGGCGACGTGGAACCCCTGGAGACGTGCGTCGATTACCTGAATACGGTGAATATGCGCAACGACTAAGCAGTATACCCGTCTTCCTCTTCATTGGGATTGACGTCGTGTGGTCCCGCTACCCGCAGAAAGTCACCGCCATGACGGAAGAAAGAGCAGAGCAGTATGCTACGTACGGCCAACACGAGGTCGGCTTCGGCGAAGAACCCGCAATCCTCGTTGTCGACTTCCAGCGGGGCTTCACGGAACCGGAATTCGACATGGGTGGCGCACCGCTCATTGAGCGCGCGGTCGGGAACACGGTCCGGCTCCTGAAAACGGCACGAACGGCCGGTGTCCCGGTGGTCAAGTGTGTCATGGGGTACGGCAATAGACAGGAACAGCCGCATTGGAAGGTCAGCGCCTGCCATGATTTAATTCTGGGCCGCCCGGAGTGCGAAATCGACCCCCGGGTGCATGACCCAGGTTACGACATGACCATCGTCAAGAACGGCCCTTCGATCTTTTTCCAAACACCGGTCATCACTTACCTGGTCCGCGAACGTATCGACACGGTCATCGTCACGGGATGTGTCACGTCGGGATGCGTCCGCGCATCTGTAGTTGATAGTTTCCAGCATGGATTCCGGACATTGGTGCCGGAGGATTGCGTCGGCGACCACGACGAAGGCCCACATTGGGCTAACTTGCGCGATGTGGAACGGCGCTATGCCGACATTACCGATGCAGAACGGATGATCGAACGGATTGAGTCCCTGCGGAGAATTTCCTAACTGCGTGATCAATGATCAATGCACCACGGGCAAGCAGCGCCGCATCACCCACTGGGAGCACGAGGATGTGCTGGAAGCCGTCCAGCAACGGCTCAACGAGCACCCGGAGAAAATGCATCAGCGGCGGGAAACCGTTGAGCGCCCCTTCGGCATCATCAAGTGTTGGGTGGAATTTACCTACTTCCAGATGAAGACACTGAAGCATGTCGGCACGGAAACGGCTTTGCACGTGTTGGCCCACAACCTGAAGCGGGGCATGAAGATCATCAGCATCGTCCCGCTGGCCTTTGGGGCCCCACCCCACATTCGAGGCCACCGTCTTCGATCAGCAGGTGCTTCAGGCCCTTCTTGCGGAGCTTGCGAGCGGTGGGCTTGCTGGTCATCCCTAAGCCCCTTTTGGAAGCGTGATCACGTTGTCCTCGCCCTGCCCGATG
>DASCPW010000069.1:0-34842 GCA_036012725.1 Rhodospirillales bacterium
CTTGTTAGCCCCTCTCATTAAACTTAAGTGCCCTAACATAGAGAGAGGGAAATCAAATGAAACAGTTACATACAATTTTGATGGGAAGCGCGGCCATGGGTTTAGTCGCCCTGGCGACCAATCCGGCCTCAGCGGCCGAAGTCAAGAAGTCCTTCAAGTTTTCCGGCCAGATGAACAAAGCCATCACTTTTACCAACGATGGCGATAGCACTTATCGCGATTTTGCGGACCCTGAAAACTCAAAATCACGGATCCGCTGGATCGCCGAGGCCAAGGGTCCGGATTACACGATTGGCGGCATCGTCGAGCTTGGTCATTGGAGCAATAACGGCAGCCGGCAATCTCAGACCAACAATATCAATGGCTCAAGTGACGGTGGTACCTTACAACACCGCCGGCTTGCCGTTTATGTCAAGTCCAAGCAGTTTGGCACCATCAACCTTGGCAAGTACCAGACCGTTTCCGACGGCGCCGCCGAGGCCGACCTGTCGGGCACGGCATTATCCTCATTTAACGGCCAATATGCAGGTTCCGGAAGCGTTAATTCCGAAGCCGATAGCGGCTACCGTTTCATCCCGGACGGGAGCGACGGCATCGTCAATGACACCGCTTATCCTGCCAATTCCGTCACCCTCATGGAATCCATGAATGCTTTTGACGGCCGCAGCCGTAAGGACGGCATCCGTTACCATTCGCCTAGGTACATGGGTTTTCAGGTAGGGATCGGCACCGCTGAAGGTGGCGAGACAGATGCCGCCATTAACTACTCCTCCAAGGTCTCGGGCTTCAAGGTCTTAGGTAGGGTCGCCGCCTGGAATATGGAGAGCATCAGCACAGGGACCGATGGTGGTTTTGCTGGTTCCATCTCGGCCCTGCATTCAAGCGGCATCAGCCTCACCGGCTCCTACGGCCAGCAGGAAATGGATTCCGGCGCCAGGAATGATCCTGATAACCTTTGGCTCAGAGTGGGTTACCAGTTTAAGGCCCTGGGCGCTGGCAAAACCTACTTGTCCGGCAATTGGCAACAAACGGATGATCAGGGCGCCGATGGCCGTCAAGTTACGGTTTGGGGCGGCAACATAGTCCAGAAACTAAGTGCCTACGGAACCGAAGTGTACGCTGGTTATGCCAACTACGAGTTGAATACCAACAACGCCACTAGCTATGAAGACATTACTCAAGGCTGGGTTGGCATGCGCGTCAAGTTCTAAGCAAAAAGGCAAATGACCCCATGTCCAAACAAACTGTAATCATGATGATGGTCGTCAGCTTTCTTTTAGGCGCCTGCATCAAAGCCAAGCCTTTCGATGCTCCTCCGAATACAGAGCATGACGGCATGGATGGACCGGGGTTGTTCTCCGGTAAGTCTGGGGAACTGACTATCTACCGCTCGCGAACTCGATCACGACGCAGATAGGTTTCCCAGAAACCAGTAAAATTAACCGGCCGCGGTTTTCGCGGCCGGTTTTTTTTGCCTTGCTGGAAAACCACTATTTCCACCCAGGACGCACTATTCTCTACGGCCTATTCCCCAGATTGAACGGCCAAAAGCAATTCAATATGGGTTGCTCTAAGAGCCCATCCGGATGGGTATTGATGTTTCTCAATACCTTGCGTCTTTGTTCCGGTGCGCCTCCCCCCCCGGTCTGCCGGGCAACCATCCGATGGATCTGGTAGACGAGCAACGATCCTGATTCCGCGGTGGATGGAAAATTGTTTGGGATATGCTAAATGCATGTCCTCGAAATGGGTTTTATGGAATGAAGAGCCGGCAATGAACTGCAATCTACGGCACCAAAAGAAAAAACAAAGCCGGAAGGCTGCCGGAGACGGCGCCGCCGAGCAAGCCGTCAGACAGGCTATCCAGCTTCACCGCACCGGTCGGCTGGGCGAGGCCATGGACCTCTGCCGACAGGCCCTGTCAAATCATCCCGGTCATTCCATGGCCCTCAACATCGGCGCAATGGCCGCCTTCCAGATGGGCGAAGTGGCGCAGGCCACGGACTGGTTCACGGAATTGAGCCGCTTGAACCCCTCCGACCCGGAAGCCCGTTACAACCTAGGCGTCGTCTTGCAGGCGGCGGAAAAGCCCGAGCAGGCCGAAGAAGCCTACCGCGGCGCCTTGGCCGTCAATCCGACCCATGGCGGCGCGCTCAATAACCTGGGCGTTATCCTTCTCATACTGGAACGTCCGGAAGAAGCGGTGGATGCCATCAACCGATTGATCGAAGTCGCTCCGGACAACGCGGATGCCCATTCGAACCTAAGCACGGCACTAATAAGCCTTGGCCGTTTCGACGAAAGCCTGGAGGCGTCCCGCCTTGCGACCGAGCTCGCTCCCGATAACCTCAAGGCCAATATCAATCTGGGCTCGGCACTTCTGGCCAAGGACAGGCCCCATGAGGCGCTACCTGTCTGCCGGCGCGGCATCCAACTGGCGCCTAGATCGCCGGAGGCCCATCACAACCTCGGCCAGGCCCTGCAGGACGGGGGAAAGCCGGCGGAAGCCATGACCAGCTATCGCAAGGCCCTTTCCCTCAATCCCTTGATGAGCGAAGCGCAGTTGAATATAGGCAGCTTGCTGGTGCATGACGGCCTGTTCGACGAAGCCGAGGCCGCCTTCAGAAAGTCCCTGGAAATCAATCCTCTCTGCAGCAAGGCCTACCTGGCCATGTGCAGATACACGCCCAAAGCCATCGGCAACGGCGAGATCGACGCCATTCAGAGCCTAGCCACCGACCCGGCCCTTTCCGACCAGGATAAAATACCCGTCCATTTCTCCCTCGCCAACGCACTGGAGATGGGAAAGGAATACGACCGATCCTTCGACCAGCTCGAACGGGGCAACCGGATGGTGCGTTCGACCTATGATTACGACGTAGCTGAAGACGAGGCAAAATTGAAAAGGATTGCCGAAGTCTTTTCCCCCTCCCTGCTCGCCGAAAGGGAGAGTGCCGGCAGCCGGGCCGAGGCGCCGATCTTCATCCTCGGGATGCCGCGTTCGGGAACGACTCTGGTAGAGCAGATTCTGGCCAGCCACTCCCAAATCCACGGCGCCGGGGAACTGAATACCCTGAACCATCTGGCCGCCGGGATGGCGGGCGATTTCCCCGAGTTCGTCCTCGGTCTCGATGGAGACTCCCTAAGGAAATTTGGTGAAGACTACATCGAGACCGTGGGCGCCATGACGGCACCCCGGTTCACCGACAAGATGCCGAGAAACTTCCTTTACATCGGCCTCATCCATCTGGCCTTGCCCGGGGCGAAAATCATCCATTGCCGCCGCGATCCGATGGATACCTGCTTTTCCTGTTACCAGCAGCTATTCCGCGGTGCCCAACCCTTCGCTTACGACCTGGCGGAACTGGGCCGTTATTACAGGGCCTATAAGGGTCTCATGGCGCATTGGCGCAAAGTCCTCCCGGGGCGCATCATGGATATCGCCTACGAGGACCTGGTGAACGACCAGGAAGAGCAATCGCGCCGCCTGCTCGAATTCTGTGGATTGGACTGGGAAAACGGCTGCCTAAACTTCTATGAGACCAAACGCACCGTAAAAACCGCCAGCGCCTCTCAGGTGCGGATGCCCATCTACAAGAGTTCCGTCAAGCGCTGGAAGCACTACGAGAGCCACTTGGAACCGCTGATCGAAGCCCTGGGGAAGGATTAGCGGGATAAAATTTCACGGATGTCTGGCTCTTTGAGATGGTCCCGGAAAATCGGACAGTTGCTTTGAGATCTATTCCGCCATTTAGCGGAAGAAAATGAAAATGACGACACGACGCCGGTTTACGGCGGATTTCAAAACCCATGCGCGATCGCTGTATTGCCGCTCTGATAGCGTACTTTGTTTTGCCTCCGCCGTGTAATATTTGTCCCATATTGCCTCCCGTGATGATCAATCGGCACAATCGCTATCACCACCCTCCCGTTGCCCCCGGTCATCCCCGCCACGGCTTATCGGCGGCGTGGGCGGCGAGAAAAGCCCGCACCGCCTGGTCAACCGCGTGGCGCATCTCCGCCTTCCCCGGCACCGCCACCAGGCCGAGCAACCGGCGCATGTAGAGATCCCCGCGCAGCATGGCGAAGAACATCCGGGCGGCGGGCTTGGGCTCTGCAATGGCGAGCAGGCCTTGGCGGTCCATCGTCTTCAGATATCGCGCCAAGCTGTCGACGGCAATCTCCGGCCCGGAGCGATAAAAAGCCTTGGCCAGTTCCGGAAAGCGCCGGCTTTCCGCCACCACGGCGCGGAAATGGGCCATGTTTTCCGATGCCAGCACCAGCTCAAGGAATCCCTGGGCAATGCCGCTCAGCACCGTTCGCGGATCGCCGCCGGCAGACCCGAGCGTTTGCGGAGGTACCTTGAGGGGTTCCAGGAGCTGTCCGCACTTTTTCCGCACGATGGCGCCGAAAAGAGCGTCCTTGCCGCCGAAGTGGTTATAAACGGTCTGTTTGGAAACAGCAGCCTCTCCGGCGATGGCGTCCATGCTGGAGCCGCCGTAGCCGGAGGCCAGAAAGACCCGCGTCGCCGCCGCCAGGATTTGGTCACGTTTGGCCGGATCGCCGGTCGCCGCCGTCCCGGCCTTCGGGCGCTTCGATGCCTTGCGCGACGTCTTTGCCTTTCTTGCCATTATCATCGCCGCTGTTGTTGTTGATCAGCCAACAAATTTATAATACTCTGGACTGAACGGTCTAGTCTAGTTACATTTTTTCTTTAATACGCGGGCTGGTATTCAGCCTTGGATAGCATAAATGCGTTGTGGTTACGGCCCATGACGGTGACATCAATGACTATGTCCATGGAGCATCACAAGATCAGTCAGCTTTTGCTGCTTGCCGCCGCCGGGTTGCTTTTCCGTGGGCCGCCGGCTCTCGCCCAAGAATGGGACCAGCCGCCGGTCGGCGTCGATAAAGTACGCCGCGCCCCGATCAAGCAGACAATACCGGTGATCGGGCGGTTGATCGCCCACCAGACCGGCGTCGTCGCCGTGCGTATCAGCGGACCGGTGGCGGAAATGCGGGTGAAAGTGGGTGAGCGGGTTGAAAAAGAACAGGTCATCGCCGTCTTGGTACCCAACAGCCTGCGATGGAAACAACAATTGCAAAAAGCCGACACGGCGAAAAAGGAAGCCGCCCTGAAGACCGCCAAGGCCAAACTTGCCCTTAGAAAACAGGAACTCAAGCGTTTGACGAGGCTGCGCAAATCCGCCGCCTTCAGCGAAGCCCGCCACGACGACAAAGGCGTTGAAGTGACCATGGCCGAAAGCACCGTCGCCGAGGCCCGGTCCGCCCTGCAAAGTGCCCGGGCCAATCTGAAACTGGCGGAGATCAACCTTTACAATGCCCAAATCCGTGCCCCATACGGTGGTGTCATTTCCAAACGCCATACCGAGGTGGGGGCCTTTGTCAACGTCGGTGATGCCGTGGTCACGCTGATCGATGACAAACACCTGGAAATCGAAGCCAATGTTCCGGCCCAACGCCTTGCCGCCCTCGGGCCCGGAACCTCTGTCACTTTCCAGTTGGCCGGCAAGGCGCCGCTGTCGGCGACGGTGCGCGCCCAGGTGCCCGATGAGAACCCGCTGACCCGCACCCGAACGGTACGCTTCATACCCCGGTTCGACGGCGCCGGCGACAATCTCGCCACCAATCAAAGCGTCACCTTGCACCTGCCCTTGGGGCAAGCCCGCGACGCCATCACGGTGCACAAGGACGCCGTCCTCAACCGCATGGGCCTAACCATTGTCTTTTTCGTCAACGACGACACGGCCGAGATTCGCCCGGTCAAGCTGGGCGAGGCCGTGGGCGGGCGCTTCGAGGTACTCGATGGCCTCAAGGCCGGCGATTTAGTGGTCGTGCGCGGCAATGAGCGTCTGCTCCCCGGTCAAAAAATCAGGATCAAGGGAGGGTCTTGAATGAATCTGATTCAAATCTCCATCAAACGGCCGGTGGCTGTCATGGCCGCCGTTCTAATGGTGATTATGTTCGGGGTCGCGGCGCTCTTTGTAATCCCCATTCAACTGACCCCGGACGTGCGCAAACCCATCATCAGCATCCAGACCCTGTGGCCGGGAGCGGCGCCGGCCGAGGTCGAGCGCGAGATCGTCAACCCCCAGGAGGATGAATTGCGGGGCCTGGAGGGGCTGGAAACCATTACCAGCCGGGCCCAAAACGGCCGCGCCCGGATCGCCCTGGAATTCAACGTCAATCAGGACATGGACAAGGCGCTGCTCCTGGTCGCCAATCGGCTTGACCGGGTCGGCGATTATCCAGACGAGGCCAATGAGCCGACTCTGAAGACCTCCAGCACCGAGGATAACCCCATCGCCTGGATCGTGATCAGGCGGAAGCCCGGCAACGACAGGGACTTGAACACTTACGGCGACTTCGTCGAGGACGTCATCAAGGACCGCCTGGAACGAGTGCCCGGGGTATCCCGGGTCAACGTCTACGGCGGCAGCGAACGGCAGATGCAGGTGATTGTCGATGCCGCCCGCATGGCCCGCTACGGTCTGACCGTAAGCCATGTCCTGGGCAAGCTCCGCGCCGCCAACGCCTCCATCTCGGCCGGCGACGTGGACGAAGGTAAACGCCGTTACGTGGTCCGTAGCCAAGGCGAGATTTCAACCACCGGCAACGTGAGCAATGTGGTTTTACGCACCGATCACGAGCCCGGGACCGGCCGGGTGGCGCGGGTCACGGTCGGTGACATCGCCGATGTCATGATTACCCACGCGGAGCCGGTGACGTTCATCCGCTTCCTTGGCAAGGAAGCCATAGCCATCAACGCCGTCCGCGAGACCGGCGCCAATGTCATCGAAACCATGGAGGGAATCCGCCTGGCGATCGCCGAGCTTAACCAAGCGACGCTGCCGGAGGCGGGCCTTTATTTGACCCAGGTTTACGACGAGACCGTCTATATCGATTCGGCCATCAATCTGGTACAGCAGAACATCCTTGTCGGCGGCACGCTGGCGGCCTTGATTCTGCTGCTTTTTTTACGCTCCATGCGCGCCACCTTGGTGGTTTCCATAGCCATCCCGGTGTCGGTCATCGGCGCCTTCGTGGCCATGGCCCTGCTCGGGCGTTCGCTCAACGTGATTTCCTTGGCTGGCCTCGCCTTCGCCATCGGCATGGTCGTCGATGCCGCCATCGTCGTCATCGAAAACATCTACCGCCTGCGCGAAAAAGGTCTTTCACGCAGCGAGGCGGCTTTTCAGGGCGCCTCGCAAGTATGGAGCGCAGTTCTGGTTTCGGCGCTGACAACGGTGATGGTGTTCATTCCCATCCTGGTGATGAAACTGGAAGTAGGCCAGCTTTTCCGCGATATCGCGGTCGCCCTCTCGGTCTCCGTTTTGCTCTCTCTTATCGTCTCGATCACCGTCATTCCGGCGCTATCGAAGAAACTCCTCGGCGATCCAATGGCGGCAAGCAAGGTGCGGAAAAGATTACCCGGCATTGATCATTTCGCGGACTTTTTCGTCAATGCGGTGCTGGCTTTCACCCGCCGCGTGGCGCTGAGCCGCGTCCTTGCCGTCGGCGTCGTCGCCTTGATCTGCGGCACCGGCCTGCTGGTGACGTATTTTTTCCTTCCCAAACTCGATTACTTGCCCAACGGCAACCGCAACCTGCTGTCCGGCGTGATCGTGCCGCCGCCGGGCTATAATTTGGCGACCATGGCAGAGATCGCCGTTGGCATCGAATCCGAGATCCGCCATCTCTGGTCGAGCGAAACCGGGCCGCACTCGGAGCCCGGCCAGCCTCCAAAAATTCAGCGCTTCTTTTTCGTCGCCCATAGCGGCTTCACCTTTCTCGGCGCCGCCAGCGAGGAACCGGACCGGGTCAAGGAGCTGCTGCCTGTCCTCCAAACAGCATCCTTCCGCGAACCCGGAACCTTTGGTTTCATCAATCAGCGCTCGCTGTTCGGCCGCGGCGTCAGCGGCTCGCGCCGAATAGATCTCAACATCTCCGGCTCCAACCTGGAAGTGATCCTAGACGTGGCGCAGCAGGCGGTGATTCTCACCGAGATCGCCATGCCAAGAGCCAAGGGCACCCAGATCCGGCCGCGGCCAGGATTGGAGCTAGGGGCGCCAGAAGTACGCATCATCCCCAACCGGACGAAACTGGCCGATAACGGGGTGACGGTCCGCGAACTGGGAGAAACCCTCGATGTCTTCAACGACGGCATGCGAGTCGCCGAAATCACCACCGATGGCAAACGCATCGACCTCATGCTCAAGGGCCCCTTGAACAAGATCACGGAAACCCAGGGCATCAACAATCTGCCGGTGGTCAGCCAATCGGGAACGATCCTGCCGGCAAGCTCGCTCGCCGACATCCTGGTGACGACGGGGCCGACGGAAATCCGCCATATCGAACGGACGCGCACGGTGACCCTGCAAATCCGTCCCCCCGACGAAATACCCCTCGAGGTGGCGCTGGAGACCTTGATGTCGGAGGTTATCGGCAAGTTGCGCGCCCGCGGCCTCCCCGATGGCATAAGGCTGCGCCTCGCCGGCACCGCCGATCAACTGAGCGCCACATGGGACGCCATGGTCGGACAATTGCTGATGGCCTTGGCCATCGTCTATTTAGTGATGGTGGTGCTGTTCGAGAGTTTCATCTATCCGCTGATTATCATGCTGTCGGTGCCGTTGGCGACGGCCGGCGGCATCGGCGGGTTAATTTTGCTTAATTTCTTCACCTTCCAGCCGCTCGATATGTTGACCATGCTGGGGTTCATCATCCTCGTCGGCATCGTCGTCAATAACGCCATCCTGCTCGTCCATCAGACCCTTCATCACTTGCACAAGGAGGGCATGAGTTTCGAGGATTCCATCCTTGCCGCCACCCGCAACCGCATCCGTCCCATCTTCATGTCGACCCTGACCAGCGTCTTCGGGATGCTGCCACTGGTCGTCTTCCCCGGCGCCGGATCGGAGCTCTATCGGGGGCTGGGATCGGTGGTGGTCGGCGGGCTTGCCCTGTCGGCCTTGCTGACGCTGGCTATCGTCCCGCCACTACTGACCCTTGTCGCCAGCTTCGTCGAACCGGGCCGCAAAATGATGGCCGCCGCCGAAGGGAAAGAGTTTTAGTCGAGCACCAAGGACAGCAGCCCGTCGGCCAGTTTCGGCTCGAACCAGGTCGACTTGGGCGGCATCACCAGGCCGGCGTCGGCAACCGCTATCAACTCCCCAAGGCTGGTCGGGTAAAGGGCGAAGGCGGCGCTCCAATCGCCGCCGTCGACAAGCCGCTCAAGCTCCCCGAGGCCGCGGCCGCCGCCGATACACTCGACGCGGGGATCGGTTCGGGGATCGCCGATGCCCAGTACCGGGTGCAAGAGATGGCGGCCGAGAAGACTGACATCGAGACGCGCCGCCGGGTCATCGGCCACCGGCGGAGCACCACGCACGGCCAGCCGATACCACTGGCCGCCCGTATAAAGGCCAAATTCACCGGCCTTGGCCGGGCGCGCCGGACCGGCGCTGACCTCGATGGTAAAGGCTTGGGAAACTTTGGCCAGGAAACCTTCCACGCCGAGCCCGCCGAGATCGCGGACGACCCGGTTATAATCAAGAATCCGCACTTCGCTGTCGGGAAAGCTGACCATAAGGAAACTGTTGTAGGATTCGTCCCCCCGATGCGCGGGGTTGGCTCTCCGCCTTGCCGCCGCCACCCGCGCCGCCGCCGCCGAACGGTGATGGCCGTCGGCGATGTAAATGGTGTCCATGGCCTCGAAAGCCCGGCTCAGATGGTCGATCCCGGCTCTGTCCGCGACCACCCAGAGGCTATGATCGACACCATCTCCGGCATTGATATCGATGGCCGGCGCCTGACCGGTGGCGCCGGCGACAACCTCCGCCACTTGGCCATCGGCCCGATGGGCGGCAAAGACCGGCCCGGTCTGCGCGCCCAAAGCCTCGATCTGCCGGACCCGATCATCTTCCTTGTCGGGATGGGTCAGTTCATGGCGGCGGATGCGGTTGCTTCGATAAGCGGCGATCGAGCCGGCGGCGGCGATGCCGGTCTGGACATGGGCACCCGTTTTCATCCGGTAGACATAATAGCTTGGCTCAAGGTCGCGTTTCAGCACTCCGCCAGCGATCATGCGCGCCAGATATTCCGCCCCCTTGGCATAGACTTCCGGCGCTTTCGCGTCCGTACCCGGAGGCAAGTTGATTTCGGGCTTGGAAATGCGTAGGAAACTCCACGGCATGCCATCGGCGAGCCGGCGCGCCTCTTCGGTGGAGACAACATCATAAGGCGGGGCGGCGACCTCGGCGGCGCGCCCCGGCGCCGGACGCAAGGCCCGAAACGGGCGTATCATGGGAACGTCAGCCATTTTTCAGCGCTCGTCTTGTCGAGGCTCCGGCATTTCTTTCCCACAGCCGCCAAAAAAGCTGTTTTACCACCGCCAAGGCGCCAAGAGCTTTTTGAAATTCCTTCATGCCTAGGCTTTTTCTGTAATCGGCGCGCCGATGTCAATCCCCACCTCTTGTCCATTCGCCATGGCGTGAAACAGCTTGTCCATCAGCCGCTCTTGCGGATGACGATGGTGAATACGCCGTCTTTTTCCCGGCATTCGACCAATTCGTTGCCGGTGGCCTCGCAGAATGCCTCGAAATCCATAGCCCCCCCGGTCGGTGACCAGGACCTGGAGGATGTCGCCCGCCAGCAACAGCTTCACCGCCCTTATCGAACGGATGACGGGCAGCGGACAGTTCAGCCCCTTCAAATTCAAGGTCATCTTTGTCATTGCTTGGCTTTACGGGCGCCGCTCGCGGCAAAGGCCAACAGAAGCGGCTTTATATTGCACTGCAAAATATTTATTGCGGAGCAACATTCATTAAAATAATAGTAGATTGGCCCAGGATCGCCGGCAAAGGTTTTGTCCGGCCAGGGACCAGCCTCTCTTCAAAAGAGCCACACTCAAATAATCAATCATAATAACAGCAACTTATTACTTTTCGGCAGACTGCCTTCACGGCCATCCCCACTCCCCGGCGGATGGATAGATAAGTGGCACCTAATATTGCGGAGCATAACAACAACTGAATTTTTACTGGCCGAAACAACCTGGAATTGGTAGATTACCATTATTGAATACAAAAGATTTCTTCACATCGGCCCACAAGGGACGTGGCCGCACCGGAGGCGTGGCCGAAAACAATCAAAAATGGAGTTCCAGGAACCGGTTATGGACCTCGAAGCAATACACGAAAACGCAGGGCGCGCCAGCGCGCTGTTGAAAGCCATGAGCAACCAACACCGTTTGCTCATTTTATGCCAACTGGTGCCGGGAGAGAAATGCGTCGGCGATCTGGTGCAGGTCATCGGGCTCAGCCAGTCGGCTTTGTCGCAGCATCTTGCCAGGCTGCGCCGCGACGGCCTGGTCAAAACCCGCCGCGCGGCGCAGACCATTAACTATTCCCTGGTCGGCGAGGAGGCGATCGCCATCATTGAAACCCTCGACAGCCTTTATTGCGGCCGCGAGGCGGTGCTCACTTACAACGCCGACAGCCAAGCTCCCAAAACCGTCGCCGTCTAGTGCAAATCCCGAGCCGATGGACGCATCGGCGACAACGCATTTGCATTTGAAACAGATAGATAGAGCGTTTCAGGTAAACGCATCTGGACCGGAAATGCTCTAGCGTCGGCGTGACGGAAAGGCGGCCTCGGATGGGCACGGCCTAGGGCTGTCTTAAGGGCGTTGGGGGGCTATCTTAATGGACGCTGGCGGCCTGGTTTTCCTGGCCCAAGATCCATTTCAGTTCTTCTTTCATGATGTCGATGTCACGGGACGGCTTGGCCTTGAAAATCTCCGAGATGATGGCAAGGCGAACCGGTTTCGGTATGCGCCGCAAGTTTTCCAGCAACAGAAACTTGATGCTGGGGCGGATGTTGGCGGACAGCAGCAGGCTGAGAACCAGTTTCTTGCGGATATCGTTGCGCATGTTTCCGGCCTCGACGAGTTCGAAAAATTCGCGCACGAACCGGCGCGGCGCGATCACCCCTTCCAACAGGGCATGCAGATTCTGACGCAGGGCCATCGTGTACTGGGTGCGGGTGTGGACGATGACCTTGCTGGCGTGGTGGCGAACCTGGGCGATGGTGCCGGAGTTGAAGGCGCTTTCGGTGACCAACGAAATGCTCTTGCTGACCAGCGGGTGTTTGGTCATCTCGGCGACCATGTCATAGATGCCGGACACCAGCTTGGTCTTGCCGGCGAGCGGCGACAGCCGGGCCGCCGCCGCCAGCGCCATGGGCGTCTCCGGGTCCCGGGCCGCCATCATCGCCAGGGCCAGGGGATCCTCGAAACCGCGCAGATCCAAGCCGTGATCCATCAGGTTTTCGGGCATGAGCATGCGCGAATCCTCACCCGGCAGGCAGATGGGAAAGCCCTTTTTGTAATCTTCCTTGATGCCGAGGGCGGCATTAAGGCCCTCATGGGTGATGCCAAGAGCGTTGCCCATCTAAAGGCTCCTTGCCGATAACGGCTCGTCGCCCGGATCGCTTATCGCCATTGTTGACCCTTTTTTTTCCGGCTTCACGTTCTGCCCATTGCTGTTATTAGCGCGATGGAAAGCGCAAATAAACTACTTTTTGAGTATCAATATTTATAAAACCACAAAATATAGTGTATCACATAATTGATGCGATTCTCCTGAATTTCGCCCATGGAAACCCATTCGATGCCTTCATTTTTCTCCATAAAAGATTGATAAATTGATATTTTTTCCCGATGGATCAAAAAAATATTTTCACTCCCGCCTGTTCGTAGCCCTTTCACGATCACCGCAAACCAAGATCAAAAGAAGATTTTGCACCGCTGGAGCCATATACCAGAAGGTATGAGAATCACCTATATATTGTTATATAAACAACATATGGTAATGATTGATTGACATGTCACATCACATAATATAACCGATTCATTAGTTAGGTTGGATTTGGGGGAAACTCAGACCGTGGGCGCAACCAAGGGCTTCGAAGGCATGCCGGGGCGGTCAACCGATTCGGCAATTGAGATGGATGGCCGGGACCGGCCGCTCGGGGCCTATTCGGTTTTCCACGTCAAACGCAACGCCCAGGAGGAAATTTTTGTCGACGTGGTTTCCGCCGCCGACGAGGCCACCGCCAGGCGGAGGGCCGAACGGCTGTTCGGGAACATCGCCATCCTCCATGTCCGCAAGAACGATTTGGCGCCTGAAGACGGCCCGGCTTCGTCAACGCCGCCGGCGGCGAAAACGCAGCACCCCCATGACGCGGCCGGCTATCCCAGCGCGCGTTTCATAAATGGGAAATTTCACGCCACCTCCGCCGCCGCCGCTGGCGCCGCCTTGCAAGACATTGACGAATAGGGCATTTCGGCGCCGGCCCTTCCCTCGGCGCTGATCGTTGCCGCCTTTTCCCCTTTGCACTCCACCGCCAGCATCGGGTTAGACTGGCCCCGGCTTTGATTTTTTTAAGGAGCGGGCATGCGCATCGGCATTGATCTCGGCGGCAGCAAGATCGAGGGCATCGTTTTGGACGATGGCGGGGGTGTGCTGGCGCGGCGCCGCGTACCGACGCCGCAAGGCGATTACGACGCCACCGTTACCGCCGTCGCCGGTCTCGTCGCCGGCCTGGAACAAAAGGCTTGCCCCGCCGCCAGCATCGGCGTCGGCATCCCGGGCGCCATTTCACCGGCCAGCGGACTGGTCAAGAACGCCAACTCCACCTGTCTTATCGGCCGCCCCCTCGACAAGGACCTGCCGCCGGCCATGGGACGTGATCAATTCAAGGTCAAAAAAACCATAAAAAGAGAGGCGGCGCAATTGGTGGTCACCACGATCAAGATCAATGTCTCGCGGATTTTCGGCCAAGCCCGGCCGCCGGTGAGGCGGCGAAGTTGCTGATTGTTGTCTTGGGATGTTTGGTGGTTACGCTCTTGGATATTGACAAGGGTTTGAATGCCCGCCAAAAGCTCTTGCGTGGTTTTGGTCATTGTTGCTGAACCGGTAAATATGTTCCTACACTTCAATCTTAGGTAGTTAAGTAGACAAATTTTCCCAGCATACAATGGCAATTTATTCACTGCAGCATTGCACAAAGCACATGACTGTGGAATGCATGCCCTGGTCTTGGAGCAAATCCGGTTTGCTTTCCGGGCAATCGTCAGCTGCTGTTATTGAGTTCGGCTGGTAGGCACGAGAATCGCCAACCTCACTTCGTCCCCAGCGCTTTCCGGAATCTCAATGGCAGCACCGAGATCCTCGGCCAACAGCCAGGCGAAATGAGCTTGAACGTTATGCGCCGTTAGCGCGTCCATTGGCACATCCCGGGTCATGACCGTCAAATACTCGTCTTTCAATCGGGCACCGGGACCCGAGGCGACAATCGCCATCCCTACACCATCGGAAAGGTCCGCGAAGTGGACGCCCAGTTCTCCCCCCCGGGGAAGGCAATCTATGCCTAACAAAATCAGGTTGAGAAGAAGTTCGACACCGTTCCCGCCGAGCACGTTGTCCGCCGCCAATCCCGGGTCTTTGGGCCAGTTCAGGTTGACCCTGCCATCGTCGAGTAAGCCAACAGCTAGGTCCCGCGCCTTGGCTAAGGATTCATCGCCGACGCCGAAACCAAAGGCCATGCGGTAAAAGCCAAGACGGCAGGCCGTCTGCTTGGCGCTCTGGACCGCCAGGGCCAATGCATCATCGTCATTACCACCGCCATCTTTGGCTCCAGCTTCTTCCAACAGTTCCAATCCGGCGCTGACGGCGCCGACAGAACCGGCAAGATTGTGACAAAGACGGGAACATAAAAGTTGCGCCACTTTTGGATCGACGGGCATGTTCCACCTTTCAGATGTTAGCCATGCTTTATCACTAAAAAGAAGACTGGATTTTCCCCCATGAATACCCATCATAATAGTCACCATTCGAAAACAGGCCCAGCCCGAACCCGGTAAACGCCCCGACAAACGAAAAATATTAAGTGGATTTAGTCGCCGGAACGTTCCCGTTTAATATACCGATAAAGAGTGACCCCGTTGGCATACAATAAGGTTAGTAGAGTTGCAGAATGAATGATGAAACCGAGATAATCCAGTTGACCATTAACGGTCAAAACGCCACCACCATTAAAGACCAGACGATATTCGACGCGGCAGCAGCCGCGGATATATCCATCCCTGAACTCTGCTCCGATCCACGCACCAAGCCGTCAGATAGATGTGAGATGTGCGCTGTCGAGATCGACGGAATTGCCGAAACCATCCTGTCATGCAACACGGCTGCCGCCAGCGGCATGATTGTCAATACCGAGTCCAAAGCCCTGACCAAGAAAAGGCAGGCCATCCTCGACAATTATCTGTCCGATCACAATGCCTATTGCCTGCCGCCATGCCAGTACGCTTGCCCGGCCGACATCGACGTGGCCGGGTACTTAGAACTGATCGCCAATGGCGAGAACGTCGGCGCCACCATGCTGATCAAGGAGCGCCTGCCACTTCCCGGTATTCTCGGCAGGGTTTGCCCGGCGCCGTGCGAAACGGTGTGCCGCCGCGCCCAAATCGACGGCGAGCCGGTGGCCATTTGCTGGCTCAAGCGCTACGCGGCGGACAAGGCCGCCGAGGCAGGCGAGAAGACGCAACCCGATCCGGCCCCCGATAGCGGTAAATCCGTGGCTGTCATCGGCAGCGGTCCCGCTGGCCTCTCGGCTTCCTATTATCTAGCCCTCGACGGCCATAAGGTAACGATCTATGAAACCCATGAACATGCTGGCGGCATGCTCAGGTACGGCATCCCGCCTTACAGACTGCCGAAGGAGGTTCTTGACAAGGAAATCAATGATATCCTCAGTCTCGGTGTGACGCTCAAGACAGGCACCTCGCTTGGCGGAAACTTCAGCATATCCTCGCTATTGGACGGCGGCGAAGACGCTGTATTCCTTGGCATCGGCGCCAGTATCAGCAAGGAGGCCCGCGTCAAAGGCGAGAGATCAGAGGGTGTCTACTCGGCCATAGAATTTCTCAATGAGGTCAACAGGAGCAAGAGGACGAAAATCGGCAACCGCGTCGCAGTCATCGGCGGCGGCTTTACGGCGGCCGACGCCGCAAGGACAGCCAGACGCCTGGGCTCCAGGCATGTTTCCTTGGTCTACCGCCGGGGTCGCAAGGAGATGCCCGCCAGCCCCCTGGAAATTCATGAATGCGAGGTTGAGGGCGTTGTCCTGGAACTTCTCACGGCGCCGGTTGCCATCAAGCCCGCCGGCGACGGGTCACTCATCATGACCTGTCAGCGCATGGAACTCGGCGAGCCTGACGATAGCGGCCGGCGCCGCCCCCAACCGGTCGAAGACTCGGATTTCAACCTGGAGGTCGACAACATTCTGCTTGCCATCGGCCAGGATGTGGACATGCCTGGCACCAGAGAGGATATGTCACTAACCGGCTGGGGTTCGATCGAGGTTGATGGCCCGACCATGATGACGAGCATACCCAAGGTGTTCGCCGCCGGTGACTGCGAAACCGGAGCCGCGACCGTGGTTGAAGCCGTCGGCGGTGGACGGCGCGCAGCAAAGGCGATCTCCGCGTTCCTTGAAGGCAAAGGGCAACGTGAAATCGCCGATATCGTCGCGGTGGAAAAGCCGAAATTCTTCGACATCGGCGCAAAAAGCAAATTCAACTATCAGCGCGCTGAAATGCCGGTTGTCCCAGGGGATGTGCGCAACGATACCTTTGGCGTCGAAGTGCGCACGGCGAGTCTTGGCGCCGACGATGCGACGGGCGCCTTCCGCGAAGTCGATGAAGGCTTCACCGAGGAACAGGCGGTCGCCGAAGCCCTGCGCTGCCTGCAATGCGTCTGCCAGGCTGCCGGCAGTTGCAAGCTCCAGGAAAACTCGATCCTCTATAACGCGGGGACCAAGAAATTCAAGGGAACGGACGATATGCTTCAGCTAACGTCCTTCCCCTTCTTCGTGTTGGACATGGAAAAGTGCATCAAGTGCCATAACTGCATCAATGTCTGCAAAGAGGTGCAGCACAGGGACGTCTACGCCGTCGGCGGCGACGAATACCCCGTTCTTGTCAGCGGCACCAACGATTACCGCGACACGGAGTGCAACAACTGCGGTCAGTGCATCTCGGCCTGCCCGACCGGGGCGCTGAAGGATATTACGGATGTCGGCATAAAACGAAGCGCGGTCCGCAAAAAGGTACCCACGATATGCGCCTACTGCGGCGTCGGCTGTTCGCTGAATCTGGAGGTCGAAGACGGCAAGGTGGTTGCCGTTTCGAACTCGTTCGAGTCCGAGGCGAACAATGGAAACCTCTGCGTGAAGGGGCGCTTCGGTTTCGATTTCATCAACCATATCGACCGGCTGACGACGCCCTTGTTGCGTAAGGGCGGAAAGGGCTCTCCGCTTGAACCCGTGTCGTGGGACGAAGCCACCACTTATGTTGCCGATAAGCTGAACCAAATTAAAGAGGAGCACGGACCCAACGCCATCGCCGGGCTGAATTCGTCGAAAGCCACAAACGAAGAGAACTATGTGTTTCAGCGGTTCATGCGGGCCGCCATCGGGACCAACAACGTGGACCACTGCGCCAGACTATGCCACGTCGCCTCGGCGGTAGCCTTGGACCAGTCCATTGGCAGCAGCGCGCCGACGGCGACGACCCGTGATATCAGCGAAGCGGATGCCATCATCATCATTGGCTCCAACACGACGGAAACCCATCCGGTCATTTCCGGTGCCGCCCTTGCCGCCAGATACGAACGCGACGCGTCGATCATCGTCATCGATCCGCGCCGGATCGAGATGGTCGATCACAGCAACATTTGGCTGAGACCCAACGCCGGCACCAATGTCGCGGTTCTCAACGCCATCGCGAAAGTGATCCTCGACGAAGGACTGGCCGACGAGGCGTTCATCGCCTCCAGAACCGAAGGTTTTGAGGATTTCAAGACCTCCCTCGAAGGTTATTCGCCGGAAATGGTCGAGGCCGTGACCGGCATCGACCCCGCGAAGATCAGGGATACGGCGCTAACTTACGGCCGCGCAAAGCGGGGGATGATTCTGTGGGGCATGGGAATCACCCAGCATATGGCCGGCGTCGACGGCGCCTATGGGCTTGTCAACCTTTCCCTCATGACCGGCCACATTGGACGGCCCGGCACGGGCCTGATACCGCTTCGCGGACAGAATAACGTTCAAGGCGCCAGCGACATGGGCCTTCCCAACGCATTCCCAGGATATCAGAAGGTCGCCAATCCGGAGGTTAGAAAGAAATTCTCCTCTGGATGGAGTGTCGAGGTTCCGGACAAGCCCGGACTGACGGTGGTTGAAATGGAGAATGCCGCCTATGACGGCGGCATCAAGGCGCTTTATGTCCAGGGCGAGAACCCCATGCTGAGCAGTCCCGACATCGACCACGTAAAGAAGGGGCTGGAGAAATTGGAGCTTCTTGTCGTGCAAGACATTTTTATGTCGGAAACGGCGGAGCTTGCCGATGTCGTCCTGCCGGTCCGGTCGTTTGCCGAAAAAGACGGAACGTTTACCAATACCGAACGACGCGTGCAGTTGATCCGGCCGGCTATCCCGCCGATTGGCGAAACACGCGCCGACTGGGATGTCGTCTGTGAAGTCTCCACTAAGATGGGCTATGCGATGACGTTTGAAAATTCCGCCACAATCATGGAGGAACTGGCCGGTTTGGTACCCCAATACGCCGGCATCAGGCACAACCGCCTCGGCAACAATGACCTGTTGTGGCCGGTCCTGGATACCGATCACCCTGGAACCAGGGTGCTTTATAGCGAAACATTCCCCAGGGGCTTGGGCCGCTTTACGGTCATCGAGCAAGACGCGCGCGGCGAATTGCCCGAGGACAAGTTCCCCATGCTGTTGTCGACGGGACGCATGCTCGAGCACTAGCATACTGGAACCATGAGCCGGCGGGCCAAAGGACTCGACCGCCTGATTCCCGAAGCCGGGCTTGAGATGAACGCCATCGATATCAAACGCTTCAATTTTAACGACGGCGAGACCGTGCGCCTAACCACGAAGCGAGGTTCGGTCGATGTGAAGATCTCCGAGAGCGATTTGCCGCCGGAGGGCGTCATGTTCCTACCTTTCCATTTCACGGAATCGCCAGCCAACAGGCTGACCAGCAGCGTTATGGATCCGGTATCCAAGACACCGATCTACAAGACCTCCGCTGCACGGATAGAAAAGATAAATTAATTTGCCTAGCTCTCGACCGTTGGGTCGGCCATCAATTTGGCGAAAGCGGCAACTTCATCGCTGACGCAGGCCTCGGCCTTGGCCTCCATCTCCCGGTAGCGCGACAGGACTTCCCGGCCCAAGGGCGTCACCTTGGCGCCGCCGCCGCCGGCGCCACCGGTGGAGGTGGCCACAAGATTGCCGTCAAAACAGCGGTTCATGGTCGCCACCAACATCCATGCCCGGCGGTAGGACATGCCCATCTGCCTGGACGCCGCCGAAATCAAACCATGGGAGATAATGGCTTGCAGCAAATCCACCTTGCCGGAACCAAGAGCGGTGGCCGATCCGATAAGGATTCGAACCCGAGGCCGTATTTTGCGAAACCGAGTGGCCTGTATCATCTAAATTGCATCCCCTTTTACTCATCAAAGGGTTGATGGATGGGGATGTCAATATCCGGACTGGCCCCAGGTAGCGAGTGTCCGGGCACTTGATATAAATCAATTACACATCCCGCCATATATGCCATGCTGAATTTCTGCTGAACATTTGATGAAAGGCCATCGACACCCGCTTTTTTAAAAAAATAGGCCGCCGCCGCGGTTCTCCCTGACACGCACCCCTCCCCCCCTTGGTGTTTGTGCCGAGAAACCAGCGGTGGCGGTTTTTTTTGCCTATTTTTGGCCGGGAAGCCGCTCCGCCTCGGCCAGATCCCCAGGGCTGTTGATGTTGAAAAAAGGATCGCGGGGGTGGCAGGCAAAATTGACCTGAACGAGCCGATAACGCGCCGTCCAGACATCGATTTTGCGCAGCCCTTCCTCAACCACCGCTCGCCTCAGTGCGCCGCGAAGCCGTAGCGGCCATAAGGCAAAAACCGGATGCGCCCGGCCAGCCGATTTGGCGCAGGCCATGTCGGCGCCTTCGGCCTCGGCCGCCGCCGCCAGGCGCGACACTAAATCATTGGGAATCAAAGGCGCGTCGGTTGCGAAAGAAGCCATCCAGATGCTGTCGGCAAGGTTTTCCGCGACCCATTCAAGGCCGGTGAGAATCCCCGCCAAAGGCCCGGCAAAATTGTCGAGCGCTCCCCCGTAAGTGACATCGGCCACCACCGGCAGGCGATAAGAAGAAAACCGTGACGGATCGCCGCCGGCATTGATGATCAGGGTGGAAACCTGAGGCCGCGCCCGGTCAATGGCATGTTGCAACAGCGGCCGCCCGGCCAGTGGCAAAAGGCATTTATCGCCGCCGCCCATGCGCCTGGCCAACCCGCCGGCGAGAAGAACGCCGGCAAGAGGTTTGGAAACCTTGCTCACCCCAATCCTTTTCTTATACCGATCAGCCACACCCCCCAGGAACAACTGAAACTATGGGGGTTCCGGGACGCGACTACAAGCCGGCGAAAGAACAATTGCCTCGGCCTCCGTGTCGGCCTTGGGTTTATGGATTGCATAAAAACTGTTATTATTGACAAATATTCCCGCCCAAACCGGTCAGGCCACTCACGGCCGCGGAGAATTGCGAAGGAAACGGCCATGCCCGAATTCGGCGCCGCTTTTGCCGAAGCTTTGTCGCTGGTTATCAGCCTCGATGGCGATCTTGCCGAAATTGTCTGGCTCTCCCTGGAAGTAAGCTTGGCGGCGGTGTTCCTGGCGACGATTATCGGCATGCCCCTGGGCGCGGCCGTCGCCCTGTTCCGTTTCCCAGGGCGCAAGGTGGTGATCGTCGGGCTCAACGCCCTGATGGGCCTGCCGCCGGTGGTTGTCGGCCTGATCGTCTATTTGGCTCTGTCAAGGGCCGGGCCGTTCGGCGTTTTCGGGCTGCTGTTCACCCCCGCCGCCTTGATCGTCGCCCAGGTCCCGCTAGTCGTCCCCATCATCGCGGCGCTGACCCGCCAGGTGGTCGAGGATCTATGGGCGGAATATTCCGACCAGCTGCGCTCGTTCGGCGCCGGGCCGGGGCGGGCCTTGACGGCGCTTTTGTGGGATGGGCGCTTCGCCTTGTTGACGGCGGTTCTGGCCGGGTTTGGCCGGGCCTCGTCGGAAGTCGGCGCAGTGATGATTGTCGGAGGCAATATCGACCACGTCACCCGGGTGATGACCACCGCCATCGCACTCGAGGTCAGCAAGGGCGACTTGGCGTTGGCTCTCGGTCTCGGCGTCATCCTCATGGTGCTGTCGCTGATCGTCAACGGGGCGGCGTTCCTGATCAAGGACATGGTGGAAACGCGCTATGGGTGAGGGCCCCTCCATTTTGCCCTTGGAACTCGACAATGTTTCCTTCGAGGCTGGCGGAAAACGCCTGATCAAGGACCTTTCCCACACTTTCGAGACGACGCTCAGTACCGTTATAATTGGCCCCAACGGGGCCGGCAAAAGCCTGCTTTTGCGCCTCTGCCACGGCCTCATCGGGGCCAGCGCCGGGCGGATCGTCTGGCACGGCGCCGGCGGCCGGGATCCGGCCCCCTATCAGGGCATGGTTTTTCAACGGCCAATCATGCTCAGGCGATCGGTCGCCGCTAACGTCGATTATGCCCTCGCCTTGCGAGGTATCCGGCGCCGGCAAAGGCCGGCCCTCGTCGAGGAAGCGCTTGCCCATACCGGATTGAAGCGCTTCGCCCGCCAGCCGGCGCGCCTCCTTTCCTTCGGCGAACAGCAAAAACTGGCGCTGGCGCGGGTGTGGGCGCTCAAGCCCCAGGTCCTGTTCCTCGACGAGCCGACGGCCAGCCTCGATCCGACGGCGACCCACACGGTCGAGGAAATCATCGCCGCCTTTCGCGCCGCCGGCACGCGGATCGTGCTAACCACCCATGACCTGGGCCAAACGCGGCGCCTGGCCGACGAGGTCCTGTTTCTGCACCGTGGGCGGTTGCTGGAAAAGGCACCGGCGGCCCGCTTCTTTGAAAAGCCCGAAAACGATCTGGCCGAAGCTTTTATCAAAGGTAAGCTTCTATGGTGGCGGCGCGGTATCGACAGACGCCAGGAACCATGATCCGACTGATGATCCGCTTTTGGCTGGCGGCGGTCGTGGCCTGCATCTGGCTCGTCCAGGCCGGGGCCGGCGACGGAAAGGCCTTCATCACCGTCGCCTCGACCACCTCGACCCAGAACTCGGGGTTCTTTGCCCATATTTTGCCCCTGTTCCGGAAAAATACCGGCATCCAGGTCCGCGTCGTCGCCGTTGGCACCGGCCAAGCCCTGCGCCTGGCCCGCCGGGGCGACGCCGATGTGCTCTTCGTCCACCACAGGCCGTCGGAGGAAAAGTTCGTCGCCGCCGGTTTCGGGGTGAGGCGCCACGACGTCATGGTCAACGACTTTGTCATCGTCGGCCCCGCCGGCGACCCGGCCGGCATCGGCGGCTTAACGGACGCGGCGAAGGCCCTGGAGAAAATCGCCACCCAACCTGCGCCTTTCATTTCCAGGGGCGACGACAGCGGCACCCACAAGAAAGAACAGGAGCTTTGGCGGGCGGCGGGGATCAACGTCCGGCTGGCTTCCGGGACGTGGTACCGGGAAAGCGGATCGGGTATGGGGGCGACGTTGAACACCGCCGCCGCCATGGGCGCCTATACGCTGACCGACCGGGGCACCTGGCTCGGCTTCAAGAACAAGGCGGGGATGCGGGTGCTCTTCGAAGGCGGCCGGCGCCTTCTCAATCCCTATGGCGTCATCCTGGTCGATCCGGCCCGCCATCCGCAGGTCAAAGCCAAGCTTAGCAAGACCTTTATCGATTGGCTGATCTCGACGCAAGGCCAGGCCGCCATCGCCGCCTTCCGGATCGGCGGCCAGCCTGCGTTCCGGCCGAACGCCGCCCCGGCGGGTGCTATCCGCCCTACTCCTTGAAACGCCTTGGGCGGCGGCCCTGGTCCGCAGCGGGGGCTCCGTCACATCCGGGTTTAGCCATTTCCGGAAGTTCATGATGGTGGTGGGTAGCTGAGCGTTGGGGGCTTTTTAATAGGAAGTGACTCTGGAAGGCAACAACGCGGATTAGGAAGGCAGCCTGAAAGCCGCGCGGTTGCTGCTGAACCATGGCGCGGACGTGAATGCCAAGGACGGCGAAGGAAAAACACCGATTGACAACGCCTCTATGGGGGCCTTCTACCGGGAATATTACCAGCAGCAAGTAGGCAGCATCGAATCCGATAAGATTTCCCCCCTCCTTGAGCAGGCCGGCAGCGTGAGTACTGAATAGACGGCCCCGCCATCCGCCGGTCCGCCGGAATGCCCCCTTCGGGTCCACAAGCGGCACTCCGAGTCGGGGCCTCCAAAGATCCGCTTTGCGGCAAGAGCAGACCCTCGGTTTTTGAGTGCACAGCCTTGAGCGCATCTCAAACTGAGATTTGCCCTAGACACGCCCGAAGAGGCAAGCCATGGTTTTGTCGGCTCTGCCGAGGCGGCGGTCCAGGAACCGCCGCGTCCTTTCCTGATCCGGGGTCCCGTCACAGGCCCAGACCACCAGGGTCGCCAGGAAAATGGCGGTCAAGCTGATTTCCTCGACCTGGCGGCGGCGCCCGCCGGCGTCGAGACCGGCGGCGTCGCGCAGCCATTGGATCAGACGCGACAGGTTGAAGATCATCGGCGCCCAATGGTGGGGATGCGGCGGATACATCTTGACGGCCAGCATTTGCCCGGTCACCCGGCGGTGGCCGGCGAGGCCGTCGAACCAGCCCAACAACAAAATACGCAACCGTTCACGGGTCTCGCAAGCGGCAAAATTTTTATCCCTGGACGCCAGCATGGCGTCTAGGCCACGGCCGAGCCAGGCATCGGCGACGGCGTCCAGATCGCGGAAATGACCATGTAGGCCGGCAAGCGGGATATTCAGTTTTTCCGCCACCTGACACAGGCGCACACCTTCCCAACCATTCTCCTCGGCTATATGGAGAGCGGCGTCAACGATGCGGGTTTTAATATCTTTTTGCGCCATAATGCCGTCAGAATCCTCGCTCTTTCCGAGATCATTACGAGAGACCGCCCATCCCCCTCTTGAGCTCTCGCAGTATAGTACATGTCTTGGATTACCACCACAAAAGTTAGGGACGACATTTCCGCTATTCGCCGCTATCCTCATTGAGCGTTATATACGGACGAACGCAACACCAAGAATTCCGGGCGCGGTTGCAGAGAGAAGAACGAGCACTAGTCATGATTGATCCGTTCGGGCGCGAGATCACCTATCTCAGGGTCTCTGTCACCGATCATTGCGACTTTCGCTGCACCTACTGCATGGGCGAGAAAGTAACCTTCCTGCCCAAGGCCGAGGTCTTGACTCTCGAGGAGATCGACCGAGTTTGCGGCGCCTTCATCATCCGGGGCGTTCGCAAGCTGCGCATCACCGGCGGCGAGCCCCTGGTCCGGCGCAATATTATCAGCCTGTTCCGCTCGCTTGGCCGCCACCTGGCCACCGGCGCCTTGGACGAGATCGTTATGACCACCAACGGTAGCCGGTTGGAACGATTGGCGGACGGGCTTTTCGCCTCCGGCCTTGGACGCATCAACGTCTCGCTCGACACCCTGGATCCAGCCAAATTCCAGGCTATCACCCGCCACGGAAGGCTTGACAGGGTTCTCGCCGGCTTGGCGGCGGCCAAGGCCGCCGGTCTCAAGGTCAAGATCAACACGGTGGCGCTCAAGGGCATCAATGAAGACGAAGCCGACGACTTGGTGGCTTGGTGCGGCGGCCAGGGTTTCGACCTTACCTTCATCGAGACCATGCCTTTGGGTGACATCGGCGGCGACCGCACTGAACGCTATATGCCGGTAACCGAAATCCGCCGGCGGTTGGAGCAAAATTGGACCCTTTCCGCCATCAGCGACAATACTGGCGGTCCTTCGCGTTACGTGCGCGTCGCCGAGACCGGACAGAGGATTGGCTTCATCACCCCTTTGAGCCGCCATTTCTGCGACACCTGCAATCGCGTACGCCTGACTTGTACCGGCATTCTTTATATGTGCCTGGGCAAGGATGACCGCGTCGACCTGCGCCCGGCGTTGCGGATGAGCGAAAGCGACGGGCCGCTATTGGCGGCCATCGACGGGGCCATCGCCCGCAAACCGAAAGGTCACGATTTTGCCATCGACCCCGGCAACGGCCATCCCTCCATTACCCGCCATATGAACGTCACAGGGGGATGACAAGATTGCCGCGAAATTGCGCTTCGCTAATTTGCTCCTTGCCTTTATCCTCGCCGCCGGGCCTTGTCAGCGGGCCAGCGGCGGCGAACCCTCGGCGATGACAGGCAACGAACAACTCGAAAAGGCCCTCGAACGGCATGTCGAGGCATTGACCGTCGATATTGGCGAGCGCACTTCTTTTCTCCCCGGCAAACTGGCGCGGGCCCGGGAATATGTCCGCGACGAATTGACGAACGCGGGGCTCGAAGTCACGGAACAAGGATATGACTATCGCGGTCAGCGCGTCGCCAACCTGATCGCGACGGTGCCCGGAACCAACATAGGCGCAAAGTATTATCTTGTCGGCGCCCATTACGACACGGTTCCGGGGACGCCCGGAGCCGACGACAACGCCAGCGCCGTCGCCGTGCTTATCGAGCTTGGCCGCCACGTCGCTGGAAAGCCACCGCCGGTCCCCTTGCGCATTGTCGCCTTCACCTTGGAGGAACCGCCGGCCTTCAACACCCGTTTCCAGGGCAGCCGGGTCTTCGTCCGTGAACTCAAGCGCGGTGGCGGCGGCGTCAAAGGCGCCATCATCCTGGAGATGGTGGGCTTTACCGCCGCCGAGCAGGACTATCCACTGGTCCTCCACTGGCTCGGCTATCCCAAGGAGGGCAACTTCATCGGAATTGTCGGCAACCGCCGTTCGCGCCAGTTGGGCCGGACGCTGGCGAAAAGTTTCGGTGACAACCCACGGCTGCCCGTGGAAACGTTATTCGTGCCTTTCAACGGCTGGATTCTGCCGGCGACGCGTTTGAGCGACCACGCCCCGTTTTGGGACGCCGGCCTGCCGGCGCTGATGGTCACCGACACCGCTTTTTTCAGGAACCCCTTTTACCACACGGCGCAAGACAGGATGGAAACACTGGACTTTGCGTTCATGGCGGAAGTGGTGGCAAGCCTCCGTACCGCTCTTGACGCCCTGCCGCCCGGCGAGTGAATATCACCGGCGCGATCGGTCCCTCCGACGACGGCACTACTGGAGATTACTGGAGATATTCCTGCATGGCCGTGGCACGCTTTTTCTCCAAGACGTCAAAGGCATCGGTTAAGTCACTGTCACCCAGCAGCATCTTTAAAAGCATGTCCTGGTAAAACTGAACAATCACATGCTCCAGTTCGGCGATGACGGCTTCCGCTTGCGCAAGGGTTTGCGTGGTATCTTGCAGTTCGGTGCGGACCCTGCGCAACTCCGCCATGAACGGCTTCGGCACCGGGCCATCCTTGGTCATGGTAACGCCTTCGCCCCAGCCCATGTCATTCGCGAGAGTAGCCATTTGCTGCCTCCTGTGATGGTAATATTTTCCACCGTCCTGTCATCACGCTTTGGGCCGGCGAGATCACATAATAACCGAGAATGTGAGCACCATCGCTATGTTGACGACCACGGCAACTGCCAGCAAAGTGGCCAACGCAATCTTGTCGAACTGGCGGGCGGTTTGTTCCTTCTTCATCATTGGCCTCTTGTTGCAGAGCAGTTTTTTTTCAAGGTAATTTTTTCTGTAGACGACTCTGGGGCAAAATACATCATTTGTAAAATCTATTAATTTTATTAAATGATAGATAAGAACTGTTATAACTGGGATTATATCTAATCCGTGGTTCATTTATAAAATTTATAATACGGATTTGTTTCATTAAGAATTCGTATGCAGTTATGCACCAATAAAGTTTCATCAAGCTTTAGTTTGTAAAACAGACGTAAATCAACACCTGATGGGAGGCCTCTTCCTAGCCGAGGCTGTTGAACAACCCGGACATTGGGTCGGATGGCTCCGGACAAAACAGATGGACTGTTTACTCAATGCCTCGTCTTTAAGTTGGCGGGGGCGAACGATCAAGATCGGCGCCAGCCTGGGCCTGCAGGCGTACGGCGCCATGGACAACAGCCAGGAATTGCTCGGCCGCGCGGACGCCGCCATGTATCAAACCAAGCGCCTGCGCGCCGACTTGACCGCCCGCCAGGCCATCGCTTGAAACGGCGGAGGAAAATTTTTTGCCGGCAATCCGACTTTGACATTTAAACGGAAGAACCGCCATGCTCATTGACCCAAGCGGCAACCCCTTTGATCCCCTGACCTTGCCGATCCCCCAAGGCCGCGCCTTGGTTCCATATCAGCCGGCGCCGCTCCCCACCGCCCCGCCGGCACAACCGCCGGCCGAGGGGAAAGCCGTGGCCGGCGGAGCCCATGGGGTCGACACCCGCCACCTGGCGCCGTGCCGCATCGGGGAGTTGAGCATGGACCTCTACATCTCGGGCAACCTCGGTTGGGAGGAATATTCAATGCTTGCCTTTCAGGCCGAACTCCCCCCAGCCTTCAACCAAACCATCGGCGCCCTGACCGGTGAAAAGGCGGAGCCGGACCGGCCGCGCGACTATGTCGCCCTGTGGGAGGAACGCTTGGCTTTCGAGCAAAAAAATAACGCCCAGGACCGTGCTTTGGTCGGCCGCACCCAGCGCATCCTCAATGTGCTCAACCACATGGACACCCCCACCGACATAATGGTCTGACGCCGGGATTCCCCCGACGGATTGGTGGCGCTTACGTCTTTTTTACTTTCGGCAAGGCTAATCTGAGATGCAGTTCCTTGAGGCGGGCGGCATCCACATTGGCGGGCGCCCCCATTAGGAGGTCCTGGGCCTGTTGGTTCATGGGAAAAGCGATAACCTCGCGAATGTTCGGCTCGTCGGCCAGCAGCATGACGATACGGTCGATACCCGGCGCCGAACCGCCATGCGGCGGCGCTCCGTACCTGAAAGCATTCAGAAGGCCGGCGAACTGTTCCTCAACCACACCGGCGCCATAACCGGCAATCTCGAAAGCCTTGACCATGATCTCGGGGCTGTGGTTGCGGATGGCGCCGCTGGAAAGCTCGACGCCGTTGCAAACGATGTCGTATTGGTAGGCGAGGATCTCAAGCGGATCATCATTTTGCAACGCCTTGAGACCACCCTGGGGCATGGAAAAGGGGTTGTGGCTGAACTGGATGGCTCCGCTCTCGTCGTCAAGCTCATACATGGGATAGTCGACAATCCAGCAAAACCGGAAGACGTCCTTCTCAAGAAGGTCCAGCTCGCCGCAGATGCGCGTCCGGGCCAAGGCCGAGAACCTCTCAGCATCCCTTTTCTTGCCGCAGACGAAAAAGACGGCGTCGCCGTCGCCGACTCCGACGGTCTCGCGGATAGCCTGGATGCGCTCGGCCGCCAGGTTCTTGGCTATGGGCCCCTTGGCGCGGCCGTCCGCGAAGATGATATAGCCCAGGCCGCCGGCGCCTTCGTCCCGCGCCCAGTCATTGAGCTTGTCGAAGAAGCTGCGCGGCTTGGCGCTGGCGCCGGGCGCCGGTATAGCGCGGACGACGGCGCCTTTGTCGATATTCTTGGCGAACAGGCCAAAATCCGAACCACGGAAGGACTCGCTGACGTCGGCCATGATCAGCGGGTTCCTCAAGTCCGGTTTATCGGTGCCGTATTCGAGCATGCCTAGGGCATAGGCAATGCGTTGAAACGGCGGCTCGGTAACCTGGAGGCCGCTGCTGAATTCCTTGAACAGACCGTGCAGCACCGGCTCGATAGCATCGAAGACGTCGTCCTGGGTGACGAATGCCATCTCGAAATCAAGCTGATAGAACTCGCCGGGCGAACGGTCGGCGCGGGCATCCTCGTCGCGAAAGCAAGGGGCAATCTGGAAATACTTGTCGAACCCGGAGACCATGAGTAGTTGCTTGAAAACCTGCGGCGCCTGCGGCAGGGCATAGAACTGGCCCGGATGATGGCGGCTGGGGACCAAGTAATCGCGCGCCCCTTCCGGCGAGCTGGCGGTGAGGATCGGGGTCTGGAGCTCCATGAAACCCTGTTCGATCATGCGCCGCCGGATGGAAGAGATAATCTCGCTTCGCAGCAAAATATTGGCATGCACCTGTTCGCGCCTGAGATCAAGAAAACGGTGCGTCAGGCGCATCTCGTCCGAATATTCGGCATCGCCCGCCACTTGCATCGGCAGGACGTCGGCCGGGCTTTCCACATGCAGCGCCTCGATGGCAAGTTCCACCTCGCCGGTAGGCAGGCCTGGATTGATGGTCTCGTCGGACCGCTTGACGACGGTTCCGGTTACCGTTAGCACGCTTTCCGGACGCGCCGTTTCGGCCTTCTCGAAGAGCGGACTGGAGACATCGATGACGCACTGGGTAAGACCGTAATGGTCGCGTAGATCAATGAACAATAAATTGCCGTGGTCGCGTTTGCGGTGAACCCATCCCGACAGGCGCGCCGGTTGGCCGGCCTTGTCCAGGCTCAGTTCGCCGCAGGTGTGGGTGCGATAGGGATGCATAGGAACTCCGCCGGCCGCTTGCTTGCATTCACCGGTGGCGGCGCGGCCACCGGCGGGGGGCAAAGGCACACGCTGATGGCACCTTTGTCAAGCCATCAGTATTCAAAAGGCAAGTTGGCAAGACGGGCTAAACGGCAAAAAGCCTTTCCGCGGCGGCGCCGCCGGGATAAAAAAGGCCCGCCGCCCGAGAAAAAATATGACCGAAACTTCCCTGCTCAATATCGCCACCATCGTCATCACGCTGGCGGCGTTGTTTGGCTATGTCAATCACCGCTGGATGAAGCTGCAGCAATCCATCGGCTTGGTGGTTATCGCTCTGTTCGCTTCGTTTGGGGTCATCGCTCTCGACGCCCTCGTCCCCTCCCTGGGCTTCCGCGAGGTTGTCCGCCACACCCTCGAGCGCATCGACTTTCACGAGACGCTGATGAAGGGAATGTTGAGCTTTCTCCTCTTTGCCGGCGCCTTACACGTCGATATCGGCGGCCTGATCAGCCGCAAATGGGCAATCGGCTCGTTGGCGACGGCGGGGCTGTTGATCTCCACCTTTCTTGTCGGCGGCACTATTTTTTTCGCCACCGAGTACATCGGCCTGGATCTGCCGCTCGCCTATTGTCTGGTTTTCGGGGCGTTGATCTCGCCGACCGATCCGATTGCGGTGCTCGGCATCCTCAAAACCGCCCAGGCACCCGAACAGCTGGAAGCCAAGATCGCCGGCGAGAGCCTGTTCAACGACGGCGTCGGCATCGTCGTCTTCACCATACTGGTCGCCATCGCCGCCGGTGGCCCCGGTGGCGAAACGCTCACCGCTTTCGGCATCGGCAAGCTGTTCGCCATGGAAGCGTTCGGCGGCGTCCTGCTCGGCCTGATCGGGGGCCATCTCGCCTATTCGGCCATGAAATCCATCGACGAGCACAACCTTGAGGTTCTGATCACCCTGGCCCTGGTGATGCTGACCTACGGCATCGCTCTCGCCGTTCACGCCTCCGGCCCCATCGCCGTCGTCGTCGCCGGGTTGTTGATCGGCAACCGCGGCGCCCGCTTCGCGATGAGCGACAACACCCGCGACCATATCTACAAATTCTGGTCGCTGATCGACGAGGTGCTGAACTCGGTGCTGTTCCTGGTGATCGGTTTCGAGGTCCTTGCCCTGACCATCACGGCGGAGATCGCGGCGCTGACGGCAATCGCGGTGCCGGTGGTGGTCGCCGCCCGTTTCGTCAGCGTCGCAGCACCGCTGAGCGCCCTTAGCGCCTTAAAGCGTACCTTCACCAAGGGTGCCATCCCGATCCTGACCTGGGGCGGCCTGCGCGGTGGCATCTCGGTGGCACTGGCCTTGTCCCTGCCGGACATCCCCGCCAAGGACATCATCCTCGCCATGACTTACGGGGTGGTGATTTTTTCCATCATCGTCCAGGGCTTGACGGTCAAGACGTTGGTGCGGATGATGGCCGAGTAGATTGTCGCTATTGTCGCCTAGATAATTTCTACATTTTGTGTTAGGTAGCCACGTTCTTCGTGGATTTAGTAGTATATAGAGCTTTAATTGAGGAGGATGCGCGATAGCGACGATTATAGGTTTTTTAGCGCTATTCGTAGCCTTGTTGGCATTGTGGTTCGCCAGCGAGGCCCTTAAGGAAGTCAGAAACCGTAACCAGATGATGCTAAAAGCGCAGACCACTCAATTGTCGTCGGCTCTGGAGGAAAGCAACAGAGCCATCAGCGATGTGCAAGAAGGCATGAAAACCTTGGCGAACCAGGTTCGCGGCCTGCAAGAAGGCCGCGCCGTCTCCCGGGAAACCCTGGAGAAACTGGAAACAGGCAAACCACGGCGGAACCTGGAGCTCCCCGCCGCCGAGCCTTCTCAGGCGGCGCCTAAGTCCTCCCGAGCCGACAGTAGCGTTGCCTAAGACCTCTTTCCCTTTCCGTCGGACCCGTCTGCATGTATGACAGCGGCCGATGATCACCGATACTGCCTCCCTGGCCGCTTTCTGCAAGCGCCTAGCCGATTCCCCTTATGTCACCGTCGATACCGAGTTCATGCGCGAAAAAACCTATTGGCCCTTGCTTTGCCTCGTGCAGGTGGCCGGCAGCGGCGGCGCCGCTGTTATCGACGCCTTGGCCAAAGGCATCGACCTCAAGCCTTTGTTCGGGCTGCTCGCGGATAGGAAAATTCTCAAGGTCTTCCACGCCGGCCGCCAAGACCTGGAGATTTTCTTTCATCTATCGGGTTGTGTGCCGACTCCTATTTTCGACAGTCAGGTGGCGGCCATGGTTTGCGGTTTCGGCGAGCAGGTCAGCTATGAAGTCCTGGCCACCAAGCTCACCAATGCCCGTATCGACAAATCCTCGCGCTTCACGGATTGGTCGCACCGCCCCCTGAGCGAGCGTCAGATCAGCTATGCCCTCTCCGACGTGACCCATTTGCGAACGATTTATGAAAAATTGCAGATCAAATTGAACGGCAATGGGCGGACCAACTGGCTGGAAGAGGAAATGGCCGTCCTGACCGCGCGGGAAACCTACGATCTGGATCCCGCCCTGGCCTTCCGGCGGATTAAATCACGGAGCGCCAACCGGCAATTTTTGGCGGTCCTCAGGGAACTGGCGGCATGGCGGGAAAAGGAAGCGCAACGGCGTGATTTGCCCCGCAATCGAGTGCTTCGCGACGATCCTCTCGTCGAAATAGCTCACCATTTGCCATCGACGACGGGCGAGCTGGCGCGGACCCGCGGCCTCGGACATCAGCTGGTGGAAGGAGCGGCGGGAGCAGCGCTTTTACGGGCCGTGAAACGCGGCATTGAAGTACCCGAGGAGGACTGCCCGGAACCGCGGCTAAAACCCGCCCTGCCTCGCGGATTGGGGCCGGTGATCGAGCTTTTGAAGGTGTTGATGAAGATGAAATGCGAGGAAAAGGGCGTCGCTCAGAAACTGTTGGCCTCTTCCGCCGACATCGAATTGATCGCCGCTTACGGCAAAAAAGCCCAGGTCCCCGCCATGCACGGTTGGCGGTTGCAAGTTTTCGGCGAAGAGGCCTTAAAGCTGCGGCGCGGCGACACCGCCCTCGCCATCAAGGGCAAGAAATTGGTTTTACTCGACAAAGAAGCCGGTCCCAATTCCTGACCTCACCCCTTCCGACGGCAGCTAGACGGACCATCCGGCCGATCAGGAAAAAAGCCAAAAAAACCATTTCTTGTCGAGGTTTTTCGATTAGATTATACTCCACTAAATTTTTGTCGTTTATTCATAGTTTTGCAATTGGCCGGCGCTGGGCGACGGCTTTCTGGTAAAGCCCACCGAAGTAGGTTTGCTTGCGCCAGCTATAGAGATCGGCATCGCTGGCGAAATCCTTGATCTCGTGATGCCATAGGCTATTGGCGAATGGCTCCACGGTATCGAACCAGAGTTTGGTGACTCCTTTTAGGGGATGCGCCCAGTGCGGTTTGTGGTAATCGACGAAGATGACCTTGCCGCCGGGTACGATGCTCCCGAGCAACGCATCCACCACCGCGCGCTTATAGTCTTCTGGCAGCTCATGCATCAGGAAATAGCAGCACACCGCATCATAGGATTCGCCACTGAGCCGCGCGGCATCGGCATGGCGGACCGTCGCTTGCGGGAAATCCCGCAGTTTCCGCCGGCAAGCATCTACCTGGATGGGCGCCAGATCGATAACATGGAGCTCCCCCCGGGGCCCGAGAAGGCGCGCCAAGGCGGGTGAAAAATTCCCGTAGACGCAAGCCGGTTGCAGAACACTTTGCCCGGGCTCAAGTTCGGCAAAAGCTTCTCGCCAAAGGCGCAAGTGCTGGCCCCATAGAATGACCATGACCCCCAGTTCATGGTCGAGGAGCTTCACGTTGCGGGGGTTCAGATAGGCCCAATAATAGGTCTCCCTAAGGTAAGCGGGCACCTCTGGGACCACCGGCCGGGGCGGCGCATCGGCCGCGGCGGTGGTGGCGAGCGGATCGCCGCCGAAGAGTGCCGGTCTTGGTCCGTTGGGAGCTAAAGTGAGCTGGGCGCTCTCTTCCATGCTCGTATCCCTCATCTTGGTTTTACCCGTAAAGCTCTCACGCGACGCCAGGGGGCGAGCGAGCTAGGTTCTAAAAATACTTGGTGATGCGGGGCAACGCATCCCGCAAACTGGCAGTGTTGTTTGTATCGGTGAGCTGTCTCCAGGGAAGGCTTTTTGCGGTAATAAAAAGTGTAATTGCCGACCCGGGCAAAAAAAGTTCTGATGTACCACTCCATTGGGCACTTGCCGGAGGGTACCATCTGTCGGAGCCGGCACACAAGATCAATTGTCCCACTTGCCCGCGCCCCGCCGCTTAAATTTGCGGCTCGGACCGATTTTCGGGGAACATATCATGGCGATAAGCAAGATTGGGGCCGGAAGCGCAATTCAGTATCACGACGGCAACGATCTTCGCCAGCCGCAAGCTACCGCTGCGCGGTCTGTTGGCCGCTATCGCCATATTCGTGAACGGCGCGAAGGGTGTCAGCGCGCTCCAACTGAGCCGCGGTCTTGACGTTCAGTACAAGACCGCCTTTGTCCTCGCCAACAAACTCCGTGAGGCGATGGGAGCGGAAATGCAGGACCAAACATTGTCGGGCACTATTGAGATCGACGGCGCGTATTTCGGTGGCTATGTGAAGCCAAAGGACCGGATTGACCGTCGCCTGAAAAGACACCAGTCCGGCAAGCGTAGGGCCGTGGTTGTCACGCGCAAGCGCAACGGGCGGACATTACCCTTCGTGTTCGATGGTGAGGACGACTCCCTGCCGACGATCCAAGAGCGTGTCGAGCCGGGCAGCTTACGAGCGGCGTGGCAGAACCACGTCTGGTCCTATGACTTCGTCATGGATCGCACGCATGATGGCAAGGCGTTCCGCATACTCACCGTGATCGACGAATTTACCAGGCAATGTCAGGCCATCGTCGTCGACCGTAAGCTGAACTCGGATAATGTGCTCCATTGTTTGACCGATTTGTTCGTTCAGCATGGTCCACCGGATCATACCCGTTCGGATAACGGTTCCGAGTTCACCGCCAATGCCGTGAGAGCATGGCTCGGCAGGGTTGGTGTGAAGACCCTATTCATCGAACCAGGATCGCCCTGGGAGAACGGTTACAACGAGAGCTT
>DASCPW010000070.1:0-14901 GCA_036012725.1 Rhodospirillales bacterium
TTAAAGACCGTGCGCGTTGGCAAGATCATTCCCGACAAGTTGGATTTCACCAAGCACTTCGATCCCAATCATCCGGCGGCGGACGCCGACGGGTACTTGCTTGTGCCCAACGTCAATCCGCTGATCAAAATGATGGACATGCGCGAGGCGCAACGTTCCAACGATGCCAACCTGAGCGTCATCAAAAATACCAAGAGCATATTGAAAGACACCACCAATTTACTGCGTTAGGGAGACCCTGCGCGTTGAGCCAGCAAATAGCTGCTTACCAGTAAAAAAAGAGGAACGAACAATGGCCGATCCCTTTTCCAATATCACCAGTGCCGTTAACGCGTACAATACCGCCGCCCGAAGGGACATTTCCGAAATTGACAGCCAGGATGCAAAAACGGGCGAGGAATTCGCCGATCTGGTCAAGGGCGCCATTAAAGAGGCCGTTAAGATCGGCGAGCGTGGCGAAGGCCTATCCATCGCCAACATCAGCGGTAAGACTGACCTTACGCAAGTTGTCACGGCTGTCGCTGAGGCCAAATTGACCTTGCAGACCGTGGTCACGGTGCGCGACAAAATTTTGGAATCCTACCGACAAATCATCCGCATGCCGGTTTAGAGCCCTTTCTCGCCCATGCGGACCGTAGGCACGCCATGAACGAGATCACCATCGTCGAAGCTGGTGGCCAAGGGCATAGACTCGCTTGCCCATCGTATCCGCGCGGTGGCCGAGGAAAATGAGATTCCGGTAATCGAGAACCCGCCACTAGCGCGCCTCCTTCACGCGGCGGTGGAGGTGGATGAAAAAATTCCGCCCGAACATTACTAGGCGGTGGCCGAGATTATCGGCTATGTCATGCGCATGAGAGGCGATTTGCCGGCGGAGCCAGCGGCGCCGCCGGGGCCCTAGAGCATGCCTGTCTTGAAATGCTCTAGAAAAGAGTAGGGAATCGCGATTGACCACAGAACCGGTGAAATCGACAAAAGAGGGAAAGTCCAGGGAGCCACTTGCCGGCAAGATGGCATTTTGGCAGCACCCGGCGATTTGGGCCGCGCTATCCGCCGGACTGCTCCTGGCGGCGCTGATCCTTTGGGTGCTGCCGGGAACCGCTTTAGCCGAGGGGGGGCTCATGGCCCTCGCTCTATTGGCGCTTGTTGGCTTTGCCTGGGCCTGGAGCCACTCGCGGGCAGGCGGTCATGTGGCGGATCTGCTTTTGGCCGCCGCCGAAGAAAGTCCGGAAGCGCGATTGATCACCGCCGCCGACGGGTCCTTCATTTACGCCAATGCCGCTTTTCACCGGCTGTTCGCGCTGGCGGTGTCCTTGGATGACATCGCCGCTATCCTGAATAGCAGGGAGCATGCCGCCGAAACTTTTTCCCGCTTGCGCGCCAGCGCTTCATCCGGCGTCTCCGAGATGGCCGAGATTTCGTTATCGATGCCGTCTGGTGGCATCGAATGGCGGCGCATTTCCGTTCATCCGCTCGGCGGAGGCCAGGGCCGCGCCCTGTGGCGGGCCCAGGACATTACCGCTCGCCGCGAAATGGACGCCATCCGTCGCCGCGAAGAAGAAATGCTGGCTGATTTTCTTGACAACCTGCCGGCCGGATTTTTCTCGGCCGACGGCGCCGGGCGCATCCTCCATGCTAATAACACCTTGGCCGAATGGCTGGGGGTATCGGCCGGCGATATGCTTTCCCGGGAGATGTGCTTCGCCGACTTCGTGGTCGCCTCGGAACAGGCGACGGGCGGCGGGTCCGACAAACAGGGTAAGCGAGAGCATGGCAACGTCACCCTGAAAACGGTGGACGGAACCACCTTCCGGGCCTGTTTGGTTCAGTCCGAGCGGCTTGACGCCGACGGCGAGATGGCCTACAGCCGCTCGATCGTCCTCAAAAACCTGACCTGGCGCGACGATATGGAAGCCGGCGCCCTCGCCCCTGAACAACGGCTGCATTGGCTGTTCGACGAGGCGCCGGTGGGCATCCTGCTCCTCGACCTGCATGGCAACGTCAGCGATTGCAACCGTGCCTTTCTCAGGTTGCTGGGCGTCCACCGGGAGGCGGTGGTGGGACAGCCCTTTTCCGACCGCTTGGCCAAGGAAGACCGCGGCGACGTGGCGGCGCAACTCTCCAAGGTGGTCATGGGCATCATGCGGGCAGCGATCCTGGAGGTGCGCATGCCCGCCGTCGGCGAACGCCAGGTTGTCGCTTCCCTTTTTGCCAGCCGCATGGAGGACGACCGGGGCGAGGTTTCGTACCTTGTGCTGCACTTTATCGACACGACCGAGCAGAAGAACCTTGAGGTCCAGTTCGCCCAGTCCCAGAAAATGCAGGCGGTGGGCCAGCTTGCCGGCGGCGTAGCGCATGATTTCAACAACCTGCTGACCGCCATGATCGGCTTTTCCGATCTACTGCTTTCCCGCCATGGGCCCGACGACCCGTCCTTTGCCGACATTATGCAAATCAGGCAAAACGCCAACCGGGCAACCAATCTTGTCCGTCAACTCCTTGCCTTTTCCCGCCAGCAGACCTTAAAACCGGTGATCCTTGATCCCACCGAAGCGCTGTCCGAATTGTCCACTCTCCTGGGCAGGCTGATCGGCGAGAATATCGAGTTGGAAATGGAGCCGGGCCGGGATTTATGGGTCGTGATGGTAGACCGGGGTCAGTTCGACCAGGTCATCATCAACCTGGCGGTCAACGCCCGCGACGCCATGCCCGGCGGCGGCACATTGACCATCCGCACCCAGAACATCGCCGCCGATGAGACGGTGCAACGCGGCCACGAGGTCATGCCGGCCGGTGACTACGTGCTGATCGAAGCCATGGACACCGGCGTTGGCATCGCCAAGGAGAACATCGGGCACATTTTCGAGCCTTTCTTTTCGACCAAGGACGTCGGCGGCGGCACCGGGCTGGGCCTGTCCACGGTTTACGGCATTGTCCACCAGACCGGCGGTTTCATCTTCGTTGACAGCGCTCCGGGCGAGGGCACCGGTTTCGGTATTTATTTGCCCCGTTACAAAGGCGAGGCCGGCGAGGGTTTCACACAGCCGCAAGAGCAGGCGGAAAAGGCGGTGCGTCCGCCCAAGCCGCCCCCGCCGCCGGGCGCGGACGCCGACACGGGCGATCTGACCGGCGCCGGCACCGTGCTTCTAGTCGAGGACGAGGAAGCGGTGCGCATGTTCGGCGCCCGGGCACTGCGCAACAAAGGCTATCGGGTATTGGAGGCCAGCAACGGCGAAACGGCGCTCGATGTCATCAACTCGACGGATGAGACGATCGACCTGATCATCAGCGATGTGGTGATGCCGGGAATGGACGGCCGCACCCTGATCCAACTGGTGCGCCAGGAGATGCCCGATATCAAACTCATTCTCATGTCCGGCTACGCGGAGAACAGTCTCGTCGAGGATATCGGCAACGATCCGACCATCCGTTTCCTGGCCAAGCCCTTCAGCCTCAAGGAGTTGGCCGGCACGGTCAAGGAAGTGATGAGCGGCTAGAGTTTGATCGGCATCAGCTTTTCTTTCAGGCCGAGGCGCAATAATCGGCGCGCCGGGAGCCGAAGCGCCATTCCCTGAGCAATTTGCTTTTTATTAGAACATAAAGCGAATGCAACCTTAAATAGTGCCTATATATCAATCATTTAAAAAAATGTCTTGTAGATGAGAACAAATCGTGTACTTTGCTTTGGATTGCATCTCCGCATACCATGTGAAATAAGTGAGGCAGGTCATGGCAGAAAACGTTTTACGACTCGTGGAAAAGGATACCATGGACAAAAACAAGGCCCTGGAAGCGGCCATTTCCCAGATCGAAAGGGCTTTCGGCAAAGGCTCGGTGATGCGTCTCGGCCAACGCGAGACCGTCGCCACCGAAGTTATCTCGACCGGTTCCCTGGGCCTCGACATCGCCCTTGGCATCGGCGGCCTGCCGCGCGGCCGCGTTGTTGAAATTTACGGACCGGAAGCGTCGGGAAAAACGACGCTGGCCTTGCATGCCGTCGCCGAGGCGCAGAAATTGGGCGGCACCTGCGCTTTCGTCGACGCCGAGCATGCGCTCGATCCGATCTACGCCGGGAAACTGGGCGTCAATATCGACGATCTGTTGATCTCCCAGCCCGACGGCGGAGAACAGGCTCTCGAGATTGCCGACACATTGGTCCGTTCCGGCGCCGTCGATGTGCTGGTGGTCGACTCCGTCGCCGCCCTGGTGCCGCGCGCCGAGCTCGAAGGCGAAATGGGCGACACCCACGTCGGCTTGCAGGCCCGCCTGATGAGCCAGGCGTTGCGCAAGCTGACCGCCTCGGTGGCGCGTTCCAAGACGCTGATCATCTTCATTAACCAGATCCGTATTAAGATCGGTGTGATGTTCGGCAATCCCGAGACCACGACGGGCGGCAACGCACTCAAGTTCTATTCCTCCGTACGCATTGAAATCCGCCGTATCGGCGCCATCAAGGACCGCGACGAGATCATCGGCAACCAGACCCGGGTCAAGGTAGTGAAGAACAAACTGGCGCCGCCCTTCAAGAAGGTCGAATTCGACATCATGTACGGCTTGGGGATCTCCCAGACCGGCGAATTGCTGGACCTGGGCGTCGCCGCCAACATCGTTGAGAAATCCGGCTCCTGGTTCTCGTATAACTCCGAACGCATCGGCCAGGGCCGCGAGAACGCCAAGGAGTATCTCAAGGAAAACACGGCGGCGGCGGCCGCCATCGACACCGCAATCCGCCAGAATGCCGGCTTGATCGGCGAGGGAATAACGGCTAACGGCCCCGGCGACGGTCCGGCCGAGGGCAAGACCGAAACGGTGGAAGCAAAAGCACTGCCCGAGGCCAAGACCGGCGAAACCGCCACCGGCGGGTGATTAACGGTCCACAAAAAAACATGTTCCATCTTGCCCAACGTTGATGTTCCGGCCTACGCTCGCCAATGGCTTCGGCCGGTCCATCAACTTAAACCGCGCCAAACTCTAACTTAAGCGGTGGACCACTTAATGGGGGCAGGCCAAGGCCTGTTCAAACTTTGCTTGCGCGTCGGTCGAGACTTGTACTCCACCAAGTAGCCAACTCCTAAAGAAATCATCTGAGACTGAGAGCGCATTGTGAAACCGGTGCGCAACACACTCCTCAATAAAGGGCGATGGCTCGTCCCAACCTGCATCGATTAACTTTAGCCTAAACAACTCCGCAGCAAGCGGGGCAAACTTTGGATTCTCGAAAAGTTCTCTTAGATCGTATCTAACACGGATTTCATTTGCCTCAGCGACGAATCCCAATTCTTCGATGTCATTTTCAAGGTTTATGAAACTTTTCCTATCGGGAAAATGTTTATCTGTTAGAAATCCGTTTGCAAAACCTTTGGCACCCTTTTTGAGGCAATTGATCAAAACGTGATGGCTAAATGCTATTGCTAAGAAGACAAGGGAATCGATAGCTCCTTCGCCGAGATCCTTGGCTGCGGCCGCAAACCTGCGGAAGCGAGTCGTCACTCCTTGCGGAGAGATTTTTCCTAGCTTGAGCGTGATCTATCCGAATTTCATCGAAACTATCCCAGGTATTCTCAAGAACTTTGTCAGGCGGAAACGCCGTGAGTAATTGCGCTATCTTGTGAGCGCCATGCTTGGTCAATGAAACTTTTAATCGTGAAAGATCAGTCATTGTCACCATCGACTCCGGAATAGAGTACCCATTTCCAGAGGTGGAACGCTTCCGTGTAACACCTACAGTAAAGGGAATTAGATGAGATTACTAACTTCATTGGCTGTGGGACACTAGGCAGCGGCGGGGTCCGTCCAGTCTCGCCCGTTGGTTTCTAGGACATCCTGCCTTACATTACCTCCCCATGCATACGGTCAACGACATCCGCAAGGCGTTTCTCGATTATTTCGCCGGCCATGGCCACGAGGTCGTGGCCTCCTCGCCGCTGGTGCCACGCAACGACCCCACCTTGATGTTCGCCAACGCCGGCATGGTCCAGTTCAAGAGCGTCTTTACCGGCCTCGACAAACTCCCCTACACGCGTGCCGTCACCTCACAGAAGTGCGTCCGCGCCGGCGGCAAGCATAACGACCTGGAAAATGTTGGTCACACCGTCCGCCACCACACCTTCTTCGAGATGCTCGGCAATTTCTCCTTCGGCGACTACTTCAAGGACCTGGCCATCGAGTTGGCCTGGAACCTGGTCACCAAGGAGTATGGCCTCCCTGCCCGGCGGCTGGTCGTCACGGTCTATGCCGACGATGACGAGGCCTTTCAGTTATGGAAAAAGATCGCCGGCCTTCCCGAAGATCGCATCATCCGCATCCCCACTTCGGATAATTTCTGGGCCATGGGCGACACCGGGCCTTGCGGTCCGTGCTCGGAGATTTTCTACGATCACGGCGAAGACATCCCCGGCGGGCCACCAGGTAGCCCGGAAGAGAATGGCGATCGCTTCATCGAGATCTGGAACCTGGTGTTCATGCAATATGAGCAACTTAGCGCCGGTGAGCGGATCGCTCTACCGAGGCCGTCCATTGATACCGGCATGGGCCTGGAGCGCATCTCCGCCATCCTTCAGGGTACTCACGACAATTACCAGACCGACCTTTTTCGCGCCCTTATAGCCGCTTCCGCCGAGGCCTCGCACACCGAGCCAGAAGGCGAACATGGGATATCCCATCGGGTTATCGCCGATCATTTGCGGGCCAGCTGTTTTCTCATGGCCGACGGGGTGATGCCGTCCAACGAGGGCCGCGGCTATGTGTTGCGCCGAATCATGCGTCGGGCCATGCGTCATGCCCACCTGATCGGCGCCGAGGAGCCGCTGTTGTGGCGGCTGGTTCCGGCCTTGACGGCGCAGATGGGCGAGGCCTATCCGGAACTGATGCGTGCCCAGACGTTGATCGCGGCAACCCTCAAATCCGAGGAAACGCGCTTCAAGCGCACCCTGGAACGAGGCTTGCGGCTTCTTGACGAAGCGACTGCGGATATGGGAGCCGACGGTGAACTGGAGGGCGAGACCGCGTTCATGCTCTACGACACTTACGGCTTCCCACTCGACCTTACCCAAGACGCACTCCGCGGCAAAAGCATGGGAGTCGATATCGACGGCTTCAACGCCGCCATGGAACGCCAACGCCAAGAGGCCAGGAAGGCCTGGACCGGGTCCGGCGAGGTGGCGACGGAAGAAATCTGGTACTCCTTCCGCGAAGAGCTAGGAGGCACCGAGTTTCTCGGCTACGAAACGGAATCCGCGGAAGGCCAGGTGGTCGCCCTGGTCACCGGCGGCGAACGAATAGATGAAGCCAAAATGGGTTCCCAGGTGGCTATTGTCGTCAACCAGACCCCTTTTTATGGAGAATCCGGCGGCCAGGTGGGGGACAGCGGCACCATCACGGGTGGCGGCGGAGACGTCGGAGTCAAGATCACCGACACCGTCAAGAAAGTCGGCGGTCTGTTCATCCACTTGGGCCAAGTCGAGAAGGGTACGCTCAGGGTTGGTGACGAAGTCCTTATGCAAGTGGACGACAATCGGCGCCGGACCATTCGCGCCAATCATTCCGCCACCCATCTCCTGCACCGGGCGTTGCGCCGGGCGCTCGGCGATCACGTCGTCCAAAAGGGCTCACTGGTGGCGGCGGACCGTTTGCGTTTCGATGTCAGCCATCCAAAAGCCATGGAAAGGGATGAAATCGCCCGCGTCGAGGCCGAGGTCAACGACCGCATTCGCTGCAATTCCAACGTCTCCACTCGCCTGATGGAGCCCGAGGAGGCGGTCAAGGAGGGTGCCATGGCGCTGTTCGGAGAGAAGTACGGCGACGAGGTTCGCGTCGTTAGCATGGGTGGCGAAAATGGCGACACGGTCTACTCGGTCGAGCTTTGCGGCGGCACTCATGTCGGGCGCACCGGCGACATCGGCCTGTTCAAGATCACCTCCGAGAGCGCGGTGGCGGCGGGCGTGCGCCGCATCGAAGGTCTCACCGGCGCGGCGGCCGAAAACCATTACGCCGGCCGGGAGGCGGTCCTGCGGGAAACGGCTGGCCTGTTGAAGGTCGCCTCGGCCGACATTCCGGCCCGCGTTTCCGGGTTACTGGACGAGCGCAAGAAACTGGAAAGTGACCTGGCCGACGCCTGGCGGGCGCTTGCCACCGGTGGCGGCGGCGGTGGCGGCGAGGTCAAGGAGGTGGGCGGTGTCAAGTACTCGCCCCGGCTGCTCGACGGCACGCCACCCAAGGAACTCAAGGGTTTAGCCGACGATCTCAAAAAACAGTTGGGCTCCGGCGTCGTTGCGCTGGTTTCCGTCAACGAGGGCAGGGCGTCTCTGGTTGTCGGCGTTACCGATGATCTGACCGCAAGCAATAACGCCGTTGATCTGGTCCGCGCCGGTGCCGCCGCGGTCGGTGGCAAGGGCGGCGGCGGCCGTCCCGACATGGCCCAGGCCGGCGGCCCCAACGGCAAGCAAGCGGCGAAGGCGTTAGCGGCGATCGAAGCGATCCTGGCGCAAGACGAATAAGGCGCGCAAAAGCGCCCCAAGATCACGTCACGCAAGGCTGGCGGCGGCGGTACCAGAATTACTTCTTAGCGTCGGTCGCAAACCGTAAGTGGATAATTTTGTCCGGATTATCGACCTTGCCGCCGCGCATTGTTTCGCCTCGTTTAATTTTATCAGCATATTCAATGCCTTCGACCACCTTGCCCCAGACGGTGTATTTGCCGTTTAGCCAGGGTGCCTCCGCCAAAACGATGAAGAATTGCGAATCGGCGCTGTCGGGATCGGGAAGGCGGGCCATGGAGACGGTGCCGCGAACGTGGGGTTCTTGGGAAAACTCGGCCGGCAGGTTGACGCCCGAGCCGCCGGAGCCGTCGCCATTCGGGTCGCCGGTCTGGGCCATGAATCCGCCGATCACCCGATGGAAGAGAAGCCCGTCGTAAAATCTCAGGCGCACCAGTTCCTTGATGCGGGCGACGTGGCGAGGCGCCAAATCGGGGCGCATCTCGATGACCACGCGACCGTATTTCAGCTCCATGTGGAGCCTATTTTCAGGATTGCCAGCCACTCCATTTCCTGTCATGACCAAAGTTCCCAGAAAAAGCGTCAAAAGAACCAAGCAAAGACGCATCAGATTTTTATACATCAAGGGGGATACTCCCGGACGTGTGGGGCTCAACCGTTGCCCTTGTCTTGGTGGAGGAAGGCCTTAACGGCTGCGACATAGAGTTTCTTTTATCCTCATCGGAGAGATCGTCAAGAATTTTCATCTTGGCCCGGTGAATCTTCATGGCGTTGTTGATTAATTCTTAGCGTTCCGGGATCATGACCTTGTTGACGGACCCGCGTAGGGATTCGAGCTTTTTTTCGCCTTCAGGCGTCAGAGATTGCTGAAAAATATTGCGCATTGTTTCAATATGTTGCTCGCGGCTTGCCGGATTTTTGCCATTGCGGATAGTATCCAGCTTGTCTCTTGCTTTTTTGTCCATGACGACGGACAACAGCGCTTGCGAGACAATTTTTTTCAACATTGCCGTTTTTTCCTCATGTTCCCAGCACTTCCATACTACCCATTCCCACCGACGCCCGCCAAGTGCCGGCGGATTTTTCATTTTGAATGAGATGTCGTCATTATTTCGTTAACATGAGCCAGTGAGCGAGACGTTCCTCCCATTTTTGTTCGATGCCGCCGTGGCGGCGGCAAATCCACTGATCCTGGTGCCTCCTTTCCTGCCTCCCCGGCCCAAGGGACGGTGCGTGGTTATCGGCGCCGGCAAAGCCGCCGCCCGCATGGCGCAAGCGGTTGAAGAACACATGCCGGGGCCGCTCTCGGGTCTGGTGGTCACTCCCTACGGTCACGGTGTGCCATGCCGGCAGGTCCGGGTGTTGGAGGCGGCCCATCCTATTCCCGATGCTGCCGGAGAGACGGCGGCACGGCGAATTCTCCATGCCGTGCGGGGGTTGGCAAAGGATGATCTGGTTCTTTGCCTGATTTCAGGTGGCGGATCAGCGCTGTTGTCCCTACCGGCACCGTCCCTGACAATCAACGACAAAAGAGCTCTCACCGAAGCCCTGCTCAAGTCGGGGGCGGCCATTTCCGAGATCAATTGCGTCCGAAAGCACCTTTCGGCAATCAAGGGCGGGCGGCTGGCGGCTGCGGCCTTTCCGGCCAAGACCCTCACCTTGATCATTTCAGACGTAGCCGGGGACAATCCGGAGGTCATTGCTTCCGGCCCGACAGTCGCCGATCCCACTACCATCGCCGATGCCAAGGCAATATTGGAAAAGTACGCCATCGACCTTCCCGCCGCCGTAGCTTCATTTTTAGACACATGCTCGGGTGAGACGCCGAAACTCGGCGATATTCGCCTTTCACGGGCGGAGACAGTGGTGACGGCAACGCCTCGGACGGCTTTGGCGGCGGCAGCAGCGGCGGCACGGAACGCCGGCCTCGAGCCGACCATCCTTGGTGACGCCCTCGAAGGCGAATCACGCGATCTAGCCCGGTTGCAGGGCAGGCTCGCCATGCAAGCGACAGCGGGAGAAGGGCGGCCCGGCCTACTGCTTTCCGGCGGCGAGACAACAGTGACAATCAGGGGAAATGGCCGTGGCGGGCCCAACACTGAATTCATCCTCGCCCTGGCCTTGGCGCTGGACGGGCAACCGGAAACGCGGGCCATTGCCTGCGATACCGACGGCATCGATGGCGGCGGCGACAATGCCGGCGCCCACATCAGCCCGGACACCCTTAGCCGCGCCGCCAAGGCGGGGCTTAACGCCGCCGCCATGCTGGAGAATAATGATTCTTACGGTTTTTTTTCAGCTCTCGGAGACTTGGTTATCACCGGTCCAACCCTGACGAACGTTAACGATTTCCGCGCCATTCTTATCGGCGATGCGGGCTAAAAATTTGAAAGATGACGCTGGTTTAGAACGCCTCACTGTGCCTATTGTTTAGCTATGAGATGCCTCCGCAAAGCCAAAGTCATCGCCACCCTTGGCCCCGCCTCTTGTAGCGAGGCACTCATCAGCAAGCTTTTCGAGGCCGGCGCCGACGTATTTCGCCTTAACGCCAGCCACGGAACCCAGGCCGAGCATAAAAAACTGTTGCGGATCATCCGCCGACTGGAAAAACACTACAACCGTCCGATCGGCATCATTTTAGACCTTCAGGGGCCGAAGCTCCGGGTCGGCAAATTCGCTGCCGGAAAGATACTGCTAAAAGCACGCGAAACCTTTCGCTTCGATCTTTCAGAGCAACCAGGGGACAGCCGGCGTGTCCAATTGCCCCATGCGGAAATCCTCGCGGCGCTGAAACCGGGAATTAAACTTTTGCTGGATGATGGCAAGATTCGTTTGCGCGTCGTTCGATGCGGCGGGGATTTTGCCGAAGCCAGGGTCGTCAATGGCGGTGAGTTGTCGGACCACAAAGGGGTGAGCGTCCCCGGCGTCGCCCTCAACCTTTCGTCGCTGACCGGCCAAGACCTGGAAAACTTGGAATTCGGGCTGAAGCTGGGCATTGACTGGGTGGCGCTGTCGTTCGTCCAGAGGCCGGAAGATATCATCGCCGCGAGAAAACTGATCCGCGGCCGCGCCGCCATTCTGGCCAAGCTGGAAAAGCCCCTGGCCATCAAGCACTTGGATGAAATCGTCGAGCTAGCTGATGCATTGATGGTGGCGCGCGGCGACTTGGGCGTGGAGGCTCCGCCCGAGGACGTTCCGACCCTGCAGAAAAGGATTGTCAATTCTTGCCGCGAGGCTGGCAAGCCCGTCGTCGTGGCGACGCAGATGCTGGATTCCATGGTCCATGCACCGATGCCGACCCGCGCCGAGGCATCCGACGTGGCCACCGCTGTTTATGATGGAGCCGACGCGGTCATGCTGTCGGCGGAAACGGCCGTCGGCGATTATCCGGTGGCGGCGGTGGCGATGATGAAAAGGATTATCAAAAGGGTGGAGAGCGACCCTTACTATCACACTGTGATGGAAGCTCAGCGCCGCCACCCCAAGGCCACCGACGCTGACGCCATCATGGCCGCCGCCCGGCAGGCGGCCTACACGATTTCGGCAACGGCTATCGTCACCTTTTCATCAACCGGATCGACGACGCTGCGCGCCGCCCGCGAGCGGCCTAAAATGCCAATCCTGGGACTGACGCCCAGGATCAAAACGGCACGCAGACTGGCGCTCGTCTGGGGAGTCCATTCCATCAAGATCGCAAACTTGAAGAGATTTTCCGAAATGGTCGACATGGCCGTCGGCATCACCTTGCGCGAGGAATTTGCCACCATCGGCGATCAGGTGGTCGTCACCGCCGGCGTCCCTTTCGGCACCCCCGGCGCCACCAATATCCTCCGTATCGCCTGGGTGAAATAGGCGACGCCAACGCCAACCACCCGGACGGGATGAACCCGGCCGGGCGGCAAGCGAAGACGTGGGCTTTTGCCTCGGTGGCTCAGCCGGCCACCGTCGGCGGCATCATGCCATGGTGGAAGAACCAGGCCACGAAATAAGCGATGGGCGCAATGATGAAGACCAGCGCGACGCCGTAAAGCAGGGCCAGTTTTCCCATCCCCCGCAGCTTGCTGAAATCGGTGACGCAGCCCATGGCCACGAAGGTGATCATGAACATGAACTTCCGCATCGGGCTCTGCACCGTCCCGGCGCCGACCGAGGCCTCCTTGATGATCTCGGGCCAGAAAGCGGCAATGGCCACATAGAAGAACCAGCAGAAAATGTAGCCGAGCACGAATTTGGGGAAGCGAAACCAGATCTCCGAAGCCCTCACCGTCGATTGGCCGGGTTGCCTCTCGACCTTGTAGACCCAGATGATGGCGAGCACGAACGCCCACAGACCGATGAACATGTCGATCCATATCTTGGTCATGATCGAGGCGGTGAGAATCCAGCCTTCCTCCCAGTTGATGCCCTTCAACGAGGCTTGCGAGCGCATCAGCTCATCCAGAATGGCGCCGGCGGCGGCGTCGGCGCCGTCGGTCTTCACCGTCATGCCCATGGCGGCGCCGTTGACGATCGGCTGATCGGGGGCCACCGCCGTATAGAAGCCAGGCAGTACGATCAACTCGATCATCGCGTAAATGACGATGAGCATGGAGACCATGACCGCGATGACTGGCTTGGCGCGAATGGCCCCGCCAGTGGCGATGGCCGCCGAGACGCCGCAGATGGAGATGCCCGAACAGAGCACCGCAGCCCACTGCCTCGGTAACTTAAACGCCTTGCGGGCCAGGACATAGGTCATAGGCCAGAACAGCAGGTAGGCCACGAACGTCGCGGCGGCTCCCGCCAAGGCCAACTCGAAGGCAAAGCCGGCGGCCTTCATGGACATAATCCCGACCTTGATGCCCAAATAGACGATTGCAGTCTTGATGAACCATTCGGGCTTCGCCGCCACGCGCACGAATTCGGCGAGTGGCTTGATGAAATTGCCGATAATCAGACCCAGGGTCAGGGCCAGTACGTAGGAGAAACCGCCGCCAAGCTGTAGCCCCCAAGACATCCGGATCGAGTTCTTGGACATGTCGACGGCTTTCGCCGCCATTTCCGGCGACGGGTTGGCCAGGTCCTTGACGCCAAGCTTCTTGAGCGCTTTTCTAATCTGCTTCGTGCACTTCTGGACTTTCGTCGTGCAGTAAACATCTTCGCCGTAGATCTCGGACTGGGTAATGGACGGGCCCGCCTTGAGCGCCTTAAAGTGGGCCTCGTGGCCGATGGTCCAGGCCGACCAGGTGATGGCGAAGAGTATCGTCCAGCCCAGGAAGAACCTCTTGACATCGAGCTTCATGAAATAGGCGCCGGTACAGGTCATCGCAGTGAAAACCACGTAGGTCGCAAGAAGTGTCTGTATCTGCCCCATGCCCTTGTAAGCCTTGCCGGCCGGCTTCAGAAGCTTGATAGTGTCGGCGTCCCAGACCCAGGTCTTGGTCTTGGCGAACCAGCCGACCGCATCAATTCCCCATATAGAGAGCAGCCCGAACGAGAACATGAAAAGGCCGAGCCATACCGCCCACCAGTCCTCTGTACTCAACATCCCCGAGTGCCATTTCCTATTTAACGAATCCATTCATCTTACCTCTTAAGTTCCCTCGAAAAAGTGTTCACCTTGAAATCACGCCCCTCACCACTTGAACCAGGTGACGCCTCCCGGCGTCACAAATCCACGAAAATGTAGCGGTTGAAGTAGTGCGAGGCGTACTGCCTGATCCAAGTCGGAATAGTGCCGAAGTCAAAGCCCATGAAGACGGTTACCCTGGGCTTCCCGAAATCCCCCTGCTGACGCAGGGCGTCGGCAACCTGGGTGTCAAGTTCGGGCAGGGTTTCCCCCGAAGCGGTGAACGCATCGTTGCGCGCCACCCATTGCTTCCCATCATAGGTGATGACCATTTCCACGTCCGCTTTCATGAGTTAATTCCCTTAAGCCTTGGAAAAACTTCTTGGCGCTAAGGCAAAAGGTAAACGTTGATCAACAGACCGAACACCGCCAGTCCGGCAACACCGATACCAATACTCCACTTGACAAGTTGCGTTTCCCAGGACTCCCAGGGCTCGGCCGCGTCAATCTCCACCTCGGCGACGGCGTCTGCTTGGTCCGTTGCCGCCGCGCTTGGCGTTGCAATGTTGTTTTGCATCTTGAAAAACCCCTCCTCGATTGTTGAGCATATAAGTCAAAAATATCTTGCCGAACACCCCTCGCTCCCCGGCGGTTAAAAAGAGCTGTCCCGTTCCAACTTTAATCCGTGAATCCCCGCCGATCAGCAGGCATTGCCAACGCCAGTGGCATTCCCCATAACCATATGATGCGGAAGTTTTTCACGTTAACTTTGGCACTGGCGTTCCCCTCTTTGCCATGCCCTCAATCGGCTTGAACCGATCACGTATAAGGCCCAATAAAGCCGATAGACCTTACAGG
>DASCPW010000071.1:0-11750 GCA_036012725.1 Rhodospirillales bacterium
AGTCCAATTGCAATGGATTGCCGCCAGCGGCCAAGCGCCTGGGATCGTAGCGGTAAAGCATCCAATAGCCCGTTTCCACCGCCAATTTCATTTGGTCCAGCTCGTTGGCCAAATCGTAGCCGTGCTCGATGCATGGCGAATAGGCGATGATCAACGACGGGCCGTCATAGGATTCGGCTTCCTGCAACGCCTTCACGGTCTGTCCGTCACTGGCGCCGAAAGCGATGGAAGCCACATAGACCTCTCCATAGGCCATCGCCATCAATCCTAAGTCCTTTTTAGGCGAAACCTTGCCGGCGTTGGCAAACTTGGCCACCGCTCCGATGGCCGTCGCCTTCGACTGCTGGCCGCCGGTGTTGGAATAGACCTCCGTATCCAACACCAGGATGTTGACGTCACGGCCGGATGCTAAGACGTGGTCAAGGCCGCCATAACCGATATCATAGGCCCAGCCATCGCCTCCGATAATCCAGACGTTCTTCCTGACCAGATAATCGGCAATCTGGTCAAGCCGCAGCGCATCGGCACTGTCGATACCGGCGAGTTTGCCACGCAACGTCTCGATACGCTGGCGCTGGGCGATGACTGCCGCTTGGTCAGGCTGCTCGGCGGTGAGGATTTCGTCGACCAAGGTCGCGTCCAGACTTGGGCCCAACCGGTTCAGCAATTCCTTGGCATGTTCGAAATGGCGGTCAACAGCCAGGCGGAAGCCGAGGCCGAACTCGGCGTTATCCTCAAACAAGGAATTGGACCAAGCCGGGCCGCGGCCCTCACGATTGGTCGTGTAAGGCGTGGTCGGCAGATTGCCGCCGTAAATGGATGAACAGCCGGTGGCGTTGGCAATCATCGTGCGGTCGCCGAAAAGCTGGGTGACCAGCTTGATGTACGGGGTCTCGCCGCAGCCCACACAGGCACCCGAGAACTCGATCAAGGGGTCAACGAACTGTGTCATCTTGAGGGTCGGCCTGAGTTTGGTGCGGTCGACTTCCGGCAGTTCCAGGAAGAAGTCCCACTTTTCCCGCTCGCGGTCGCGCAGTGGCGGCTGCGCTTGCATCTCCAGCGACAGGCGCTCCAGGTCATTTTTGTCCTTGCCCGGACAAACGCGAACACAAAGGGTGCATCCGGTGCAGTCCTCGGGCGCCACCTGAATAATATACTTGGCTTCGCCGAACTCCTTGCCTTTGTAATCCATCGACTGGAAAGCGGCCGGCGCCCCTTCCAGGTCCGCCGGTGTGGAAACCTTGACGCGGATGGCGGCGTGGGGACAGACCAGGGTGCACTTGTTGCACTGGATGCAGAGCTCGGGGATCCAAGTCGGGATTTCCGTGGCCAGGTTGCACTTTTCCCATTTAGCGGTACCCAGCGGCCAGGTCCCATCCACCGGAAAGGCGCTGACAGGCAGCAGATCTCCTTGTCCCGACAGCATCATCGCCGTCACTCTCTTGACGAAGTCGGGCGCCTGCTCGGGAACGGTGGGCGGTCGGTCGTGCCCCGCTGTCGCCTGATCGGGAACCGTCACCTCTTCGAGATGCGCCAGGGCCTGATCCACCGCCGCGAAGTTACTTTGCAACACCTTTTCGCTTTTGTGACTGTATGTCCTGTTGATTGCATCCTTGATGGCGGCGATCGCCTGGCCACACTCGAGGACGTCGGTAATGGCGAAAAAACAAGTCTGCATAATGGTGTTGATGCGTTTGCCCATGCCGGTCTTGTCGGCCACTTTCTGGGCGTCGATGACGTAAAACTTGAGTTTCTTGTCGATGATCTGCTGCTGCACCGTTCTGGGCAGCTTGTCCCAAACCTCATCCTTTCCGTAAGGCGCGTGCAGCAGAAACGTCCCCCCTGGCGTGGCGTATTTGATGATATCGACCTGTTCGAGGAAAGGAAATTGGTGGCAAGCCACGAATTCGGCTTGACTGATCAGGTAGGGAGACTTGATGGGATTGGAACAGAAACGCAGATGGGAAATGGTGCCGCCGCCGGCTTTCTTGGAATCAAAGACGAAATAGCCTTGGGTGTGAAAATCCGTGTTAGCGGCGATGATCTTGATAGAGTTCTTATTTGCACCAACGGTGCCGTCCGAACCGAGACCGAAAAAAACAGCACTGGTTAAATCGCTGTGTTCCACCTTGAAGGAGTCGTCGACGGGCAAGGAAAAGCCGCTGACATCATCGGTGATGCCGACGGTAAAATGACGCCTGGGCGTATCGCGTTCCAGTTCATCGAACACCGCCTTGACCATGGCCGGAGTAAATTCCTTAGACGCCAAACCATAGCGCCCGCCGATGATCATCGGTTCCCGGGCAGCCGGCCGCAGGCCAGTGGCCTTGGCTTCACCCAAGGCGGTGACCACGTCCTGATAAAGCGGCTCGCCCACTGCGCCCGGCTCCTTGCAGCGGTCCATGACGGCAATGGCGCGCACCGAAAGTGGTAGCTGGGCAATAAAATGGTCAACCGAAAACGGCCGATAGAGGCGCACCTTGAGCACGCCTACCTTGTCGCTGCCGCGGTTTAGCACCGCAGCGCTTCCCTCGACGGCTTCACCGCCCGAGGCCATGATGACGATGACTTTCTCAGCTTCGGAATGGCCAACGTAATCGAACAAGTTGTAGCGGCGGCCGGTCAAGGCGGCAAAGCGGTCCATGACACTCTGAACGAGCACCGGACAGGCGTCGTAAAAGGGATTGCGCGCCTCCTGCATCTGGAAAAAGGTGTCCGGGTTCTGCGCCGAGCCGCGCAGGACCGGATGGTCGGGCGTCAACGCCCGCTGGCGGTGAGCGGCCACCAAATCCTCGTTGATCATGGCGCTGAGATCGTCCTCTGAAAGTTCCTCGATCTTAGCAATCTCGTGGGAGGTGCGAAAACCGTCGAAGAAGTGCAGCATGGGTACGCGTGAATGCAAGCTCGCCGCCTGCCCTATGCAAGCGAAGTCATGCGCCTCCTGCACCGATCCCGCTGCGAGCATGGCGACGCCGGTCTGACGGCAAGCCATGACATCGGAATGGTCGCCAAAAATAGATAGCCCATGGCTAGCTACTGTGCGCGCCGCAACGTGTATGCAAAACGAGGTCAGTTCGCCAGCAATCTTGTAAAGATTGGGGATCATAAGAAGCAGGCCCTGAGAAGAGGTAAAGGTGGTGGTCAACGCCCCGCTTTGTAAAGCACCATGAACCGCCCCGGCGGCGCCCGCTTCCGACTGCATTTCAACGACCTCGGGAACGATACCCCAGATGTTTTTATGCCCCTTGGCCGACCGTTCGTCGGCTAGTTCCCCCATGCCCGACGACGGAGTAATCGGATAAATGGCGATTACTTCGTTGATCCGGTGCGCAACCAGGGACACCGCTTCGTTGCCATCGACGGTAATTTTGTGCTTATTCGCCATGCAAGACATCTCTCATGTCCAAAGCTCTCCTCCCATATTAAAACTCTCCTCCCATGTCAGACATCTCCGTGCTCAGGTGCCTAAACCGGAAGTTCCCGAGGAATTCGGGCAGGTTTTTTGAAAAAAATTCTTGGCTTTGGTTTAATATAGCATCAAAAGACCGGCGGAGCCAAATTGGCGGTATTTTCGGTAGTGCATCAGTTTGAATTTCTTTCCTTATAAGACCCGCGCTTCTTTGGAGCGGACGCGTTCGCGTCGATCAGATCAACAATATCCTTCATCTCCCAAAGCCGATCAGTGACGCCAGCCGCCATAGCGGGAGTGACGCGAAGGGTCTTATAGATACGCACGAAATTGTACCAAACAAAGTACAACGCCAAAACGTGACAATGGTTGTCGATCCGCTTGGAGAACGCGTTGCTCAGCCTCGTATATCTTTTCAGGCTCATCCTCATCGTGAGGTTATGACGCTCAACATACGATGTTGAGATGTGCTTCGGGTCCGGCTTTCCCCCGAAACGTTCCTTACGCGCTCCAACACATTTGCCAGAACTGTAACGGGCTCCCGGGCTGTCTGATTTGGGGGCCAAGCCGTACAGCTTTACCAATTGGGCAAAGTCAACGTCCGCCCCGAAGGCCCCTTCTACAGCATCCAAGTAAGGAGAATGACCGTCAGTCGTAAGTTGGGCTGGGTTGGCAAGCCGTGAGGCTACATCCGGCATGAACCCGTTTGCGTATTCGGCATCACGCCCACCAACAAGCCAACTCACGATCAACTTGCTATCAGCATCCAAGGCTGTCCACGTCCAAACATCGCCAGCGCCATCCGGCGCATTCTTGGCGGCACGAACTTTAGCGTAACAGAAACTCCATATCTCGTCGCATTGGACGCGCTTGGCGGTGACGTTGCGAACCGTCTCATCATGCCGTAAATAATTTCTTGAGGCGAGGCAGCAATTTTGTGTAATTTCGCCTATGCGGCCTGGGGTCAAGCCCGAAACGGGCGGAAAAAGAGGGGAACTGTCTTGGCGGCGGCGTTGAAAAATCTGACGAGGCAGAAAAGGTTTGGCTGTTCGCGCCTACTATGCTTGCTCGTTTTTGTCTTCATCTCGCCAATTTTGTTCGCACATCCGGGAAGCGCTAAATACGCCTCGATAGTCATCGATAGCAAAAGCGGGCGCATTCTGCACTCAGTCAATGCCGATACCCTTAATTATCCGGCTTCTCTGACTAAGATGATGACCCTTTACTTGCTCTTCAAGGCATTAAAAGAGAAGCGCCTGAGCCTCGATAGCAACCTCAGGGTGTCCGCGCGCGCCACCCGTCAGCCAGCGTCCAGGCTAGGATTGCGCAAAGATCAAGCGATCACGGTCAGGCAAGCAATCCTTGCGATAGTTACCAAATCAGCGAACGATGTCGCCACTGTGATCGCCGAATCGCTGGCCAGCAACGAACGCAATTTCGCCCTTCTGATGACCGCCAGGGCACGCCAGATCGGCATGCGACGGACGACGTTTCGTAATGCCTCTGGCCTTTCCCACCGCGGCCAGCTATCGACGGCAAGGGACATGTCGACCCTAGCCAGGCGGCTATTGTTGGATTTCCCCCATTACTACCAATTTTTTGCGACGAGGGGCTTTACCTATGGCGGCGTCAGACACCGCAACCACAACAAGCTTCTCACTACCTATCAAGGTGCTGACGGCATCAAGACCGGCTACATCCGGGCTTCCGGTTACAATCTGGTGGCATCGGCCCAACGTAACGGCAGGCGGCTGATTGGTGTCATTTTCGGCGGCCGTTCTTCGAAAGCGCGTAACCACCTCATGGCCAACCTTCTCAACAAAGGCTTCCGCCTGAATGCGCCGGCAAGGTTGGCGTCAACAGGCCAGTCACAGCAAGGAAGTTTGCTCACAGCCGGGGGGTCACGACAATCCTATCCTCAGTGGGGAATCCAGATCGGCGCCTATAAGCGTTTTTCCCCGGCCTACGAAATCGCCCGCAAGGCGGTGGAAAAAGCGCCTATACTGCTCGCCCAAGGCACCATCAAAGTCGTCCCTTTAAGACAAAGCAAAGGCAAATCCCTTTACCTCGGGCGCGTACTTGGCATCAGCAAGACACAAGCCTACAAGGCCTGCCGCATTCTCAGGCAGCAGAAAATCAACTGCATGGAACTGAGAATGAAAAAAAAGCGGGCGGTTGGCTAGCTGCTGAACGCTTGGCGGTTTTCGCCTTGGATGAGTGAAGTGGGGAGACCTTCGGATAGCGACGTGCTTCTGGTGGCGAACATCCAGAACGATTTCTGCCCTGGCGGAGCGCTTGCCGTGCCCGGGGGCGATGCCGTCATCTCCATCGCCAACCCTCTGGGGGAAGCCTTCGGGAAAGTCGTTCCGACCCGGGATTGGCCGGGTATCTGCGCGCGCGCCGGCTGTCCAAAATCTTCTTGTGCGGGCTGGCCACCGACTTTTGCGTCTATTATTCGGCATTGGACGCCCTGAAGGAGTGTTTCGAGACCGTCGTCATCGAGGATGCTTGCCGCGCCATAAACCGAGAGGGCTCGCTCAAAAGGGCAATGTCGGCCATGCGCGAGGCCGGGGTGGTTATTGTCCGCTCAGCGGCGCTTATCAAGTAAATGGGAAGATTCTATCCAAAATCGGGAGCTTTGATGCCGCTTTCGCGAAGCTGCTCGGCGATGGCTTGTTTTAGTCTTTGCAGGCCTTCCTGGCTCGCTGATTCGCAACGGGCGACGAGGACGGCCTGGGTATTCGACGCCCTCAGCAACCACCACCCGTCATCCGAATGCACCCTTACGCCGTCGATATCGTTAACGGTGACGCCAGTGGTTGTCTTGAGGCGGTCGCGAACCTCTTCTATGACCTTGAACTTGCGGTTCTCAGCACAATCGAAGCGAAGTTCCGGGGTATTGACCATCTTGGCCAGGCGGTCGCGCATCCGGGCCAAGCTTTCATCGCTCCGGCTCAAGATGGAAAGCAGACGGACAGCGGCGTACAAGGCATCGTCAAAGCCGAAATAGCGGTGTTTGAAAAAGATATGACCGCTCATCTCACCGGCAAGGGGGGCACCGGTTTCCTGCATTTTCGCCTTGATCAGGGAATGGCCGGTGCGCCACATCAACGCCTCCCCGCCGAGGCGGGTGATCTCGTCAAAAAAGGCCTGGCTAGCCTTGACGTCAGCGATGATGGTGGCGCCGGGCAGATCGGCAAGAACCTCGGTGGCGAGAATGACCAGCAACTGATCCCCCCACAACACCCTCCCCAGAGAATCGACGACGCCGATGCGGTCGCCGTCGCCGTCAAAGGCGATGCCGAGGTCACAGCTCTCGGTTTTGACCGTTTCTTTAAGTTGTTCCAAGTTTTTCTCGACGCTGGGATCCGGATGATGGGCCGGGAAGGTGCCGTCGATCGTCTCGTTGAGAAGCAGGTGCCGGCCGGCAAGCCCGCCGACAAGCTCCTTCAAAACTTTGCCGGCGGCGCCGTTGCCGGCATCCCAGGCCACTGCCAGGGGCTTGTCGCCATTGAAATCCTCGAGTAGGCGCTTGATATAATTCTCGCTCACCGAACGGGAAATTTGCTTGCCGAGGCCAGTGACGAAATCTCCCGAAGCCGCCACGCGTCCCAGTCTTTGGATATCTTCGCCATAGAAAGACCCGCTTTCCCACAGCAACTTGACACCGTTGTACTCAGGCGGATTGTGGGAGCCGGTAATCATCACCCCGGCATCCGTTTGCAGGGTATGGGCGGCGAAATAGAGCATCGGCGTCGGCCCCAGCCCGACCCGCAGGACGATCAGGCCACAGGCGGCAAGCCCTGCGGACAAGGCCGCCTCCAGTTCCACGGACGACAGCCTGCCATCGTAACCGACGGCTACGGTGTGGCCACCTTCGACGGCGACCATGGTGCCAAAAGCACGCCCCACCGCATGCAGATCCTCGGCCGTCAGGGTTTCGCCAACGACGCCGCGGATGTCGTATTCACGCAAGATCGTCGAATCAAAAACATGGGCTTCGCTCATAAGCCGGCCTTGCGGTTCATGTCGGAACGCCCGATGCAGAAGTATTGGATCCCGGCCTCGGCCATTTCTCGAGGGTTGTAGATATTTCGCAAGTCCACCATCACCGGTTTTTTCAGCAGCGATTTAATACGGTCAAAATCAAGAGCCCTAAATTCGTTCCATTCGGTGAGTATGGCCAAGGCGTCGGCGCCGTTCATTGATTCATAAGCACCCCCGCACCAGTGGATGCCGGTTAATATCTCCTTGGCTTCTTCCATCCCTTTCGGATCAAAGGCGCGCAAGCTTGCCCCCGCCGCTTGAAGAGCGGGCAAGATGTCGAGGCTGGGAGCATTGCGGATGTCATCGGTATTGGGTTTAAAGGTCAGGCCGAGGATGGCTATGGTCTTGCCTTGGACCGAACCTCCGCAGGCGTCGATGATCCGCTCCGCCATCTGTCTTTTACGGGTGTTATTGATCTCGATCACCGTCTCGACAATCCTCAAGGGGTTTCCCGCTTCCTGCGCCGTGCGCGCCAAGGCCAGCATATCCTTGGGGAAACACGATCCGCCGTAGCCCGGGCCGGCGTGCAGGAATTTAGGGCCTATGCGTCCATCTAGGCCAATTCCCCTGGCCACGTCTTGGACGTCGGCGCCGACCTTTTCGCAAAGATTGGCGATTTGGTTGATGAAAGTGATCTTGGTGGCGAGAAAACCGTTGGCGGCGTATTTGATCAGCTCAGCCGTTGGGCGGGTGGTGAATAAAACGGGTGTTTCGATCAGGTACAAAGGTCGATAGATATGACCCATCACCTCGCCGGCGCGTTTGGATTCGGTGCCGATGATCACCCGGTCGGGGCGCATGAAATCGCTTATGGCCGAACCCTCGCGCAAGAATTCCGGATTGGAGACCACGTCGAACTCGGCATCCGGTCGCAAACTGCCGATAATCCTCTCGACCTCGTCGCTGGTACCGACGGGGACGGTGGATTTGGTCGCCACCACCGTATAGCCATTCAAGGCGGCGGCGATTTCCTTGGCCGCGTCAAAGACATGCGACAGGTCGGCATGGCCGTCGCCACGGCGGCTGGGCGTGCCGACGGCGATAAAAACGGCGTCCGCCTTGTCCACCGCCGGGGGCAAGTCCGTGCTGAATATGAGCCGGCCGGCGGAGACGTTGTTCGCCATCAGGGTATCCAGCCCAGGTTCGAAAATCGGCAATTCACCCCGATTTAAGCCGTCTATCTTGTCCCTGTCCTTATCGACGCAAACGACGTCGATACCGAATTGCGAAAGACAGGCGCCGGAAACGAGGCCCACATAGCCGGTACCGATCATAGCGATGCGCATGGCTTGTCAATCCTCTCCGCCACCGATTCCAGCAAGTGTCCTCGTGCCGGTGATGGAATTCACCGGTATTTCTTCAGCATTTCATGAACCCGCGGCCCCAGGTCTTGGCGCTCCAGCGCAAAGGCCAGGTTGGCTTCCAGAAATCCCAACTTACCGCCGCAATCGAAACGTTTCCCTTTGAAGCGCAGGCCGTGGAAGGGAATCCCGCTGACTGTCTTGGCCAAGGAATCGGTAAGCTGGATTTCGTTGCCGGCGCCCACTTCCCGCTTCTCCAGATGGCGAAAGATTTCCGGCTGCAGAATGTAGCGGCCGATGATGGAAAGCGTCGAGGGCGCCTCCGCCGGATCGGGTTTTTCCACCAAACCACGGGCGCGGGCCAATCGGCCGTCATCCTCGGCGATGTCGAGGATGCCATAGTGGCAAGTCCGCTCGCGCGGCACATTCTCGCAGGCGACCACATTCCCCCCGACCTCCTTATAGACATCCATCATCTGTTTAAGACAGCCGGGTTCGGCTAAAATGAGATCATCGGCCAAAAGGACGGCAAAAGCCTCCTCGCCGACGAATTTCTGGGCGCACAATACGGCATGGCCCAGACCCAGGGGCTCCTGTTGGCGGGTGGCAAAAACCCGGCCGGACGGCGGCAGTACCGATTGCAGGGCTTTTTTGTCGCCGCGTTCGAGCAACGCCTGTTCCAATTCGATGGCGTGATCAAAATGATCAACGAGAGCGACCTTGCCGCGGCCGGTTACGAAAAAGAACTCCTCGATGCCGGCGTTTCGGGCTTCTTCCACCGCATATTGGATCAGCGGCTTGTCGACGATGGGAAGCATCTCCTTGGCGAGGATCTTGGTTGCCGGCAGGAAGCGGGTGCCGCGGCCGGCCACCGGAAAGATCGCCTTGTGAATGGGCTTAACCATGTCAAAGTTTTCCAAAGGTCTAGGTTTGGCCTTTGTGCCATAGCTCAAGGTTGGCTGCAAGCCGCGCCCCGGCCCTGTTTCCTTTATCGGGGAGAAGGTAAAGGACTGTTGGTGTTGTTTCTTTTGCCTTTGCTCTTGCCTAGCAGGCCTTCGTCTTTCCAGCGGACCAGAAGGGTTTTTTCCTCATTGCAAAGATCCAGATATCCCGATTTCGGCAGTAAAGATGGTGGCGCTCCAGTGCGGTTTTGTACTCGGCGAGAAGGGACGCCATATCGCAGACTCCCCCGGCATGCGAGGCGGTCGATGTCAAAAGCGTAAAGCAGATAAGCACCGCCGCCGCCGTCAATCCTGTCTTCCATTCCATCATTGCCAATGATTGTCTCCTGTCAATGGCCCAGCAACAGGTCCTTAGCCTGGTTGATCTTGGCGGCGAGATAGGTGGAGCCGCCGTGATCAGGGTGCAGACCGGCGATCAGCCGGTGATAGGCTTCCTTGATCTCGGCTTCCTTCGCCCCGGATTTCAGGCCAAGGATTTGGTAGGCCTCCTCACGTGACATGGCGACGTTCCCGAAAGCGCCCCGGCTTGCGCTATCGGCGGCCGCCGTCTTTTCTCGCCAGTCGGCGTGTATGCGGTCGAGATAGGCTTCGAGTACCTGTACCGATTGCCGGTCTTCGGCAAGGCAGAGATTGAGCAGATCAACTAATTCGTCAAGCGCCATACCGTCCAGGGAACGCCCGGCGTAAGGGCCGTCGATGACGTCCCCGTTCATGGCGCCGCTGTCATGGTCCAGGGACATGCGCAGGAACCGTGTCTCCACTTCCGAGGTCTGGCCGGTACCGCCGCCACCACCGGACTGGGCCATGCGGGAAAAATTCTTGGCGGCGCGAGTCACGGATCGGAAACGCAAAAACCAAGGCAGCAGCGCCGGCAGCGCCATCAAGGCCCAGCCTAGACGCCCGGTGACTAGGAAAAAGACCGCCACCGCCAGGATAAACGAGATAGCGAGCCATTTGAGAACCTTGGCCAGGGTCTTGGAATCGGTGCTGGCAAACCAGCGGCCGGCCAACAGCAAGCCGATAAGTAAGGCGATGCCGAGGATATAATAAGCAAACAACCGTCAATTTCCCTTTACTTGATGGGCGATCTTCAAGACCTCGCCGCCCCGTTTCCTACTTAAGTTTTCAAGTGCCTGGCGGCCACCGGCGGCGTAAACGGCGACCGCCCTCAACAGCTCGCCCAACTGGTGCGCACTGCCAGAATCGAAACAGCAGTAGGCGCCCTTGGTCAAGTGGGCAATTTGTTGGAAGGCGAAGGCGGTGAGCGGATTCTCGCCTTCGTGGAACATGAAGGCAGGGACCCCAAGAAGTCCCAATTTGCCGGCAATGGCACCCAACTTGTCAACGTCTTCCTCGATGCTATCGCCGATGAAGACCAGGGCATTGACTTTCATTTTTTGGGTCTCGTTGATGGCCTGCCTGAGAACCTTGCCGATCTGGGTTTGACCGGCCAGACAATCGACGGATGTCATCAGCCGGTTGAGTTCGGCCGGTTGTGTCAGCCAGTGCGACACCTTGAATTCACCAAAGCCCCGGTAATAGGCCATCTGGATTTCCAAACCACCCAAAGCGGCGGTCTCAGCAAACATCTCGCCCTGGATATGGGCGGCCCGGTCCCATGTCGGCTTGCGGCTGGCGGTGGCATCCATGGCGAAGATCAAGCGCCCGCGCGTCCACGTCCCCAAGCTTTTGGGGAGCGCTGCCACTTGGCCGAGAAAGTCCGCGATATCGGCGTCGGACGCTTTCTTCGCGGGTAGCTTTTTGTTGTTGCTGACCATTGCCTGTCAAGTTTAACGCGCCGCCGTCGCCGCCGCCAGTCATCGCCAACGGACGGCCTCGACCAGGTTGCGCACTTCCTGGCGGGCCTTGACCTGGGACAGGGTGAGCCCTTCGTCGCCAGCGATAGCTTGCAAGTCCATCAAGGTCAGGCCCGAAAGAAACAGTTCTCGGTAAACCACCCTTTCGCCCAAGCCGGAAACGATGCGAAAGCCGATGCGCGAGGACAAGTCACGCAACAACCGCTCCATCCGG
>DASCPW010000072.1:0-23063 GCA_036012725.1 Rhodospirillales bacterium
AATTCGTGCCTTGAAGCTGACTTGATCGTTCGGTGGTACCTGTTTTTTCCTGGGCGCGACAATGACGGATTGGAGCTCGGCGCCGCTCTCATCGAAAAGCGTCACCAAAATCATCGGAATATCTCGGACCTGATCGGAAATATTGGCAACGAGTCCGCGTATGATCAGGATTTCGTTGTCGTCCTTGGTTTCCCGTTCCGACCTGACGTTTTTGATCTTCAGCCCGGCGCCAAGGATTTCGCCGGAAAGGCCGACCATGCCATAGAGCGACTCCGCCATCGGCAAAAACGCGACGATCTGTCCGCGCCCGAAGTAAAGACCGGCGACCATGGCAATAAGGAAACCAGCCGCGCCCAAGGCAACAAGCTTGCCGCGCCCGGCCTTTACATCATCCGTCATTTTCTCCTCAGGGGAGACGAGGGAGCTGGGAAGGGTCTCCGGCTCGGGCAGGTCATCAGGGTCAACGGCTTCGGAATCTTCCTCGTCCTCCCCGTCCACAAAGGATTCGACTGCTACGAGTTCGGTCTCGTCGCCCAACATGGCGTCGAGTTCCTCCTGGGAAGGCGGCTCGGTTACTTGTTCGGATACGGGGATTTTGCTTTCGTCCGTTTCCCCGTCTTCGGTTTCGAGTTCCGGTTCCGGTTCGGGCTCCGGAGGTGGCGGCGCAACGGTGGCCGGTGGCGCGGCGACGGGTTGCGGGGCCGGCATCGGCTGCGAGTGAACAGGTGGTGGGGTATAATCCTGAACCGGATTCTGATGCCACTGGTAGCCGCAGTTAGAGCAGCGTACCTTTTTTCCTCTGTCCAACACGGTGGCATCGACAGAATATCGCGTCGAACAGTTTGGACAGGATATGATCATTTTGGGCAGGGTATGATCATTGACGGTAAAATATGTTAGCTTCACGTCGTTATAGGCTTTCGGTACATGCAACGCAACCCGTGGTGGGATTGGGAGCGCTGGACGAAACGACTTTCACCATGTCATTGTGTGCCGGCGGGCGGTCTGTTCAAGCCTCTTGTCAAATCGTTCGAAAGCTTTGACATTTTTCCGCCCGAAAAAACGGCCAAGATACCTGACAGGAACGAAACGGGTGACTATCGACAACGATGACTGCGTGGTTCGCTTTGAGAACATCGGTTTTCGCTACGGTCTTGGACCGGAAGTTATACAGGATGTCTCGTTCGCGCTGGCTCCAGGCTCATTCTATTTTCTAACCGGGGCTAGCGGCGCCGGTAAATCCTCGCTGTTGAAATTGCTGTATTTGGCGATGAAACCATCAAGGGGACTGATTACTCTTTTCGGCCGCGATATCGCCACCACTCCCCGCCGTGAGTTGCCGGCTCTGCGCCGACGTGTCGGTGTCGTTTTTCAAGAATTCCGTTTATTGCGTCATTTATCGGCTTTCGACAACGTGGCGTTGCCGTTGCGTGTCGCCGGAACCCGGGAAGACAATGTCAGCAAACATGTTGCCGAACTTCTGAGTTGGGTTGGACTTAAAAATCAAATGAAGGCGCGTCCGCCGACCCTTTCCGGCGGCCAGCAGCAACGGGTCGCCATCGCCCGGGCGGTGATCGCCAGGCCAAAGCTGCTTCTTGCCGATGAACCCACTGGCAATGTGGACGACCGCATGGCGCTCCGTCTCATGCATCTTTTCGAGGAGCTTAACAAGCTGGGAACCACCATCGTCATCGCCACTCACAATGAATCCCTGGTCAAACGTCTGGGTCATTCTTGCCTGCGCCTTGACGGGGGACAGCTGGAAATCGGCGGGCCGCCGCCCAAAAGAGCCGCCATGGCCGCCGCTTCCGGGGCCGGAGGAGTTGCCAAGCCAGCCATCGGCGCGGCGGCGGAACGGCCTCGGTGAAACCCATGCTGGCCCACCGCTCCGATCTTCCTCTCGATCGCGACGCACTCAGCCGATTCTTGCCCTGGCTGATTGCCTTCATGGTTTACCTGGCTTGTCTGGCCTTGGCCGGGATGTTGGTTCTGGGAACCATGATGGAGCGCTGGGGTGCCGGCGTCAGCGGCACGCTGACGGTTCAGATCATTCCTTCCGAAAGCCCCACCGCCACGAGGAAGGAAGCCCGGCGCGTCGAGGCGGCGCTTGATATCTTGCGAACGACGCCCGGAATTGCTCGCGCCGAGGTCATCGGTGAGAGCCGAATCATGGCCCTGCTGGAACCCTGGCTGGGTTCCATCGGCGGCAGTGGCGGTCTTCCCTTGCCCCAGCTCATCGACGTCGAGTTGAAAGCCGGCGCTGAGTTGGACGCGGCGGCCCTGTTGAAACGGTTGCAAAAAACGGTACCCGGCGCCACCATCGATGACCATGGGGTTTGGCTTGAGAAGCTGGTCCATCTTCTCCGCATGGTGGAAATTCTGGCTTCCCTGGTGCTGTTGCTGATCGGCTTGGCGGCGGTCGGCACCGTGGTTTTCACCACCCGCACGGGTCTTGCCATCCACCAAGAAGCGATCGAAGTGCTCCACCTGATCGGCGCCCAGGATTCCTACGTCGCCAAACAGTTCGCCACCCGCGCCCTAATTCTGGGTTTGCGCGGTGGGATCATCGGTTTGGGTCTCGCCATCCCCACCCTGATGGGCATTGGCACCCTGGCGGCGCGGATGGAGGCGGGTTTGTTGCCCGACTTTACCTTGGCTCCGGCGCATTGGCTGGCGATGATCTGTCTGCCGCTGGCGGTGGCCGTGATCGCCATGCTGACGGCGCGCATGACGGTGATGAAAACCCTGGCTGAAATGTTATAGCCAATGCCCTTGTTCGGCTCCGATGAATCCGGTGGTAAAGCCTTTCCATCGGCGCTGTCCGGCCGCCGACGCCGTCGCGGATTTTTAATCCTGTGCTCGGTGCTGGTTATGTTATTTGTTGTCGCCATTTGGGGATACGGTCTGTTCCGGTTTACCGATTTCATCCCCATCGAAATCGCAGACGCGACGACCCCCACCGACGCCATCATTGTTCTCACGGGGGGCAGCGGCAGGCTAACCGCGGGGTTCGTGCTGTTATCCGAGAACCGGGCAAAAAAGCTCTTTATTTCCGGTGCTTACCGGGGAGTGGAAGTACGCAAACTGGTGCGGATGTTCAAGCATATCCCACAGCAACTGGAACGGCGCATCAGCATCGGCAATGCCACCAATACCCTGGGCAACGCCCTTGAGACCGCCGAATGGATCGCCATTGAGGGATATTTATCCTTGCGTCTGGTCACTGCCGCCTACCACATGCCCCGCAGCCTGCTTGAATTCCGCCATGTCATGCCGGAAATCATGGTGATTCCGCATCCGGTGTTTCCCGAGCACGTCAAGCGGGAGCGGTGGTGGGCCTGGCCCGGCACCGCCAGTCTCATTATCAGCGAATTCAACAAGTTCCTTCTTTCCTGGGCGCGGCAAAAGGTGGCCGGAAAGATTGCCGGGGAAACCGCATCCAAGACGCCGTCATGATCGTTGTCCGTTCAATAGCCTTCAACCTTGCCCTAATCTGCTGGTTGATCCTGACGCTTCCCGTCATGTTGATTTTTCTGCCTTTTCCCCGGCGGCTCATGCAAAGTGTGGTGCATGCCTGGACCTCTGGCCCTCGGGTGGCGCTGAAATGGATCGCCGGACTCGATTTTCAGGTCCTCGGCCAAGAGAACAAGCCCAGTGGCGCGGCGCTCATCGCCTGCAAACATCAATCCGTCTGGGAGACTCTCATCTTTCACGCCCTATACAGGGACGCGGCTTATGTTGTGAAGAAGGAGCTCCTTTCCATTCCGCTTTGGGGCTGGTACATGCGAAAATGTGGGTGTATTCCGGTCGACCGTTCAGGCGGTGGCCAAGCATTGAAAGAGATGCTGCGAAAATCCCGGGCGGCGCTTGCCGAAGGCCATCAAGTGGTAATCTTCCCCGAGGGCACCCGCACGGAGCCGGGGCAGTCTCTACCTTACAACCCCGGCATCGCCGCTCTTTACGCCATGACGGAGGCGCCGGTGGTGCCGGTGGCGTTGAATTCGGGTCTGTTCTGGGGGCGGCGAAAATTCCTCAAACACCCTGGCGTCATCACCATTGAATTTCTGCCGCCGATGCCGCCAGATTTGGACCGGCGCGTTTTTTTGGCCGAATTGGAAAAGCGTATCGAGACCGCCACCAAAGGCTTGGTTAGTAGGGCGAAAAACCAATATTTTCCAAAGGATTGACTTAGACCTGTTTGAGGCATTCCTGTGGATTGCTCTGTGGAAAGTTTTCTTCGTAAGCCCGTGAATTCCATGAATATATTTTACAAGGCCTTGTTTTCTCTGGTCCAGGGGATTAACAAAATCTGGATAAGAGTGGTAAAAACATAACAAGAACATATTCTTGACGATCCACCCTTCTATCCTTAGATTTAAAGCCCCCCCCTTTCGAACATTAGGGCGGCGAAATGTCACAACGGCTTGCCTTCGCCGCGCCCGTGGGGCGGTCAAGCGGGGACCGGATGGATAAGGCGGAACATTAGGTAAGTAATGGCGCGGATTGCTTCCATATCGCAGCAAATTTGGGACATGAAGTACCGTCTCAAAATATCTGACGGCCAGCCTGTGGACAAAACCATTGCCGATACATGGCGCCGGCTGGCCCGGTTTTTAGCGACGCCTGAAAGCGATCAGGACCTTTGGGAAAGCCGCTTCTACGAAGCCTTGGAAGATTTCCGTTTTCTGCCCGCCGGGCGAATACTTTCCGGTGCCGGATCGGGACGGAAAGTAACCCTGTTCAATTGCTTTGTCATGGGCGATATCGCCGATGACATGACGGGGATATTCGAGAGCCTCAAGGAGGCGGCGCTGACTATGCAGCAGGGCGGCGGCATCGGTTACGATTTCTCCAGTTTAAGACCCAAGGGGGCACCGGTGAATGGTGTCGGGGCGGATGCCTCCGGGCCTTTGAGCTTCATGGATGTCTGGGATGCTATGTGCCGGACCATCATGAGCGCCGGCTCCAGGCGCGGCGCCATGATGGCGGTGATGCGCTGCGATCACCCGGATATCGAGGCTTTTATCGCCGCCAAACACGAGCCGGGACGTCTCAGGATGTTCAATCTTTCGGTGCTGGTGACGGATGCTTTCATGCGGGCGGTGAAAGAGGATGCGGCCTGGGAGTTGCAGTTTAACGATGCCACGTACAAAAGCCTTCCGGCGCGGGACCTGTGGGACAAAATCATGCGGGCGACTTACGCATACGCCGAACCCGGCGTCATTTTCATCGACCGCATCAACCGCCTGAATCCCCTTTATTACTGCGAGCATATCCACGCCACCAACCCCTGTGGCGAGCAACCGCTGCCGCCTTACGGCGCCTGTCTGTTGGGTTCGGTCAACCTGACCAAGCTGATTGATGCTCCTTTTTCCGAGAAGGCGTGTCTCGATTTGAACGCCTTGGAACGCTTGGTCGGGACGGCGGTCAGGATGTTGGACAACGTCATCGAGGTCTCCAAATTCCCCTTGCCCAGCCAGGAACACGAGGCCAAGACCAAGCGCCGCATCGGCTTGGGCGTCACCGGACTTGCCGATGCCCTGATTATGTGCCGGGCGCGCTATGGCGGCCGCGATGCCGTACGCTTGACCAAGATTTGGATGAAGGCAATTCAACGCGCCGCCTATCTGAGTTCGTCTCGGCTGGCGGCGGAAAAAGGTGCTTTTCCTCTCTATGATGCCGAGAAGTATCTGGCCGGCGAGACCATCAAGGGGCTCGATGAGGATATCCTGAGCACCATCGCCGAGCAGGGCATCCGCAACGCGTTATTGACGTCCATTGCGCCGACGGGGACCATTTCCCTTTTTGCCGACAACGTCTCATCCGGCCTCGAGCCGGTGTTCAGCTTCAATTATACCCGCCGCGTCACCATGCCCGACGGTGGCCGCCGCGAGGAACAAGTCACCGATTACTCCCTTCGCCTGTTCCGGCGGATGTTCGGCGACAAGGCGCCGCTGGCGGATTATTTCGTCGATGCCCAACAGCTGAGCCCCAACGACCACTTGGTCATGCAGGCCGCCGTTCAGAAATATATCGACAGCTCTATTTCCAAGACCATCAATTGCCCGGAAAGCATTTCCTTCGAGGACTTCAAGGGTATCTATGCGCAGGCCTTCGAGTTGGGTTGCAAGGGCTGCACCACTTACAGACCCAACGAAATTACCGGCGCCGTGCTGAAAGTCACGGAAAATAAGGGCAAGGCCGAAGACGCCGAGCCTGAACTACCGCTGACGCCGCCCGCCGTCAATGCCAGGCCTAAGGACATCGGCGATTCCGGCTCCGTCGTCTATCTGACCCAGCCGTTGGACCGGCCTGAGGCCCTGCCCGGCGCTACCTACAAGGTGCTTTGGCCGGAAAGCAACCATGCCATCTATATCACCCTGAACGACATTATCGAGGACCGCCGCCGCCGGCCTTTCGAGATTTTCATCAACTCCAAGAATATGGAGCATTACGCTTGGACGGTGGCTCTGACACGAATGATTTCGGCGGTGTTTCGCCGCGGCGGCGACGTTACTTTCGTGGTCGATGAACTGAAGGCCGTATTCGACCCACGCGGCGGCCAATGGATGGGCGGTAAGTACGTGCCTTCGCTCCTCGCCGCCATCGGCGAAGCCATCGAACGGCATATGATCAATATCGGCTTCATCACCCGGACGGGAGGGCTGGGTGGCAATAGGAGCGAGGCCAAGCCCAAGGTGGTCAATTTGACGGGCGTCGGCGTGGAGCCGCCCTCGTCGGCCCAGGGCCGCGATCCGCAAGGGCTATTCCGTGACTGCCCCAAATGCGAAGAACCCAGCCTCATCCGCCAGGAAGGCTGCGACGTCTGCACGTCCTGTGGCTATTCCAAGTGCGGTTGAGGGGGACAAAAAGCATTACGGGAATTTCAGCCGCCTCGCTTTTTCGATCTCCGCCAGTTTCAGCAGCCGCTGCACGGTGCCATCGCGGATACCCAGTTCATTAAGATGGCGAACGGTGTTTCTGAGGTAGTCCAGGCTTGATCCCTCGGCGCCGCTACCGGCAAGGATCAGTTCGACGGTGCGTTGCGGCGTCAGGTTTCCGGCATACTGTTGGTGGCCGCGGCGGGCAACGAAATTATATGCGCTGACCCGGCGCCCATCGTCGAGGCGGACGGTCGTGTTCCTGGCTCGGTAGACACCGGTGACCAGTTCCCGGGCATTCAGATAGGCCTTGACCCGTCCGGCGTCTTCGGCGGCGACGCAAAAAGCGCGACCCTTGCACGCCCCGCCCCGGTCAAGCCCGAGCACCAAACCCGGCCGTTCCGGCGTTCCGCGGTAGATGATGGAATGGACGCAAAAGGAGCGGTGGTAGCCGTGGAGCAAGGCTGGGCGAACTTTGAGGTATGCGAAGCCCGGACTCCACATCAACGAGCCGTATCCGAATATCCAGATTCCGTCCGCTGTTTCGTTCATGTCCTTTTATATACTGCTATATAGGAGCCGTTGGCTTTAATGGCCGTATAGGCGGCCGATCGTCCCGCAACCTGGATTGTTTTCATGGCCCTTCCTGAAAAGAAGGACCGCGAACACCCGCTGGCGTCCATCAACACCGCTTAAAACCGCAGCATCCCGCCACTTTCCGCGATGTTCGTATTTCCCGCGACTATGCAAACCTATGCAGAACACGGCAGCAACACGCAGCCATCGGTGCGGAAAATGTGCGGAAGGATTTTTCCAGGTTCGCGGGGTGTCCCTAATGCCTAGCGTCCCCAAACTCAACCTCATCCGTTCCGAGCGCCACCGTCGCCGTGTCGCGCAACATTGCTGCGTCATCTGCATGGGAGGTCGGCTGGTGGATGCTGGTTATACAGTCACCCAGGCCGCGCACCTGCGTGAGGGCCAGGCCGGTGGGACAGGCTACAAGCCATGCGATTTCTTAACCGTGCCGCTCTGTGCCGAGGACAAGCAGGGGCATCACGCCGAACACGACAAAAGCCCTGTGAAGTTCCGGCTTAAATACGGGCTGGACCTGGACAAGTACGCTTATGTGCTGGCGATGAACAGCGCGGACCCGGAAATCCGCGCCAAGGTGAGGGAGGCAGCGTGATGGACGCAATTGAATGCAAGCTGGACAGGTTGAGCCGCTTACAAGACGGCTGCTGGTCGCTCACCCTAAAGGTTCACCCCGACGAAATGCCGCAGGAGATTGCTTTCGCCCCGATGGGCCAACGGTTCGGCCTGGCTTTTGCCAAGATTCCCGACAATCCAAACAATGAAGGTGTGGTTTTTAAGGACGGGTATACCGACGGCTCCGGCCCACCAAAGAAGCAACTGACCCCAGGCGAGAAGGCCAAGCGACACTTCGAGGCCAGCGTGGCCGATGATGACGGGGAATTTGCCAACTGGTTTCGGCATGAACTCAACATGGGTGCGACGGATACCCGCGAAAGCGTGAAGGCATTTCTCGGCATCGAGTCCGCCAACGACATCGTTGAGGACCCGAGCAGGTGGAACGCGCTCTGGACCGACTTCAAATACAAGGACCAGAGGCAGTGATGCACAAGGACAAGCTGAAAACCCCCGCAGCTACGGATGAATACCGCAAAAGTCGTGCCCGGCGCCATGGCCAGGAAACCCAAGGACGGCGGTCCGGCCGGCTTGAATCTGGTCATTACCTTGCAAAACCGCAAGGTTTTTGCGGGTCCGGGTGCACTCCTCAAGCTGCCTACCATCCACTGGGACAAACTGTTCTCGACGGAGTGATTTCCAGTCCCGGTTTCTGCTATTATACGTTCCATGATGTTTCGGCGCATCGTGGTTTCGGTTATCGCCGCATTTGCTTTTGCCGCATCCGTACCGGCTCCGGGCGGGGAAAAGGAGGCGCGCGCTCAGAGTCTGACCGGGCAGCTTTTGATCGCCTCGTCCAAGATCGGTGATCCGAGATTTGCCGGCACGGTGATTTACATGGTCAATCACGATACCTCGGGAGCCTTCGGCCTGGTCATCAACCGCGCTATCGGCAGTGGCCCCCTGAATGCGTTGCTGAAAGGATTTGGCGTTGATGGCGGCGGGATCGCCGCAACCATCCGCCTCCATTACGGCGGTCCGGTGGAGCCGAGCCGTGGTTTCGTCCTGCACAGCAGCGACTACAAATCCGACGCCACCACCGAGGTCGATAACGAGGTGTCGATCACCACTGAACTGGATATCCTGAAGGCGATCGGCAAAGGCAACGGCCCTCGCCACAGCCTTTTCGCTCTCGGTTACGCCGGCTGGAGCGCCGGCCAACTGGAAAGGGAGCTGATGCGCCAGGATTGGCTGACGGCGCCGGCCGACAGCAAGCTAATTTTCGATGCCGATCTCGACAGCAAATGGGACCGGGCCTCGGCCCATGCGGGACTGCCATTGTGAACGTCGTTCTTTGGCCTACCGCGTTGTTGACGCCGGCGGGCCGGCCAGGTGATGGAATTCGGCGATAACTTCCTTGCAGATCGCGCGCTTGAACGGGACGATCAGCCGGGCCAGGTCATCTATCTCCACCCACTTCCAGTCAATGAACTCGGGATGCTCGCTGGCGTTGAGGTTGATGTCTCCGTCACCGCCGGTGAAGCGAAGGGCGAACCATCTCTGCTTTTGCCCACGGTACTTTCCCTTCCAAACCTTGCTGACCCGCTGGGCGGGCAGATCGTAGGAAAACCAGCGCGAACTTTTGGCGAGGATCTCGGCCTTGTCGGTTCCGATCTCTTCCGCCAGTTCCCGTAACAGTGCTTGTGCCGGCCGTTCGCCTCGCTTGATGCCGCCCTGGGGCATCTGCCAGGCCTCACCCGGAAAGTTGATGCGCCGGGCGACAAAAACCTTTCCTTCGGCATTGAACAACATTGCTCCAACACCTTTGCGGTAAGGAAGTTTGGTTTTCATTCGAGAAATTGCCTGTTGGCGACGGCGGTGACGGGAACCAGCACCAAGTTCTTGTCCGCCAATCCCGCCACCCAGGAGGCGATACGTTCCAGGCTGGAGGGGTTGGGCGAGGCAATGGCGACGGCGGTGGACCGTTCACGGACAATAGCCTCAAGTTTGACAAGTTTGCCATCAATGGCGGTCTTTGATGGATTGTCATCGAGGACCAGGTTGCTGACTGCTCTGGGCAGGCCGATTTCGGTGGCCAGCTTCGCCGCCATGGTATGTGGCGTGGTGGCGCTGTCAATCAACATCAGCCCACGGTTCTTGATCGCTTCAAGAACCGGCTTGAGGGCCTGTTGGTCGACCGTGAATTTCGATCCCATTGCCGTCGCTACGCCGACGTATCCGGACATCCGGCTCAACACGAAATCCATTTGCTGCTGATTCTCTTTGGGGTTTTGCGAGCTCCTGAGGGCGTAGGGCCCGGCATCGACAACCGGGAAGTGGGCCGATTCCATGGGCAGGGACAAAAGTACTTCATGTCCTGCCTGACGAGCCAAAAAAACCCAATCGTCCAACCCAGGGGCGTAAGGATCAAAAGCCAGGGTCACCGCGCCCGGCAGCCGCTTGATGGCAGCCTCGGTCGCGGCGCGGCTCAAGCCTAAGCCGGTGATGATGATGGCGATCCTGGGGCAGGCGTCGCGTGCCTCGAAAGGCCGGGCATAGACCTGCCAGGACTTGCGGCCGTCTTCCCCCACCTTTGGCAACGGTCCCTGGGGACTTTGCTCGACCAGCGCCAAATCCGGAACCTTGGCCAGGGGTGCTTCCGGTTTCACCTCGGGTATATTGGCGAATGCAACCATCGTCACCGCCGGGATTACCACCCCCTTGCCGGGTTCTTTTTCGGCGGTGGCGATGGCGTTGAGAGAACCCGCGGCGGCACGTGGGCCCTTGGGTGGGGTCAACATGCCGCCCTGTCGCCTGGGCGGAATTGTAATTTTAACATGGGGAACGCCGGTTTCGGCCCGGTGCGAGGCTTTTGGGGTCTTTTCGTCGCCGCCAAGGAAAAACCAGACGCCACCGCCGATCAGGATCAAGGCCACCGCCCCACCGCCAATAAAGATCAGGCGGCGTAAACCGCCGCCTTTAGCCCCATCCTCATCTTCTTCATCATCATCGTTGTCGTCGTCTTCTTCTTCCTCCTCCTCCTCGTCATCCATGTCTTCGTCATCGGAATCCTTCTTTTTTCCGAAGGGAAGCTTCACATTGAACTTTTTTCCGAAGGGAAGTTTCACTTTTTAAACCATCCTCAACGGCTTTCACCCGTCAATTGGTTTTAGCTGTCATTTTATCCGAAAAGAAGGCAACACCGCGTAAAAGGTCAAGCGCTCGAGCTAGTTGGTAATCTTGGGAAATAGGCGTTTTCGCCCTTTTTGCTTTGTCATCCTTTTTATCCTTGCCGCTCTTGTCTTTTTGCTTGTCCATCTCTTTTTCTTTCGCGGGGGCCGCACCGTTATCGAGGGCGCCGCGCAAATCCGCTTCGCGGCGCCGTCCCTGGGCGACGATGGTCTCGATTTTAGCTTGCTTGACGGTGATGTCGGGCTCGATGCCCACCGCCTGGATCGACCGCCCGGAGGGTGTGAAATAGCGCGCCGTGGTCAACCGCATGGCACCTCGACCGGACAACGGAATGATGGTTTGCACCGATCCCTTGCCAAAGGATTTGGTGCCAAGGACGATGGCCCGGTGATGATCCTGCAAGGAGCCGGCGACGATCTCGGAGGCCGAGGCCGAGCCGCTATTGATCATTACCACCATCGGCAAGCTCTTGGCCAGGTCGCCGGGGCGGGCGTTGTAGCGTTGCGTTTCCTCGGCCCGCCGAGAGCGTGTGGAAACGATCTCTCCTTTGTCTAGAAAGGCATCGGACACGGCCACGGCTTGATCGAGAAGGCCACCAGGATTGTTGCGCAAATCGAGCACGATGCCGTGCAAGTTATCACCCAGTTTCTCATGCATCTCGGTTATCGCCTCCTTCACCCCCTTGCTTGCCTGTTCATTAAACGAGGTGATGCGCAGGTACCCTATATTGTCTTCCAGACGTGAGCGTACGGATTTGATCTGGATGATGGCGCGGGTAATCGTGACGTCGAAGGGATCGCTGCCCTCGCGGCGGATCGTCAAACGGATGTCGGTGCCGACGCGGCCGCGCATTTTGTCGACCGCTTGTCCCAGGGTCAGTCCAAGCACCGGGTCGCTGTCGAGATGGGTGATCAAATCGCCGGGTTCAACGCCGGCGCGATAGGCGGGGGTGTCGTCAATGGGAGAAATAACCTTGACCAGCCCGCTCTCCATGCTGACCTGAATGCCCAACCCTCCGAACTCGCCTTTGGTCTGGACCTGCATCTCGCGGAATCTTTTAGCATTGAGGTAACTGGAGTGGGGATCAAGGGATGACAACATGCCGGTGATGGCGGCTTCAATTAGTGATTCATCGGTTGATTCCTCGACATAATCAACGCGAACGCGCTCGAAAACATCCCCAAACAAGTTGAGAAGCCGATATGTGTCGGCAATGTTTTCTTCCGCTTCGGCTGTCGCCCCCGGAGACGAGACCAAAATGCAAGCCACGGCGGTCACAAAGAATATTCGACATTTCATCCGCTTATCCTATTTTTACGTGCCGCCAACCATGGCAAAGGATTGATCGGTTGGCCATTACGGCGCAGTTCCAGATAAAGAACCGGCCTTGCTCCCGCCGGGCGTCCCATGATGCCGACCGGCTCGCCGGCCACGACCATTTGCCCAATAACACTATCAATGCGGGCTAACCCGGCAAGAAGACTATGATATCCCTCGCCGTGTTCAATGATCAAGAGTTGCCCGTAACCGCGGAAAGTGCCCGCGAACACCACCTGACCGTCGTAGGTGGCGATCACCTGGGCACGGGATATGGTTTCGATGGTGATACCCTTGCGGCTCACGCCGTTGCCGATATCTTGCCCATACAGCCCGGCCAACCGGCCGACAGCGGGAAAGGGCAGGGTTCCCCGTAGCCTGCTGATGGGGCCAGCGGTTGATGGGACCGGAACCTTGCCGACGGCGGTTCCGCCTTTGGCTTTGCCCCGCGCCGCTTTCCCTATCGCCCGTTTACGTTTTGCTTTTTGCAGGCGGGACAGAAGATCATGCAGGCTATTCGCCTTTTTGGCCAGGGCCCGTATCCGGTTTGCCGTTTGTTGGCTCTTGGTATCGGTTTGCCGTTTGAATTTGGTTTTTTCGGCTGACAGTCTTTTCAGCAGCGTCCGTTGTCTTTTGCGCTTCTCCACGGCGTCGTCCAGTTCCGTTCGCCGCCGGTCTATCTCTCCCCGGGCGTCGAGGAGACCGGCGAGTTCGTCCCTGAGACGGCTGGCGTTCCTTTCAATGCCGGGCAGGGCGCCACGCAGCAAAATGGCGCTGCGGACCATGTCGGAAGGGCTCAAAGGCTGGGCCATCATGGCCTCTGGCGGATTGCGTGCAAGTCGTGACAAGGCCATGAAGACGTGCACGAACTGATTGCGCTGTTGTTTGAGGCGGTTGCTTTTGGTCTTCTCGGAGAGGGCCAGCACATCCAGCCTGTCCTCCAGGCGGGTAACTTCCGCCTCATGAGTCTGGATGACCTTAGCGGCGGCGATCAGTTGACGGCGTAGTTGTTGAAGATCCTTGGCCAGGGCGGCGGACTTGCGTTTAAGCGCCTTGTCGGTCTTGCGGCTTTTGCCGAGAGCGCGTTTGACCTCGTCAAGGCGTTGGCCGGTATTGGATGGTTCTTGAGCGGCCCAAGCCAGCGGCGGCGGAAAGATCAGCCAGGCCGCCGCCAACAGGCCCGGCAGTTGCAAATAGAGGAAGTGGAATTGGCGCATTTACCGAACGGCGGCGCGGTCGGCGCCGTCCTCGAGGATGAGAGACCGGCCGGTCATTTCTTTCGGCCGCGGAAGTCCCAGCAATCGAAGTAGCGTTGGCGCCACGTCGGCCAAACGGCCGTCCCGCAAGTGCCACTTGCCGCCGCCCGACAGCACCACCGGCACCCGGTTCAGGCTGTGCGCTGTATGCGGCTGGCTAGTGCCGGGGCCGTACATTTGTTCACAGTTGCCGTGGTCGGCGGTAATAAGCAACATGCCACCGGCCTCGCTCACCGCCCGTTCCAGACGGCCCAGGCAGATATCGACGCATTTGGCGGCCTTGATGGCGGCCGACAAGATACCGGTATGGCCAACCATGTCGCCGTTGGCGTAGTTGACGACAACCAAATCGAAACGGTTTTTGCCGATAGCCGCGATCAGTTTGTCCGTTATCTGGGGGGCCGACATTTCGGGTGTCAGGTCATAGGTGGCGACTTGCGGCGACGGGACCAAGGTCCGTTCCTCACCCGGGAAAACCGTCTCCAGGCCGCCGTTGAGGAAAAAAGTGACATGGGCGTATTTTTCGGTCTCGGCGATCCTCAGTTGGCTCATGCCCGCGTTGGCCACCACTTCTCCCAATATGTTTTTGAGTTCCAGGGACGGGAATAGGGAGGCAAAATTCTTGTTGAGTTCGGCCGAATATTCGGTCAAGCCGGACAGCGCCGCGAAACGGACGAGGCGGGAACGTTGAAAAGCCTCAAAATCGGGATCGGTGAGCAGGCTTAAAATCTGCCTTGCCCTATCGGCGCGGAAGTTGGCCATGAGAAGGGCATCACCATCGGTCATTCCCCCGTAACCTTCGATGACGGTGGGCAGCACGAATTCATCGCCGGTGCCGGCGGCGTAACTTTGCTCAATGGCGGTAATGGGATCGGGCGCCGTTTCCCCAACCCCATTGACCATCGCCGAATAGGCTTTCTCTAGCCTTTCCCAGCGCTGGTCCCGGTCCATGGAGTAGTAGCGCCCGCCAACCGTGGCGATGGTAAAATCCGCCATGGCGGCGGTGTCGACGAGGAATTTCTCCATAAAACCCCGGGCGCTCTTGGGTGGGGTGTCGCGGCCGTCAAGAAAGGCGTGCATGGCGATGGGTATCCCAGCCTCATTGATGGCGCCGGCCAGGACCGTAAAATGGTCCTGATGGGAATGGACCCCGCCCGGTGACAACAAGCCCATCAGGTGACAGGTTCCGCCGCTTTTCCTCAGCTTGGCCATCAGATCGAGAAGCACCGGGTTTTTACTCAACAAGCCATTACTGATCGCCATGTTGATGCGCGGCAGGTCTTGCATGACGATACGCCCGGCGCCCAAGTTCATATGGCCGACCTCGGAATTGCCCATCTGCCCATCCGGCAAGCCGACATGCCGGCCCGCCGCGTCGAGCCGTGCCGAAGGCAAGGTAGCCATGAAACGGTCCCAATTGGGGGTATGAGCCAAGGTGACGGCATTATCGTTTCGTTGGAGACTGCTCCCCCAGCCGTCGAGGACGCAGAGAACGACGGGACGAGCCCGATCGCCGATGATGTTGATGTCTGGCATGGTTTTTTTATATATGCCGAAAATCGTCGGTTACGATAGTCCGCGAGGATTAACGATCCCTAAACTTGCATAAGGAATCTCACTGATATCTCAACAGGTTACTACCTGCTTCGAAAGCTTGTAAAATTGTTGCAAATGCTAATGTCTAATGATAACAGGTGGTTAGCCTAGTAGTTCCGTGGCCTGAGGCTTTAATCCACAAGCCCGCACACTAACCTTATCAGTCTTAACCAAATGCTATAGCCTAATGTCCAAGCGGTCCGCCTTGTCGCCGTTAGAGTTAGTAGCGGGATATTAATTTTAAGAGAAATTGGCCTCCCAAATCCATTATCGCCTTTTATGTCTTTTTTAAGGTTTCCTCAGTCTACAAATACATAACCAGCAATAACAAATATTACGGAAAGTACCAGCAATAAGATAAGTAATTTTATTTCTTGTTTAAACATTTTTCTTATTTCCTGTATTTTATCACTAAGAACTCACTATCGTCAAACACACTATATCATAAAGAACGGCTTACAGACGACAATCAATCAATAGGACTGAAGCGAGGCGGCTTTCCCTTCGGTCGGTTAGCCAATCATCCTATACGATAGCCTAACTTCTTAGATATTTTATAACATAACATATTGATTTAACTTAATAAATTACTGTTTGTGGTAAGGATGGCCCGAAAGGATGCACTGGGCACGGTAGATTTGCTCGGCCAGGAGCCCGCGCGCCAGCATGTGGGGCCAGGTCATGGGGCCGAGGGAGAGAACCAGGTCGGCGCGCCCTTTCAGTGATTCGTCCAAGCCTTGCGGGCCGCCGATAAGAAATGCCAGGTCGCGCCATCCCTCGTCTCGCCAGGCGCCGATCCGGTTTGCCAAGGCGGCGCTGGAAAGCGCTTGCCCCCGTTCGTCCATGGCGATGATTACTGCTCCTTGCGGCGCCGCGCCCAACAGCAGCTCGGCCTCACGTTTCGTGAGCTTGCCGGCCGCAAGCCGACGTTTTTCCTCCACCTCCTTAAGGCAAAAAGGAAAAGTTACGCGGCCGGCATAATGTTTAAAAAGTGTGCGCTCGGGCCCGGCTTTCAGATGGCCGACGGCGGCGATGAGAATACGCATGGGACTGGGAACGCCGGCTCGGCGGATCGTTCAAGCCGTCATTTCCACCGCCATTCCGGAACCCCTCCGGGAAGCGGGGATGGGCGCGCCCCACATTTTTTCCAGGCAATAGAATTCCCGGACCTCGGGTCTGAAAAGATGGACCACGACATCCCCCGCATCGATCAGCACCCAGTCGCACTGCGCCGCGCCCTCGACGGAAATTCCCTCGAGTCCACTGGCCTTCATTTTTACCCGGAGATGTTCGGTCATGGCGCCGACTTGACGGCGTGACGAGCCGCTGGCGATGATCATGAAGTCGGCGATGTCGGTTTTGCTTGCAATATCGATGACGATGACTTCCAGTGCCTTGTCGTCATCAAGGGAGTTTTCCACCAGTTTCAGCAGTTTTGCCGCCGACGGCGGCATTTGTTTCGATCGTGCTATGGCTTGCTCCTCCTTAACTCCGTTTGACCATATTCGCGTATTTCGCCGCGAGCGCGAATTTGCGTCGCCGAGGCGGTATGAAGGCGCTCACGCACAAATACCCAGGCCGGTGGTTTCATCACCACCAAGCCGCCCGCCCGGGAGGCTCTCACCCGGGCCTTGGCGAAATGCCGCGCCGCCTTGGCCGTCAAGGCCCTTAAACAATAGGAGGGCCTGGCGAAAACCGCAATGGGAAGCATGCGAAACATGCGCCGCCAGTCCTTCCACCTATGCGCCTGGATCAGGTTGTCGGCGCCCATGATCCAGACAAACCGGTCATCGGGAAATTCCGCGAACAGGCTCTCGAGGGTATCGACGGCGTAGCGGGTGCCGAGTCTCTGCTCGATATCGGTGGCCTTGATGCGGGGGTCGGTGATGAACTTGCGCGCCGCCGCCAACCGGGCCTGAAAAGGCGCCATGCCGGTGGCCGGCTTCAACGGATTCTGCGGCGAGACCAGCCACCAGACCTCGTCCAGCCGCAGCCGTTCCAAGGCCCGTTCGCTGATATAAAGATGTCCGCCATGGGCGGGGTTGAACGAACCGCCGAGAAGACCGATTCGACGCCCCGCCGGCAATGACCTCAGGGCCGGCACTGCCCGGTCCCGCGGACCACGTATTTGAAGCTGGTCAGTTGCTCGACGCCGACGGGACCACGGGCGTGCAACTTGCCGGTGGAGATGCCGATCTCGGCGCCCATGCCAAATTCACCGCCGTCGGCGTACTGGGTCGAGGCGTTGACCATGACGATGGCGCTGTCGACCCGCCCAAGAAATTCTTCGGCCGCCGCCTCATCCTCGGTGATGATGGCGTCGGTATGCCGCGTGGAGTGTCGGGCGATGTGATCGATGGCGCCTTCGAAACCGTCGACGACGGCGACCGAGATGACGGCGTCCAGATATTCGGTATCCCAATCTTCGTCCGTCGCCGCCGCCACCCGTTGATCGATGGCGCCGGCCGTCTCGTCGCCGCGCACCTCGCAACCGGCCTCGATAAGGTCGCCGACGATAGACGGCAGCATTGATGACGCCACCCCCTTGTCGATCAGCAACGTCTCGATGGCGCCGCAAATGCCGGGGCGCCGCATTTTGGCGTTGACGACCACTTTCCGCGCCGTCTCTAAGTCAGCGGCGGCATCGACGTAGGTGTGGCAGATGCCTTCCAGGTGCTTGAAAAGGGGTACCTTGCTCTCGGCGCTGACGCGGGAGATCAGCGATTTCCCGCCGCGCGGCACGATGACGTCGATGTAATCGGTCATCGACAGCATTTCGCCGACGGCGGCACGGTCGCGGGTCGGCACCAATTGGATGGCCGGGATGGGCAAGTTCGCCTCGGCAAGCCCATGGCTGAGCGAATCGATGATTGCCGCCGAAGAAAGAAAACTCTCCGAGCCGCAGCGTAAAATGGCGGCGTTGCCTGACTTAAGACACAAGGCGCCGGCATCGGCGGTAACATTGGGCCGGGATTCATAAATAACGCCGATAACGCCGAGCGGCACCCTCACCCGGCTGATACGGAGTCCGTTGGGACGGTCCCACTCGGCCATCACTTCGCCGACCGGATCGGCCAGCCCGGCAATGGCCTCGAGACCCGAAGCCATGGCTTCGATACGCCCGTCGTCGAGGGCCAGGCGGTCGAGCATGGCCTTGGTGAGGCCTTTTTGCTCTCCCGCCGCCATGTCCTTGCCGTTGGCGGCGAGGATCAGATGGCGGCGGTCCCGCAAGGCGGCCGCGCAACGCCGCAAGGCATCGTCCTTACTTTTAGCCGAGGCGCCGACCAAAACTACGGCGGCCGCTTTGGCGGCGGCGCCAATGCGGGCCATCAGGGCCGGAATATCCTCGCTCCGGGCGGCGGAAGCATCAGGGTTCATGACAGCACCAGATCATCACGGTGGATCATTTCATCGCGCCCACGATAGCCGAGAAGACTTTCGATTTCACCGCTTTTATGGCCCATGATACGGCGTGCGTCCTCGACAGAATAGGCCGAAAGCCCGCAGCCGATCTGGCTGCCGTCGGCGGCTTTGACGATTACCGCATCACCACGCTTAAAGGCGCCCTCGACTTCGGTAACACCCGCCGGCAACAGACTTTTCCCGCTCCCGAGAGCTTTCATCGCCCCATTGTCGATGGTGATAATACCGGCCGGCCTGAGGATCCCCGCGATCCAATGTTTGCGCGCCGCGCGCGGGTTGGCCCGAGGCAGGAACCAAGTGCAGCGCGCCCCCTCTTCGATAGCCCGCAAGGGGTGCAATGGCTTGCCGTCGGCGACAATTGTGGCGCAACCGGCGGCGATGGCGCTCTTGGCGGCGGCGATTTTGGTGATCATGCCGCCGGTCCCGTAATCCGTCCGGCTCGAGCCCGCCATCACCTCGATCTCCGGGGTAATTTGGTCGATGATGGGGATATGCCGGGCGCCGGCTTTCCGGCGGGGATCAGTGCTGTAAAATCCGTCGATATCGGAAAGCAGAACCAGGATATCGGCGCTGATCATGGCGGCGACCCGGCCGGCCAAGCGATCATTTTCGCCGAACCTGATCTCGTCGGTGGCAACGGTGTCGTTTTCGTTGATCAGCGGCACCGCGCCAAGACGCAACAATGTGGAGAGCGTGTTGCGGGCGTTGAGGTAGCGGCGCCGGTCTTCGCTATCGTCCAGTGTCAGAAGGAGCTGGGCGACGGTCATGCCGTGGTGGCTCAGCACCTCTTCATAGGCATGCGCCAGGCGCACCATGCCGGTGGCCGCCGCCGCTTGTTTCTCTTCGAGCTTGAGGTCGGTCCCGGAAAACCGCAAGTGCCTTCGGCCGATGGCGATGGCGCCCGACGAGACGATAATGACGTCTTGGCCGCGTTTCCGGTACCGGGCCAGGTCGGCGGCCAGGGCCTCAAGCCATTGCCGGTGAAGGGTGCCCCGCTCGGCGTCGACGAGCAAAGCCGAGCCGATCTTGACGATGATACGGCGCCCTGCCTCCAGGCTGGGAATATGCTGTCTTGCGGTCATGGCGCGTAAGCCTGGTTCTTTTGGTGGCTGGCGTTGCGTTCATTGATGGTGGATCGGACGGTGCGCAGCATACCCTTTACACCGGTTTTGGCGGCGCCGGAGATGGTTAAAACGGTTTGGCCGGAAAGGTCGGCCAGGGCGGCGCGCTTGGTTTCCGTATCCTCGGAGCTTAACGCATCGCACTTATTAAGGACGATGATTTCTGGTTTTTTCTCGAGACCGGCGCCATAAGCCCGCAACTCCCGGCGCACGTTCCGGTAGGCACCGACGATGTCGTCATCGGTGCCATCGACAAGATGCAGCAGCACCCGGCAACGCTCCACATGGCCGAGAAAGCGCGAACCAAGTCCCGCCCCGGCGCTGGCGCCCTCGATGAGACCGGGAATGTCGGCCAGCACGAACTCGCCCTCGTCGACCTGGGCGACGCCGAGATTGGGGTGTAAGGTGGTGAACGGGTAGGCGCCGATTTTCGGCCGGGCGCTGGTGACGGCGGCAAGCAAGGTTGATTTACCGGCGTTGGGCATGCCGATCATGCCGGCATCGGCGATCAGTTTTAAGCGCAGCCACAGCCAATGTTCCTCGCCACTGTGGCCGGTATCGGCGCGGCGGGGGGCTTGGTTGGTCGAGGATTTGAAATGGCTGTTTCCGAAACCTCCGTCGCCACCCTTGGCCAGAACGACGCGCTTGCCCAAGGCATTCAGATCGGCGAGCAGGATCCTGCCATCGTCGGCCAGGATCTGGGTGCCGAGGGGAACCCTCAATAGAATGTTCTCGCCACCGGCGCCGGTACGGTAGCGGCCGGAACCGTTGCTGCCGCGCTTGGCCTTGAAATGCTGCTGGTAGCGGTAATCTATCAGCGTGTTGAGGCCGTCCTCGCAAACGGCGATGACATCGCCACCACGGCCGCCGTCGCCGCCGTCGGGACCGCCGAAGGGAACATTTTTTTGGCGCCGAAAAGAGACGCAGCCGTTGCCGCCATCGCCGCTTCTTACGTGAATTTTTGTTTCATCGAGGAACTTCATCGCCGGCTCCGAATCAAAAAGGGGAATGGCTGGCCATTCCCCCGCTAAGAGCACAGTGGCCAAGCTCTAATAGAGCCTAGGCGGGTGGCTCCACCGCCACGAAAACCCGTCCAGCCGCCTTGCGCCGGAACCTGACCTGGCCTCCAACGCGAGCGAAAATCGTATGGTCCTTGCCGACACCGACGCCTTCGCCGGGATGGAATTTGGTGCCACGCTGGCGGACGATGATGTTGCCCGGAACGACGATTTCGCCACCGTATTTCTTGATGCCCAAGCGTCGGCCGGCGCTATCGCGGCCATTACGCGAACTGCCGCCAGCTTTTTTGTGTGCCATCTTGCCTTACTCCTCGGTTTTGGCCGCCGGTTTTTTGGCTGCCGGCTTTGCCGCCGATGGTTTCTTTGCCGCCGGTTTTTTGGCTGCCGGCTTTGCCGTCGATGGTTTCTTTGCCGCCGGTTTCGCCGCCGCCGGCTTGCTGCCGGTGGCGCTGATGCCGGTTATGCGGAGCATGGTCTGGTTCTGACGGTGGCCGTTTTTGCGGCGGTAGCCCTTGCGGCGGCGCTTCTTGAAGACGATGATCTTCGGTCCCCGGTTTTGCTCCAACACTTCGGCGAAAACTGTGGCCTTGGCGAGAAAAGGCGCGCCGACGCTGGGCGCCTTGCCGTCATCGGCTATCATCAGCACGTCACTGAACTTGACCTCGGTTCCGGCATCGCCGGGTAAGCTCTCGACGGCGATGACGTCATCTTTCGCTACTTTGTATTGCTTGCCGCCGGTTTTGATTACTGCGAACATCAGAGCCCCATTGGGTCAATAAATTCGAGTTAATGGATTTATGGTCTTCCACGGAGCCCCGCAAGGCCCGTGCAAAGCGGCGGAACTATAGCCTTTCGGCCTTTATTGTCAACGGTCATTGGGGTCTGGATTCCAGGCTTGCGGTGGCGGCGTTTGGTTAGCCACGGCTGGCAATCGAGTAAATGCAAAGTGAATTGGCCGAGAGAGATGACGAAGTGGCTGAACGGGGCGGTCTCGAAATCTCGCCTTGCCGCAAAAAAATTACTCTAGATTATCAAGGGAATATCGGCTGTAAATACCAGCCATGGAATTGATCCGCGTCATAAGGCGTTGCTTTGAAATAACAGCCGTTCTCGGCGCCACAATCTTGTTTGGACCGGCGTCGACACTTGCCTGGCCTGCTCCTGTTAAGCGGTGGACCACTTAATAGTAGCGGAGGAGGGACTCGAACCCCCGACACGCGGATTATGATTCCGCTGCTCTAACCAGCTGAGCTACTCCGCCCCGTAAGCAGATACCGGCACCCCGGCGGCATATGGGACGAAAGGCGGAAGGCTGTCAAGCGCCCTCCGAGGGAAGCGCCGTCGCGGCACCCGCCACCTTTCTCGGCGTTATTCCTTCCGCTCTTGTTCGATCTCCCCGGGTCTTTCCCGGGCCAGTCGCTCGGCTTTTGCGATCTGCTCGGCGGTCAGCATGTTGGCGAGGTTTCGCCGGTAGGCGCCGTAGCCTTGAACGCCACCGGCAATGGCCATTTCCAGCCACATGTAGGCCAGCAGCGGATCCCGCTCGACGCCGGCCCCGCGGGCGAAAAGCAGGCTCAGGTTGAGACGCGCCGGGACGATGCCAAGAGCAGCGGCTTTTTCATATAACTTCATCGCCCGCCCTGGATCGCGCCGGACCCCCAGGCCGCGCTCGACCATCAGGGCCAGGTTGTATTGGGCTCGTTGTGATCCACCAGCCGGCGCCGCTTCATACCATTGGGCCGCCTTCGAGAGATCCCTGTCGACGCCTTTCCCCTGGTAATAAAAAAGGCCAAGCTTGTACTGGGCCTGGACATGGTCCTGCCCGGCGGCCAACAAGTACCAGTGAAAGGCGGCGGCGGGATCGGCCTGCCCATGATGACCGTCTTCCAGCTTCATGCCGAGGGTGAACTGGGCCTGGGCATTGCCCGCCTTGGCGGCGCGTTGGTACCATTTTATGGCCTCGCCGTAGCTCTCGGGAACGGGAACCTGGGCGCCGCAAGCCGGCGCCTAGGCGGCGAAAAAGCCCCAGCTGAGAACGGAGAGCAAGGTGAAACGTCGCATCGGTAACTCCGCGATAACTGAAAACCACCGGAATCTAGCGCCAGACGCCGC
>DASCPW010000073.1:0-6955 GCA_036012725.1 Rhodospirillales bacterium
CCTCGCCGTTGAGCCGTTCCTTGATGAAGGCCATGGCCTGATCGAGGGCCCGATCCTCCAGAAACTTGGGAAAGAAAGGCTCGGCCAGACGGGCCATGCGGTCGACAAACATCAACAACGCGCCCAGCCAATGGCCGGACGGATTGGTAAGATAGTTTCTTACTTTTTCCGCTGGGACGACAAAGAGTTCCTTGATATCGATATTTTTTGGATTACGCGCCATGGGCTTGAGCGCCGCCAGAATCATCAGCGGCACCATCACGGTACGCGACCAGTAAGACACCTTGTTGATATGGAAAGGCGCCCATTTTGGCAACAACAGCGCCTCTACCTTGAATACCGGCACGGCGCGCCATGGCACCTGCCCGAACAAAGCCAAGGTGTAACGTGTGAAAACGTTGCATTTCGCCGCCCCGCCATGAGCCAGAATGGCATCGCGCGCCTTCACCATGTGAGGGGCGTCAATATCCTCCCCGACCAATTTGAGGGCGAAATAGGCTTTCACCGAAGCACTGATATCGAAATCACCGCCGTGATAAAGAGACCATCCGTCGTGGTTCGCTTGGATGGAGAAAAGATAAGTTGCCAGCTTCGTCTCGGTTTCACCATCGACTAGGTCCAGGTAATGGTTAAGGAGGATGTATTCGGCCGGGATGGTGGCGTCAGCCTCCAATTCGAAGGCCCAATGACCGTCCTTGGCCTGTCGGGAGATGAGCCAGTCCGAGGCCTCTTCGACCAGCTTTTCTATGGGATCTTCTTTGGAGCCTTCAGGCGCCGCCAACCTGTCCAGTAAACTCGTTACGTTGGTCATGGTCATGAATAGCCATCCTAATCGGAAGCGGTTTCATCATGCCGTCATCAAGATTCGGCAGGTTCAAGCACTGTCCGACAAGTTAAAGCATGAGGATTTGTAAAAAATTATCTTATTTTGTCAAGTGCTTACATCAAAGAACGAACGGCGGTGGCAGCGGCGCGGCCCGACCGGACCGCGCCTTCGATGGTCGCGGGAAGACCGGTATCGGTCCAGTCGCCGGCAAGGAACAGGTTACTCCATTGTGTTCCGACGCCGGGCCGGCGCGAGACTTCGGGTGGAATTTGAGCAAAGGTGGCATGCTTTTCCTTGACTATTCGGTAGGCCGGAAGGGCGGCGTCACCGAGTTCAAGGGCGCGGACGATCTCGCCCCAGAGACTAGCGGCAATCGTATTCACGGGCGATTTGGCAAGGTCGTCGGCGGCACTGACAGTGACGGATGCAATGTCGCCGCGTACAAACAACCACTGACCGATCCCGCCAATTAGCCCCAGGCAAAATATCTCATCGTAACATCGTTGCAGGCGGAAATGACCGTTGACGATGGCCCGGCTTGCCCGCGGAACGACCAAGCCAGGAACCAAACCCTCCGCCGCCGCCGGAGGAACCGCCAAAACAACCGCGTCGCCCACCGCCAAGTCCACCTTGCCGGCTCCGAAATCGAGCCTCGATACTAGGCCGTTATCAAAAACCAGCGAGCGCAGCCGCCGGTTCAAGCGAATCGGATAGCCTCGCTGCTCCAGGAAAGCCAGGGCCGGAGCAATGAAACTTTCGCTTAAACCCGTTCGCGCAATCCGTAGACGACAGGCCGCTTCGCCGCGCCCGAAAGTCTCCCGCAGAACGGACCGAAACAGCACCGCCGAGCCCTCCTCGGCGCTGGTATTGAGAACGGCCACGGCCAGGGGTTCCCAGAACCGCCGGTACAAGGTGCCACCACCTGCCAAGCACTCGGCAACGGTGCTGTCTTCCCCCGCCCAGGCCAAGCGCAGCCCCTGCAAATAGTCGAAAAACCTAGCCCCTGGCACCCGTGCCCCTCCGGAAACAAGCCACCAGGGAGTAAGGATAGAGCCGATCCGGACGGTCCAGCGATAGCTGCTTTGCAGATCGAAAAAGGCAAAGGAGGCCCGGTCGGGACCGACGAGGCTGCCGCCGGCGCCAATCTCTTCAAGATAAGCAAAAGCCGAGGAATTGCCGCTGAGCAGGATATGGTTGCCGTTGTCGATTAGCCGGTCGAGGACCGGATCATGAAAGGAGCGGCACCGCCCGCCGGCCAGCATCGCCGCTTCGTGGACCACCACCCGCCATCCCGCCTGCGTTAGCCCAACAGCACAAGACAGACCGGCAAGACCGGCGCCAACGACATGCGCGGTGGAAGCCACTTCTAAACAATCCCATAGCGCAAAACGATCCAGATCTTGTCGATCAAGGAGAGCTTCATCGGTTGCGCGTTCCTTTTCCAGCCCCGCCGTTGCAGACGCTGGAAGATGAGGCGATAGGCAACCATCATCATCAGCACCGGGCGGACTTCCCGGCGATCGCAAAGACTAAGAATTGTCGCCGTCTCCTGGAAGCGGCGGTTAGCCAATTCGGCCAATTCGTCGCAAACCTTTGGTAGGGCGGGATGGTCGAGAACCGCCATTGGCTCCAATTCGGTGATGCCATGAGCGCGCAAACGATCAGCAGGCAAATAGAGGCGGTTGAGCATGGCGTCCTCATGCAGGTCGCGAAGGATGTTTGTCACTTGCAGGGCCTGGCCCAAGGAGCGGGCAAGCCGGTTGCCGTCTTCGCCATCGATGCCAAACACACGGACAGACAAACGCCCGACGGCACAAGCTACCCGGTCACAATAGAGGTTGAATTCTTCGCCGTCGGCAATCCGGACGGCGTCGCTGGCATCCATCTCCATGCCGTCAACAATGGCCAGGCAATCTTTTTTCTCAAGGCCGAAACCGGTGGCCGCCCCGGCCAGGGCCAGAGAGACGGGAAACCGTCCCTGGCCGGCAAAAACATTCTCTAGCTCTTGGCGCCACTCGCTGAGACGGGCGCGCTTTTCCGCCTCAATGCCGGGTTCATCAGCAATATCGTCGACTTCGCGGCAAAAAGCATAGACCGCGTACATGGCGTTTCGTTTCGCTTCGGGCAAAAGGCGCATGGCCCAGAAAAAGGTTGTCTTGGACCGCCTAACCAAGGACTCAACTTTGTCCATAGCCTCGACCAGGGTCAGGTCTGATTGGGCTCCTGTCATGGTGGCTAATGGATACACGAGAAACGCGCCGCCGTCATCCAATGGAAAATTTATAGCTGCGGCCTTTCCAGGAACCACCTTGTTTGCACCAATGCCGACGCGCCGAATCCACCGTCATCAGGGTGAACAGCAGCGCCGCCAACGGCAACAGCAAAGCCAGCCAGCCAGACTGCCCATAGAGCCGTAACGTCGGCCGGTAGGCGACAGCCATTAAAAGCCAGGCGGCAAGACCGGACAACAACGCCGCCGTTTCGCCGCCCGCCGCGCCGGCCAGCGCCACGGCGGGCGGCGCCAAGTAAAGCAACGACATTCCGATGACCGTGCCGATCAGGGCCAAGATAGACTGATTCAACTGCGTAAAGGCGGTTCGCGCAACCATCTTCCAAGTACCCCGCAAACGGTCATAAGAGCGCAAAGAGTGAACCTTTTCGGCCAAGCCAAGCCAGATGGGTCCGCTCCGTTTGATCCGCGCGGCCAAGGCGCAATCGTCGATAAGGCGGTCACGGATGGAACCGACACCTCCGGCTCGCTCCAAGGCCGTCCGGCGCACCAGCATGCAGCCTCCGGCGGCGGCGGCGGCGGGACGATCCGGGTCGTTGACCCAAGAGAAGGGATAAAGTTTCTGGAAAAAAAAGACGAAAGCGGGGTTTAGCAGATGCTCCCAGGGACTTTCACACCGGAGCAACACCATCAGGGAAACCAGGTCGAGACGGTGGTTTTCGGCTTTCGCCACCAGTCGGCGCAGGTTTTCGGGGTCGTGGTCGATATCGGCGTCGGTGAGTAGAATATATGTTGCCTCCGGGGATATCCTTTCGGCCTCTTCAAGACCCTGGTTGAGGGCCCATAGCTTGCCCGTCCAACCGGGCTCCAGGAGGCTGCCGTCGATGATGCCCAGCCGGTCGCAACTCCCGGCCGCCGCCCGCCCCTTCTCGGCGGTGCCGTCGTCGCTATTGTCGTCGACCAGAACAATATGGAAATCACCGGGATAATCCTGTTTGAGCAGGGAATCAATCACCCGTGCAATGGTTGGCGCCTCGTTGCGGGCGGCAATCACCGCGACCACGCGGGGCCAATTCCGCCGTTCGTCCGCCACCGTCCCGTCAAGGCGCTGGTCGGCGCGCCAAAACCCTCCCCGCAACAGTAACAACCCCGCCCAAAGGGCAAAGGAGATAATACCGAGGACGGCGAGGACGTCGGCCAACATGTGACAGATCAGAACAGAACCGACAGCACGCCCTTGAAGCCGCTGATGATGAACCCGGCCTTGGAAAGCTCCACACGCCGGCGCAAGGGGTCACGGCGGCCAAGCAGCGAAATCAAGGCATCGGCGATATTGATGATGAAAACCGATTCCATGCCTAAACGGCGTGATTTAAGGCCGCTGGGCAGGACGCGAGCCTCGTTCATCAGAGTTTGCGTTGCATGCAAGGTTTGATCGAGAACCCGGCGCATGGCCGGGCTGGCGGCGGCGGCATCCAGCTCTTCGACTGTGGCACCCGCCTGTTGCATCCAATCCATTGGCAGATAGACGCGGTCCAGTGAGCGGTAATCCTCCTGGCAGTCCTGAATATGGTTGATGACTTGCAAGGCCATGCATAAGGCGTCCGAAGGACCATAACCGTCCCGGGACCCACCGTGAAGATCAAGCAGGTAGCGTCCAACAGGTGCCGCCGAGAGGATGCAATAGCCAAGGAGGTCGTCCCAATCCCGGTAGCGCAACTTGGTGGCGTCCTGTTTGAAGGCTGCCAGCAGATCGAGGCAATGGCGCGTGGAGACACCCGTTTCGGCCAAACTCTTTCGCATAGCCTGGGCCTTGCCGAAGAAAGGGTTTTCATGATTGCGGCCCAGCACCACGTCTTCGAACCCATCGAGGCGGGTGACTTTCACGTCCGCCGGAAGATTGGGATTATCGGCGATGTCGTCGATGGCGCGGGCAAAAGCATAAAAAATGGCGATGTGAGGACGTAATTTTCGCGGTAGCAACCACGAGCCGACAGGAAAGTTCTCGTATGCCTCGTCCTTGCCGGAGGGGGTCTCGATGGATAATGACATGCCTTCAGTCATGGGACGGGCTCTTGGCGTCGCGGCGTGTCTAACCATCATTCCATGGCGGAAACGGATGAAAACCCGGATCAGGCGTCGTTCTCTAACCGTTTGCGCAATTGGCTGAGAAGGCTTTCGACCTGGCCACTATTCTGGAGAATTACGGAGGCGAATTCCGAACGTTGGGTTTGCCCCATGCTGATGCCCTCGACGATGATATCGATGATTTTGAAATTTCCGCCCCGCGCCCGTACCCGCCAGTTAACCTTGAGCGGCTTTAGTCCTTCGGCTCGATTCAGCGATGAATAAACGACAATATCCTTGCCGCCGACGACCACTGACTTGGAAATCACTAGGGTTTCGCCCGAATATTTGGCGAAACGCTCGGCATAGGTGACCACCAGCAGATCCTCGAACAAATTAAGGTATTCTTCGCGTTCCCCTTGCGTTGCCTTCCGCCAGTGGCGTCCCAAGACCCACCTGCCAATGGTCTTGACGGCAAAGTGCTCGATCAAAAGAGAACGAAACCGTTGCATCCGCTTCTCCGGCGTGACGCCTTCTCCGGTCAGCGACGTGATCGCCCTGTCGGCAAGAGAGACGATGAACCTTTCCGCACCCTGGCCAATACCGTCGGAAAACCCTGGCGCCGGGAAAAGCAAAACCAGCAAAATCACATAGATGACCAGAATTCCATGCCGTTTCTTCATTGTATTGCCCAATCGTGTTTCTTTTTTGATATCTAAAATGAAGTTTCCGTTTCGCGATGTCATAACTCACACGCTGTTTCGAGCCAATATAACATAACCGTGACAACCCCTCTCCTGGGGAGATAAAAAAACACGGGGCTTCACTGCCCCGCCACCGGCATTCTGCCAATCTTGCCCGCTTAAAGAAAGAAAAATGCTTACCGGATGGGATTCTGGTCCACGGAGACGCTATTGACGGTCATAATATAGGCTAGGAAATCCTTCGGCGGTATGGCCTTGCTGAAATGAAAACCCTGCCCAAAGGAACATTTCCTGGAGCTGAGAAATTCATGTTGATCCTTTGTCTCGATGCCTTCGGCCGGTCCATCAACTTAATGGGGTGGCTGATGGGAATTGAACCCACGACCCCTAGATCCACAATCTAGTGCTCTAACCAACTGAGCTACAGCCACCACGGGCGGGTCATTTAAGTAATGCCAAGCCCCTGGCCCGTCAAGCGCCGCCGCCACCGAAATGCCGCCGCAACCTGTCGATGGCCTCGTCCAAAATCCCGTCCTCCTTGCAAAAACAGAAACGGGCAAAGTGATCGGCATCGGCGTTCTCGTAAAAGGCGCTCACCGGCACGGTGGTAACGCCGGCCTCAATGGTAATGCCTGATAATTTGACATTTGCCTAAATTTTAGGCGCTATTCAGCTGGTTGTCGGTAAGTAACGCCTTCCTTTCAGACTTGGCATAGCTTATGCACTTTTATGCATTTTATACATTTTATGAATTTGGAATATGCTCGTAGTTGTTTGCGTGCCAAAGATTTCACGGTGCCCCGTCGGACCGTCAAACCACCGGAATGGATAAAGGCGATGAGATGAAAAAGATCGAAGCTATTATCAAACCTTTCAAGCTCGACGAGGTCAAGGAAGCCTTGCATGAAATTGGCCTACAGGGAATGACCGTCACCGAGGCCAAGGGGTTCGGGCGCCAGAAAGGACATACAGAGCTTTACCGCGGTGCCGAGTATGTGGTCGATTTCCTGCCCAAGGTGAAGATCGAACTGGTCATCGACGACGATCTTGTCGAGAGGGCGGTCGAAGCCATCCAACAAGCGGCCCATACAGACCGGATCGGAGACGGCAAAATTTTTATTTCAACGG
>DASCPW010000074.1:0-3624 GCA_036012725.1 Rhodospirillales bacterium
CCCTTTCGCCCAAGCCGGAAACGATGCGAAAGCCGATGCGCGAGGACAAGTCACGCAACAACCGCTCCATCCGGCATTTATTGCGGGCATCCAGGGAGTTCAACCGGTTGCGCACGACGATCCAATCGATGGAACCGCCGTCACGGATCGCCTTAGCCTTCTTTTGCTCCCAGACCATTTCGGCATAATGGCTGGGGCTGATAATCTTGACGCTTTCGTTTTCCACCCGTGCCAGAACGTCCAAGTCGATTAAGTTGTCGTTTAAGGGCGTGATCAGGGTGTCGGCAAACGAATGCCCCAGGCGATTAAGGCTGTTGTCGCTGCCAGGCGTATCGATAACCAGGACATCGAAATCCGCGGCCAAACGCGGGACCAGCTCCTTCAACCACCCCTCCTCATCCCCTTCGACGGTGTCGAAGCCAACGTATTCGGGCATCGGCAGATCCAGTCCTTGCGCCAATTCATGGACGCGCCTGTTGCCCATGCAGCGCGACAAGGTTGCCTGGCGAAGATCCAAATCAATGCTGGCGACGGACTGGCCGGTTTTCAAGAAGCCAACGATCAGGTGCATGGCGACGGTCGATTTGCCACTACCGCCCTTTTCGTTGCCGACAACGACAACATGGGCGCTCATCAAACGGCCTCCCTCGTCTGGGCGGCGGCGCTTGCCGCCAAGTCATGATTGCGTGCTGTCTATGTGACGCGAATGTAGCGCCCGTCACAAAGCGGAGCAATGCTTGCCGACAGGTCTATTGGGTATGGATAACTCCTTGCCGGTGAAAGACATGGAAGACGAAGGCAAAGGTGACGTCGTGGACGATGTCCTTGCCGCCGCGTTGGACGACGACGTTGCCGACGTCGCGCCCGGGAGCGATCTCGCGCGTATCGAGGGATGAGCTCTGGCCCGCCTTCCAGCTGATTACCAAATCACCCTTGGTGATGACGCCCTTCCGCCGCAAGAGTGGTAGACTCCAGGCCTCGTTGCCGATGGCGACAACCCGCACCATCGCCCCAATCCCCTTTGGCAATTGGCCCGTAAAAAATCCATAGGGACGGTTCCTCGTGTCGTAGAACGCATAGGGTTGTAGCTGTATCCATGAGGCTCCAGAACCTTACCGGTAGGGGCACGGGCGCGGAAATTAGCAAAGGATTCAAGCCGCGAGGGGATCATTTTCAGGCTCTTACCGGTCAGTTCACCGACGATGGCTGTTCCCAGGAACTGTTGCCACCAGCTTTCGGTCTGCCGGTCATACATAACCAGATCAGAATTCCTGAGCTTGCCGGTTGTGCCGAAATTCAGCACCTTGCCACCCAACGAGCGGTCGAACACAATCCCGGAATTACACAAAGGGCAGTAAGTGACCGTCACCGGAATCCCGCCAACTATATAGTTGACGATCTCGTGGCGGGTCAAAACACTCAACAGATAAGCGCGGGCATCGCCGTCGATGACGAGCCCGATGACCGGCTCGGTATCGGTCAGTACCTTGACTTTGAATACGGATACGGAAACAGGATGGCCGATGGAGCGAATCCCGCCTTTGGGCGGACCGCCGGAAAGAATCTCCTCAAAATAAACCGAATGCTTGGCAAATTCCGTTTTTGGCCATTCCCGCTTCCAACGCTCGAGATTGGCGAAGCCGGCCGCGGGCATGCCCAACAAAAGAAAGAGGGCAAGAACAGTAATCGAAACCGACAGCAAAAACGGAACGTGGGGTGCCTGTTCCATAGAGGTAAATGTGGTACCGAAGGGACTGACATTGCAACAAAATTGCTTTCACATCTTGGTGAGGGGGGGTGCTTGACCGTACCCTCCCGTCACCGCAAACTCAGCGGCGCCGGAAAAATCGGGGAATGAAAGATGGATCGTATCGATTGCGCGGTGATCGGGGCAGGGGTGGTTGGGCTGGCGGTAGCCCGCGCATTGGCGAGAGCCGGCCGCGAGGTGATCGTCCTGGAGGCGGCGGAAACCATCGGCACGGGGGCAAGTTCACGTAACTCCGAGGTCATCCACGCCGGTATTTACTACCCCGCTGGCAGCCTCAAGGCGCGCCTTTGCGTCAAGGGGCGTGACATGCTTTATGCCTACCTGGGCGAACATGGTATCGAGCATCAGCGCTGCGGTAAGCTGATCATCGCCACCAATGACGAGGAAACAGCACTCCTCGGCACCCTTCTGAAAACCGGCCGCGAAAACGGCGTCGGCGACCTGGAATGGCTGGACGCGGCGGCTGTCCGTGGCCTGGAACCCTTGCTGCGTTGCCGTGCCGCGTTGAAATCCCCATCCACCGGCATTCTCGACAGCCACGCCTTCATGCTCAGTCTTCAGGGTGAGGCGGAAGGCGACGGCGCCGCCTTTGCTTTTCACAGCCCCGTCGCCGGAGGACGGGCCGATGGCGAGCGGGTCACGCTGGCGGTGGGCGGTACCGATCCCATGCGGCTTTCCTGCCGGCTGGCGGTCAATTGCGCCGGCCTCGCTGCGCAAAACGTCGCCGCCGCCGTCAATGGCCTGGCGGGCGAGTCCATTCCGCCCCTCCACCTCGCCAAGGGCAGCTATTTTTTGTTGTTCGGCAAGGCACCGTTCAAACACCTGATCTACCCGCTGCCGGGTGCCGCCAGCCTGGGCATCCATTACACCCGGGACCTATCCGGACAAGGGCGCTTCGGCCCTGATGTGGAATGGGTAGAGGAAATAGATTTTACCATCGATGACAGTCGCGTCGACGGTTTCTACGAGGCCATCCGCCGCTACTGGCCCGGCCTGAAGGACGGAGCCCTGAGGCCCGGATATAGCGGTATCAGGCCGAAAATCCAGCGGCCCGGCGAAGCCCCAGCCGACTTCGTCATTCAAGGGCCAGCGGTACATGGGGTTAAGGGGTTGATAAACCTGTACGGAATAGAATCACCGGGCTTGACCGCCGCGTTGGCCATCGCCGAAGAGGTGGCGGCGTTGTTGGCATGACCCAGGAATCCCTCGCAATGAGGACTACGCCGATGTACCGATCATTGATTACCGTTTTTCTGGCTGCCCTTGTCCTCGCCGGCGGTGCCGCCGAAGCCCAGGAAAAAGGCAATGTACGCATTCAGCTAAAGGCCACTGAAAAGGAGCAAACCGCGCCAACGGTCCAACGCGGCATCGTCCTCGATTATCGCGAGGAGCTGCGCAAGTTCGTGCAGTAGATCAGCACTTTCGCCCACAAAAAACGCCCCAATTTCGTGCTCATCACCGAAAATGGTCTTAATCTGTTGGTCAAGCGAAAAGCCGACGATGAGACCAAGAGCAACCCCGCCCGCACCCATATTCGCTCGATAGACGGGATCATCCAGAATGCCCTGTTTTATGGCGACCCGGAGTTTGGCAAACCCTTTGCCAACAAGGATAAGCAGGAGAGACCCCTTGCCCTGACCGCACAGGCGAAGAACAGCGGCCTCAAGGTTCTAGCCATCGACCAGGGCTTTGATGGCGCTGTTCTGGGCGGCCTGGACCCCCATTTCCCAGATGAACTCGTTAATCGATGCCCTGAGATGGAGATTATGCTATAAGAATCAATATGTTGAGGAGTTGATGGAGTGGTTGGCATGGCACACCCGACGGGTGAATCTAAACGGGACGGACTTCGGGTC
>DASCPW010000075.1:0-3577 GCA_036012725.1 Rhodospirillales bacterium
AGAGAAGATCAAAAAACGGACCGTTCAAAAACGCCGCTTGAACCATCAACGACAAGCGGCTTAACATCAAACCAAGATGAGCCAGATCCTCCGGTAAAAAATAGGCTCAACAGTCCCGAATGTTTTGATGACGGACAGGCTTCAGAACGGATGGCAAACAAACTAACTTAGGATGTGGTACAAACCTTGGGGGCAGGTCAGGGTTGTTCCTGAGAAGGCCCGTTTTCTTTTCGGCAACGCCGGCGAAGTGATCAAGTGTATCCACATACATATCTTTAATACGCTCAGGGATGTTGAATTTTTTTTAGCGGCCCGGATCAGGCCGAAACCATTTTCAGATGCCTTTGCGTTATGAGGCTCGTTGCAAGCTGCAACGAAAACCCACCATCCTTAATGCGTACCGGATATTTAGTGGCGCAGCCTTCGTCCGGGGGCACGGCCTTGCCGTTGGCCAGTTCGATGGCCCAATTATGCAAAGGACAGGTGACCTTCCAGCCATGAACGATGCCTTGCGACAACGAGCCATCACGATGCGGGCACCGATCATCAAGAGCGAATATCCGGTCATCGCCACTACGGAAAACGGCGATATCGCCGCCCTCAGTCTTGAGAACGCGAGCACCACGTAGAGGAATATCCTCGACCCTGCCAATTTCAACCCATTCGCTCATTGTCATACCACCATTTTCAAGGGGGTGAATTCATGGGCCGCTACCCGTTTCTCGGCGCGTTCTTGCCAGGGGTCCTTCTGGACGAAGCGCTGGGAATATTGGAACCGTTCCGAGAGCTCTTTGCGCCCGGCCCCGTCCTCGACGACGCGCTGCTTGGCATAAGACAGCCCTATCCGTTCGAGCCAGTGCGCCGTACGATCCATATATTGGGCCTTCTCGCGGTATAGCTGGAGAAAGGCGAAGCAGTACTCCAGGACCTCCTCTTCGCTTTCCACCTTGCACAGCATGTCGGTGGCCCGCACCTTGACACCGCCATTGCCGCCGACATGTAGTTCCCAGCCCGATTCCACGGCCACCACGCCGAAGTCCTTGATCGTCGCCTCGGCGCAATTACGGGGACAGCCGGAAACCGCCATTTTGAATTTATGGGGGGTCCAGGAACCCCAACAGGCTTTTTCTAACTTAACGCCCATGGCCATGGATGCCTGGGTGCCGAAACGACACCATTCTGAGCCGACGCAGGTTTTGACCGTTCGCACACCCTTCGAGTAGGCATGTCCGGAAACCATGCCAGCCTTGTTGAGATCGCTCCAGACGGCCGGTAGGTCTTCCTTGTCGATGCCCAGCAGATCGATCCTCTGGCCGCCAGTGATGTGGACGGTGGGAACGGAAAACTTCTCCGCCACCTCGGCAATAACTCGCAACTCATCGGGAGTTGTCAAGCCTCCCCACATGCGCGGCACCACCGAATAGGAACCGTCCTTCTGGATGTTGGCGTGCACCCGCTCGTTGATGAAGCGGGACTGCCCGTCATCCTCGTATTCGCCCGGCCAGGCACAGAGCAGATAATAGTTGAGCGCCTGTCGGCACATCGGGCAGCCGTCCGGAGTGAGCCATTCCATAAAGGCCATAACCTCAGGGATGGTCTTGAGTTCGTTGTCGCGGATCGATTTGCGGATTTCGTCGTGGCTGAACTCGGTGCATTTACAAAGGGGCTTCTTAGCCGGGGTTTCGGAATAATCACCGCCCAGGGTGAAGGCAAGAATCTGCTGCACCAGGCCGGTGCAGGAACCGCAGGACGACGAGGCCTTGGTGTGGGTGCGCACGTCGTCCAGGGTGAACAGCTTCTTCTCCGTGATGGCGCGGACAACATCGCCTTTGCAGACTCCGTTACACCCGCAGACCTCGGTTTCGTCGCTCATGGCGAGGATGGCATTCTCGGTGCCGCGTCCCGAACCGCCGAGGGCGGAATGACCGAACAACAAGCGGTCACGCTCATCCGAAACATCCACCTTGTCGCGCATGAGCTGGAAGTGCTTGGCGGCGTCTACCGTGTCGCCAAGGAAGACCGCCCCTTGTATGCGGTTATCCTTGAGAACCAGCTTTTTGTAGACCTTCCGACCGGCATCCTGGAAAAGCAGCGTTTCCGTCCCTTCCCCGCCTTCGAAATTCCCCGCCGAGAACAAATCGATTCCGGTCACTTTGAGGCGGGTGGAGAGCACCGAGCCCTTGTAGGATGCATGCCCGTATTCAGCCAGATGGTTGGCGCAGACCTTGGCCTGTTCGAACAGTGGGGCAACCAAGCCATAGGTCTGGCCCCGGTGCTGAACGCATTCCCCGACGGCGTAAACAACCGGATCATAGGTCTGCATGGTGTCTCCGACCACGATGCCGCGCTCGCAATAAATGCCCACATCACGCGCCAAGGCCGTACGCGGGCGAATGCCAATGGCCATCACCACGATATCTGCAGCAAGCTTGGTGCCGTCTTTCAGTTTCACCCCGGTGACGCGCTTCGATTTGCTTTTTTTGCCTAGGATGGAATCGGTCTCGGTCGACAGCAGAAATTTCATCCCGCGCTCCTCGAGGGAGAAACGCAGCATGGCTCCCGCCACATCGTCCAATTGACGCTCCATCAGCCTGTCCATCAACTGAACCACCGTCACCTTCATACCCTGCTTCATCAGGCCGTGGGCGGCTTCCAGACCGAGCAATCCACCGCCGATAACTACCGCGTTCTTGTGTTTGTGGGCCGCCTCGAGCATCACTTCCACGTCATGGATGCCGCGAAAGCAGACGACTCCGGGCAGATCGTGGCCGGGAACGGGCAGAATTACGGGATCGGAACCTGTCGCCAGAAGTAGGCGGTCATAAGGGGCCGCTCGCCCATCAGTCGTCTTGACCAACCTCTTCTTCCGATTGATCCCGGATATCTCTTCACCTTTGTGAAGGGTGATGTCGTTATCGGCGTACCACTGCTCGTTGTTAAGCATGATTTCGTCGAGCGTCTTCTCGCCGGCGAGGATCGGCGACAGCATAATTCGATTGTAATTGCCGTGAGGCTCGGCCCCGAAAACGGTAATGTCGTAAAGGTCCGGAGCAAGCCCGAGCAACTCCTCGACCGTTCGCATGCCGGCCATGCCGTTCCCAACGACGACGAGCTTTTGTTTCATTGATAGTGATTCCCTTGTCAAAGATGGGGCTGCTTGGTACGACGGAGGGGGACGCAACCCCTTCGACACCTCTATATGCAAAGGGCGAGCCAATTGCCGAGAGCAGTTGGCTTCTAGCTAATTTCTTATTATTCTTAATTAGTTATGAGATTATTTGCTAATGATGGAGATGGTAGGGCAAGGCTGGGGCTATCCAGGAATGCCCAAATAATAGGCAACTCAGGTTATTGCCAATTATTTAGGCGGTAACAAGGGCGATGGAGCCTAAACCCCATTGTCTCATTGGAATAGTTTGCCCTCCGCAACCTCCGGCCAAATGTCTTGACCTTCCCCCCGAAAACTATTCCAGCTCGGATGTTAGGATCGGGCTGGCTTGAAGGAGGGCTGTCAACGGCGGAGTAAATCCAGTCCACCAGGGCGGAGTAAAATCAGTCCACCTTGGCTGACGCCGAG
>DASCPW010000076.1:0-3809 GCA_036012725.1 Rhodospirillales bacterium
GGATTGTGTCTTAGCGATGACAACTTTGCCGACGGCTTTCTCAACGGCCGTGACCGCCGCCTTCGACGCGCCAGCCACCTCAATGGTCAACTTCTACTTGATGTCGCCTTTGGCAAGAAGCTTGACGCCATGCTGGCAATTCTTAACCAGGCCGGCCGCTTTCAAGGATGCCGCATCTACCGGTGTTGATGGATCGAGTTTGCCGGCGTCGATGGCCTTTTGCAAGAAACCAAGATTGATTTCCACGAATTCCTTTCTAAAAAGATTGTGGAAACCACGTTTGGGAAGACGCCGGTAAAGTGGCATCTGGCCACCCTCGAAACCCAAAAGAGATATGCCGCTCCGCGACTTCTGCCCTTTGTGGCCTCGCCCGCAGGTGCCGCCCTTGCCCGATCCTTGGCCACGGCCGACCCGCTTACGCGCCTTGTGCGAACCTGGGTTATTGGAAAGTTCGTTGAGTCTCATTTTCAAACATCCCTCGCGACAAATCAGCCTGATTTTTCGACCCGCACCAAGTGGTGTACCTTGGCGATCATTCCGCGCACGGCGGGAGTGTCCTCGAGTTCACGGGTCTTGTGCATTTTGTTAAGTCCGAGACCGATCAGTGTCGCCCTTTGATTTTTTTGCCGGCCGATGGGGCTTCGGATCTGAGTGATCGAGATCTTTTTCTTGTCCGTCATGATTCCACGCCCTGGCGAGCGCGACCACGGCGAGAGACGATGTCGCTAATTTGCTTGCCGCGCCGAGCCGCCACGGCCCTCGGCGATAAGGAGTTGGCCAAGGCATCGAAAGTGGCCTTGATCATATTATAGGGATTGGAGGAGCCAATGGATTTGGCGACGATGTCCTGCACCCCCATGGTCTCGAAAACGGCGCGCATGGGGCCGCCGGCGATGATGCCGGTGCCTGGAGGGGCGCTACGCAACACCACCTTGGCGGCGCCGAAACAGCCCTTGACGTCATGGTGCAGCGTTCGACCGTCGCGAAGAGGCACTCTGAGCAGGCTTCGCTTGGCCTGTTCCGTGGCTTTGCGAATAGCTTCCGGAACTTCGCGCGCCTTACCGGAACCGGAACCGACGCGGCCACGGCCATCGCCGACAACCACCAACGCGGCAAAGGAAAAACGACGCCCGCCCTTGACCACTTTGGCGACGCGGTTGATATGGACGAGTTTGTCGACAAATTCCTGATCTTCGCGTTGCTCCCGATCACCACGCTGCGCGCGCCCGCCACGACGGGGGCCACTTCCGGCCTCCCGGGATGTCCGCTTGGGTGTCTGCCCCATCAATCAAAATCCTTAAAAAGACAAGCCGATTTCACGAACCGCCTCGGCCAGGGCTTTAACCCGGCCGTGGTATTTATATTCACCGCGATCGAAAATCACTTCCTTGACGCCGGCGGCCAATGCCCGTTCGGCGACTAGTTTGCCAACCTCGCTGGCGGCGCCCGCATTGGCGCCAGTGGCGAACTTGGCGCGCATATCTTTTTCCAGACTGCACGCCGCCGCCAAGGTACAACCCTCGCGGTCGTCAATCACCTGGGCATAGATATGTTTTTCCGAGCGGAACACGGAAAGCCGCGGACGCTTGCCCAACTGCTTGCCGATCTTGCCCCGTATGCGCCGTTTGCGCCGTTCTCTTAAATCCTTCGCCTTTGCCATGATCTATTTCTTCTTTCCTTCTTTGCGGCGAATGATTTCATCGTCATATTTTATGCCCTTGCCCTTATATGGCTCCGCCAACTTGTAATGTCTAATTTCAGCCGCCGTCTGACCGACCAACTGCTTGTCAGCTCCCTGAACCGCAATATGGTTTTGATCCGAGCAGGTAATCGCAATGCCATCGGGGATCGGGTAGCGAACGTCATGACTGAAACCCAGTTGCATCACCAGTTCCTTGCCCTGAATCTGGGCGCGGTAACCAACGCCGTTGATTTCAAGGTTGCGGCTGAAACCCTCGGAAACGCCAGTAAAGAGGTTGTTAACGATACTTCTGGCGGTCCCCCACATCTTACGGGCGCGCATGGTATCGTTTCTCGGCGTGACGGAAACCCAATCGCCGTCATGTTTGATTTCAACATCGTCCAGCAGAGTCGCCGAGAGCTGGCCCAGCTTGCCCTTGGCGGTCACCTGCTGGCCCGAAACCTCGACACTGACGCCACCGGGAACCTTGACGGGATATTTACCAATACGCGACACGTTTTCGTCCTAACCCTTGAAAACCCTAAAAGACCTGGCAGAGCACTTCGCCACCGATGTTTGCATCGCGGGCCTCGGCATCCGACATCACGCCGCGTGGCGTCGACAAGATGGCAATACCAAGACCATTATAGACCCTGTAAAGATCCTTGATTTTTGAATATACGCGCCGTCCCGGCTTCGAAACGCGGTTGATCTCGCGGATTACCGGGTCGCCGTCATGATATTTGAGTTCAATTTTAATCTCTCTGATTCCCGTCCGCACCTCGTAGTGCGAATAGCCTCGGATGAATCCTTCTCGCTTGAGAACATCGAGCACATTCATCCGCAGCCTGGAGGATGGGGCGACAATCGCGTTTTTCCGCGCCCGTTGGCCATTGCGGATTCGGGTCAGCATGTCACCTAGGGGATCCGTCATCGACATATGCTTTTCACCCTCCTACCAACTCGCTTTGATCATGCCGGGAATCAGGCCCTGGGAGGCAAGCTCGCGCAGGGCGATGCGCGACAACTTGAACTTGCGGTAGTTGCCGCGCGACCGGCCTGTTTCCATGCATCGCAAGCGAACCCTAACGGGCGACGAATTGCGAGGCAGTTTCGCCAACTTCATCCGCGCCTCGAAGCGGTCTTCCGGAGAGAGCATTGCGTCCTTCGACTTGGCTTTCAGTTCGGCTCTTTTGGCGGCGTATTTCACCGTCAGCCGTTGACGTTTCATGTTGCGCTCTATGCTGCTTGCTTTAGCCATACCGTTAATCTCCACTAGCCTCTTCGGTTTTCTCTTCGGCTGTCTCGTTCATGGGTTCTTCCTCTGCATTTTCGGTGCCCTGTTCGACGGCCGCCTGGGCAACTCCCCCACTGGTAAACGGCATGTTGAAACCCCTCAGCAAAGCCACCGCCTCATTGTCGGTGGCGGCTGTCGTACAGATCACCACGTCCATGCCTCTGATCTTGTCAACCTTGTCGTAATCAATCTCCGGGAAAACGATCTGCTCTTTCAGACCAAGGGCAAAGTTGCCGTTGCCGTCGAAACTCTTGGCCGAAAGCCCCCGAAAATCTCTAACCCGTGGCAAAGCGACGTTAATGAGGCGGTCAAGAAATTCGTACATGCGATCGCGCCGAAGGGTGACTTTGCAGCCGACAATCATGCCGGCGCGCAATTTGAACGCCGCGATCGACTTCTTGGCCTTGGTGATTATCGGTTTCTGCCCGGAAATCAGGGTCATGTCCTCGATGGCGCCGGCAATTAGCTTGCGGTCCTGGGAAGCCTCGCCAACGCCCATGTTAATAATGATCTTGTGCAGTTTCGGCACCTGCATGGTGTTCTTGTAACCGAATTCCTGAATCAGGGCCGGTTTGACGGTATTTTGGTAATGTTCTTGCAAGCGTGTCATGGGCGCGCAAACCTTTAGATATCGATCACTTCGCCAGACCGCTTCGCAAAGCGGACCTTACGGCCATTCTTAAGAATCTTACAACCAATACGAGTTGGCAGATTTGTCTTGGGGTCGATATGAGCCAAGTTTGAGATGTGGATGGACGCTTCCTTCTCGATGATTCCACCCTCCGCCCCCTGGGTCGGCTTGGTATGGCGCATGACCTTGTTCACGCCTAG
>DASCPW010000077.1:0-18830 GCA_036012725.1 Rhodospirillales bacterium
CGCTGATGACGCCGGCCGTATGGGCGATGGAACCGCCCGCATGCACGCCGAGCCAGAGATTCGTCTTCAGGTAAAAGACGCGTTTGAGGGCATTATCGAAGACGCCGATACGCGGGATTTTCAGCAGCCGTCTCAACCGTAACCAATCCATCAAAAGAATGGTCCCACCGCCAATGAGGCCGACGAGCATCAACAGGGCGTCGCCAATACTTTCCAATTTCCCGAATTCCCGGATCGAGAAATCGGGCTCCACCACGATACCTCGCGAAGGACGGGAAATCAGGCTGAGAATCTTCAATAGCGGCAGGAGAACCCGGCTTGTCTCGTCGACGACCGGCAAATAAATGGTTTTCGCCCGCAACGACGAAAAAAACATGAGGATATCCAAATAGCCTTCCGCGGAAATATTGGAGACAACGATGTGCTCAGGATGATCGTCGATTTTTTCCCTGAACTGGTCCATATAGTCCGTGGTTAACGGATAGTGGGTGAGAAGGTAGCTGCGGTCTGTCATCAAGGAACCCCTAGCCGGCGGAAGCGCCCACGATCCAGTGATCGTGCCAGGCGGCAAGGTTGAACAAGGTCCACAGATGCAACGCATGATCCCGCCGGCCTTGCCTATGGTCGCTAAATAGGGCGGCAACATACCGGCGGTCGAAGATATCGCGGCGCAAAAGATCCGACTTAAGAACCGTGGATTCCGCCTGACGCCCAAACGATCCCCTCAGCCAATCTGCCATCGGCGCGCCGAATCCCATTTTCGGGCGATCAATGATGTCGGCCGGCAGCAATCCCTTAAGTGCTTTCTTGAGCAAGTATTTGCTGGTGCCGCCCTTGACCTTCCAGTCTCCGGGAATATCCATGGTGAACTCGACCAGGTTGTGATCGAGAAAGGGCACACGGCCTTCGACAGAAGCGGACATGGCAATCTTATCCACCCGCATGAGCAAAAGTTCCGGAAGCCGCAACCTGAATTCGGCGTGGATCATGCGTGTGAGATCGTCTTGTCCTGGATGGTGGCGATCGAATGGGACCAGGAAGGAATCAATAACGGCGGCGCTGTCGGCGTCGATGGCGCCGGCGATATCCAGGCCGGTGTCGGCCAACGCCGGCCAATTCCCGCCATGGATTTCCTTGCTCATGAGCCGTTTCTTGTGAACATTCCAAAAAGCGTTCGCGCCACTCCAAAACAACTCCTGGTTTCTGGCCGCGCGGCCAAGGACCTCGGCATAACGGTCGAATGCCGGAAGCCGGCGCGCCAGCCCCTCGGCGGCGGCGGCGGCGGCGCGGCGCAGCGGGTCGGGAGCAAAGCGCAGGTAAGGCCGCCAGAAGCTCCGATAGAGCCGTAAAAAGGTCATGTAGCTGGAATAACCGCAGAACTGCTCATCCGATCCTTCGCCAACCTGAACGACAGTGACCCCGGCCTCCTTGGCCAGCTTGGAGACAAAATAAAGCGGTATGCAGACCCAATCGGCTATGGGCTCGTCCTGGTGATGCACCAGGTCATCGAGATACCCCGTCATATCGCCCTCGTCGATGAGGACTTCGTGGTGATGGGCCTTGAATTCCCCGGCTACCCGTCTGGCATAATCCAGTTCATTCAGATGGGGGTGATCTTTAAAACCAACCGTAAAGGTTTCGACGGGGCGATCCGTCAGCCGGCTCATCAAGGCGACATTGGCGGATGAATCGATGCCACCGGACAGAAAGACGCCGAAAGGCACATCCGACATCATGCGTTTGCCGATTGCCGCCTCCAGGCGCTTGCGGATACCATCCGTGTAGAAACATTCTCGCCCGGCATCGCCGAGGCCCGCCACCTCCGCCGCTTCGATGCCGCGTCCAGGAACCGCGTTCCAGAAACGCTGCGCCGACATGCGGCCATTCAAGTCGACCTCAAGCAGATGGCCGGCCGGCAGCTTAAAAATATCCTTGAACATGGTCAGCGGCGCCGGCGCCACCAGGAAGCTCAAATAATGATTGAGCGCCGCCATCTCCACATCGCGGCACACCCGCCGGTCGGTAAGCAGGGCCTTGATCTCGGAGGCAAAAAGAAAAGAGCCGGAAACTCGCGTGAAATAGACCGGCTTGATGCCAACCCGGTCACGGACCAGGGTCAGAAGATTGCGCCCAGCGTCCCAAACCGCAAAGGCAAACATCCCGTCCAGCCGCTCGCTCAGCCCTTGTGCGCCCCATTCCTCGTAACCGTGGACGATGACCTCGGTATCGGCGTGATCGGTGCAGAAACGATGGCCACCCTGTTCCAACTCACGGCGCAAAGCCATGTGATTATAAATCTCGCCGTTGAAAGTGACCCGAACGCCGCCATCCTCGTTGGCCATGGGTTGGCCGGCCGCCTCCGACAGGTCGACGATGGCCAGACGCCGATGCGCCAGCCCGACCCGGCCGTCGGCGGAAACCCAGTGACCTTTCCCATCCGGCCCGCGATGCGCCATGCTATCGCGCATGGCCTTAAGGACGGCAATCCGGTTATGGAGAGGTTCCCGCCGGGGGGCGTTGAAATCCAGGTATCCAGCTATGCCGCACATGCTCTGGTCCGAATGGCCTCTTCAATTTTTTTTGGCCTGTGATCGCTCTTGGGCTTTAAAGGCCATTCCCGCCTAGGCGGGAATGACGGAGAGGAACGGATGGGATTGAAAAATAGGGTAAAGTCAATGATATGTTTTCGGCCGGGCCCTGTCCCGTTTTTCCAGCGCCTCCAGCACGCGCTCGACATGATGGACGATATGGTCACTTTCGGATTCCGCCAAGGGCGCCGATTCCGGGGACGAGGAGCCCTTCTCCAGTTCCTTGATGGCTTGCTGTTTTCGTTTCCATAAGATGTCGACAAGCCAATGCTTCTTGATATGCTGATACCCTTCTTTCATCAAGGCCGTCTTCTTTTAGCAACCCGGACAGGGCTGGTGATCAACTCCGATCCCATTGCCTCTTGCCCACCTTGCTGCCTTCATCCGAAGCCGGGAGCTAGCAACGGTTCATCCCTGAGCCGACAATAGCGGCAGCGGCAACCGTGTGATCTTACAAACTATCTCCATCCATGTCATGATTCCTAAAAATGTGGCAATCCCGAATGCCACCGGCGGCGGAACGCCGCCAGTAACAACGATGGGGTAGCGGGTGGGAAGATGATAGCGCCGCCCGTGGGCCACGATTGAATATCCGCCCCATCGCGGGCAGCGCATTAGTCATCGATCTTTTTACCAAGTTTGGATGCCACCTCGTCTTGTGATACAGCAGCGGATTCTTTTTCGGCCTTGGCCCGAGCGACGGACCATCGGAAAATCTCGCCGGGAATCCAATTTCGATGACCTTCTGTGGGCCGCCTCCCCATGGACCACCGGTTCGCGCCAATTGCGGGATTAGTGTCTTGCCACCGCCGCCATTGACAGCGGCGCGGGTCGAGACGATCTTGCCATCATGGCCATCACCGTCGAGCGTATTTTTCGCTATCCGGTCAAGGGGCTCTCGGCCGAGCCCCTGCCTTCCGTCCATCTTTTGGTGGGACAGGGTGTCGAGCACGACCGGCGTTTCGCCATCGCCCTGCCATCGACCCGCTTCGACGCCGACCGACCCAAATGGCTGCCCAAGACAGCCTTCTTGATGCTGATGCGGAATGAACGGCTGGCCAAGATGGAGACCCGTTTCAACGCCGCCAAAGGGCGGCTTGCCATTTTTCGCGACGGCAAGCAAGTGGCCACGGGCCTAATCACCACGCCGGTCGGCCGCGCCGTCATCGAGGACTTCTTCGCCGCCTACATGCGAAAGGAAAGCCACGGCAAGCCACGTCTCATTGAAGCACCGCCGGAGTATATGTTCACGGATCACCGCGAGCGGGTGATCTCGCTAATCAACCTGGCCTCGGTTAAGGATCTGGAGAGGATTGCCGGCAGCTACGTCGATCCCTTGCGCTTTCGCGGCAATCTTTACTTGCAAGGTAGCGAGCCGTGGGCCGAGTTCGGCTGGCTGGACAAGGAAATCACCATTGGCCGGGCACGGGTGAAAGTGACGGCGCGCATCGACCGTTGCGCCGCCGTCAACGTCAACCCGGCGAGCGGCGAGCGCGACATGAACCTACTTAAGGACCTACAGAAAGGCTTAGGCCATGTCGACATGGGCATTTACGCCAAAATCACCGTCGCCGGCACCATCTCGGCGGGAGACGTGCTGAAGGTCAAGGGGCAGGGCCGTCAGGCCAAGGTTTTTTGAGGTGGAGGTGGAGGTGGAGGTTCGGTTTTGGTCTCGGCCTCGCCATCCGGCCGGGCCTCGAGTGGGGTCGCTATGGCGTTGGCGGTCTGGCCACCGCCCGACGAGGAGGTGCTGTCGGCGACCAATCGCGGCGACCTGTCGTTGCGGCCGCGGCCTGCCTGACCCTCTTGCTGAGCGTCGCGGCCGGTGTGAATGACGCGGTAATAATGTTCGGCATACTGAAAAAAACCCTCGGCGGCGATACGGTCGCCGGACGAAAATGCGTCGCGGGCCATGGCAAGGTATTTGTCCAGCACCTGCTGAACCGTTCCCCGGATCTTGGTTTCCGGACCGTTGCTTTCAATGTTAACCGATTTGGACGAAGAATGGCGCCTGCCATTGTTGCGGGAACGTCCCCGTCTGGGATTGGAACCGTGTTTCATCTCACTCGTTGTTCGTTGGCTGGGTTTCTTCCCCCGGCTAGTGCTTACCCCCGCACGGCTCTCATGAACCGTATGGCGAAAATCCACTATCCTTTTGGCTTCAGCCCGGGAAAAGGGGCGTCGTAACGCCCGTTAATGGGTAGCCAAAGGCCCACCTGGCAACCCGTGCTTAGGTTTAATAACTAATCGGGAAACGAGTACATTCCAACCCTTTTTTTCTGGTTACCGATCATCGGCTCCCTGGCCCAATCACCATGCAACGTTCAATATTTAATAAATCTCGTTTGATATCAATGAGTTGAAGGCCATACCGCCGAATCATGGCAGCCACCGTGGCACCCTGGCCAGCGCCGATTTCTAGAAAAACAGCGCCATCTGTTGCCAACAATCCACATAATTGCGGAAGCAAGGCCCGGTAAGAATCCATGCCGTCGGGACCGCCAGTGAGCGCCTGCCTGGGCTCGAAAGCGGCCACTTCCGGTGCCAAACCGGCCAATTCTCCATCGCCGATGTAAGGCGGATTGGCAACAATCAAGTCGAATCGGTAACGCAAGCTGCCGCCCCAATCGGCAAGGACGAAACAAGATCGCTCCGCCAGCCCCAAGCTCAGCGCGTTGGCGGCGGCGGTGGCGAGAGCGGCGGCGCTAATGTCGACACCAGTCCCCCAGGCGGTTGGCAGCTCGCTGAGTAACGCCAACAACAGGCAGCCGCCGCCAGTGCCGAGGTCGAGGATGGAAACCCCGGCATCGCCGCCAGATTCGGCATTGTCACCATTAAGGTGATCGAGAACCGCCTCAACAAGGGTTTCCGTCTCGGGACGAGGGATGAGAGTGTCGGCGGTGACACGCATCGGCAGGCTCCAGAATTCGCGCCGGCCGAGAATCCGGGCCAGCGGCTCGCGGCCTTCCCTCCTCGCCACCAGGCCGGCTAGCCGGGCGCCCTCGTCGATGCTTAATGGACGTTCGGGGTGGCCATACAAAGTCGCCTGATCAACGCCAAGTACCGAGCTTATCAACAGTCTGGCATCGAGCCTAGCCGAGGCAATTCCCGCCTCCGACAGGCGATGGTTGGCCTCGTCAAAAACGGCGCCAACGGTGTCCGGCAAGGTCACGTGATTTCAGCCAGGAGATTGGCCTGGTCTTCGGCGATGAGGGCCTCGACGAGATCATCGATGTCGCCGTCCATGACCCTGTCCAGTTTATGCAAGGTCAGATTAATGCGGTGATCGGTAACCCGCCCTTGTGGGAAGTTGTAGGTGCGGATGCGCTCGGAGCGGTCCCCCGAACCGATCTGGCTTTTGCGGGCGGCGGCACGTTCGGCATCCCGCTCTTGCCGTTCCTTCTCATACAGCCTGGCGCGCAACACCCGTATCGCCTTGGCCTTGTTTTTATGCTGAGATTTCTCGTCTTGCTGACTGACGACGATGCCACTGGGCAGGTGGGTTACGCGGACGGCGCTATCGGTGGTGTTAACGGATTGGCCGCCGGGACCGCTGGCGCGGAATACGTCAATGCGCAAATCCTTGTCCTCGATCTTGACGTCCACGTCCTCGGCCTCCGCCATCACCGCCACCGTTGCCGCCGAAGTATGGATGCGGCCGCTCGATTCCGTCGCCGGAACACGCTGCACGCGATGAACGCCGGATTCAAATTTCAGTCGCGCAAAAACGCCGCGCCCGGCGACCGAGGCAATGGCTTCCTTGCACCCGCCGATGCCGGTCTCGCTCAAATTCATGATCTCGAACTTCCATTTCCTCGCTTCGGCGTAATGCTGGTACATGCGAAACAGGTCGGCGGCGAAAAGCGCCGCTTCCTCGCCACCGGTTCCGGCACGCACCTCGAGGATGGCGTTTTTCTCATCGGCGGCGTCCTTGGGCAGCAGCAAGACCTGGACCTGACGTTCCAGTTCCGGGAGTTTTTCCTTAAGCTCCCTCTGTTCCGTCTCGGCAAGGACCTGCATTTCCTTGTCGCCGTCCTCACCAGCCATAAGGCTGGCCAAGTCCTCCATCTCTTCCTTGACCTTCCGCCACGTGTTGATGGCATCGACCACCGGCGTCAGCTCGGCATATTCCTTGGACAATCGCACCAAGTCCGCAGCCGATCTGGTGTCCCGGCTAGCCAGGATGGTCGCTAATTCTTCGTAACGGGTGACGACCCGGTTCAGGCTTTCTTCCAAGGCCACGGAAATCTATTCCTCTTTCTCATTATCATTATCATTGGCATTACCGGCGTCACCGCCAAGGTTAAACAAGCGCCTGAGAATGCCTTCGACCGTGCTCCAATCCTCTCGCCTGGCGGCATCCGCGCGCATCACCTGGGAAGGGCCGTGCAGCAACCGGTTGACCAGAAGCCGCGTCGCCTTGTCGGCATCGTCTCCGACCTCGGCCAGGACTTCCTCGCGCACCGCGTCGAAATGCCGGCGCAGGCCGGTAAGGGCCGGAACGGCGGTACGTTCCGCCCGCCCGAGGAGGAAGGCGGCAATTTCGCTATCGATGATCTCGTAGGCCGCCTTGGCCTCGATCCCGCGTGTGGCGCGCCCCGCCAAGGCGACCCGTTCCAAATCACCTAAATCATACAGGAATGCGCCATCAATACGGTTAACGGCCGGCTCCACATCACCGGGAATGGCGGCATCGATCAAATAGATGGGTTTGCGGCGGCGCTTGGCCAAGGATACCGTGATCATGTCGGCGGTGACAACATGGCGGCGCGTTCCCAAGGAGGTCAGAACGATATCGGCTTTGATCAGCAGCTTGGCCAAGGATTCAAATGACGCCACGTGACAATCGAGAGTGTGGGCAAAAGTTTCCGCCATGGCCTCCGCCGGATGGATGATCGTCAGGTCGCCTAGACCGGCAGAAGCCAGGTTTTTAGCCACCAATTCACCCATTTCACCGCTGCCGATTAAAAGACCGGCACAGCGCCCGAGATCGCCGTGCAGGTCGCGCGCCAATTCGACCGCCGCCGAAGCAATGGATACCGGCCGTTCTCCGATTGTGGTTTCGTTGCGCACACGCTTGGCGGCGGTGTAGGCCGCCTGCAGGAGTGCCTCCAGTTCGTCGCCAATCATTCCCTGGTTTTGGGCGATTTTATAGCAGGCCTTGACTTGGCCGAAAACCTGGGGCTCGCCAACCATCATGCTGTCGAGAGAGGCAGGAACGGTGAAAATATGCCGCACCGCCTCGGCGTCGCCGAGCGTGTAGACCTGGCCGTCAAGATCGGCCGGGCTCACTCCCCCATGCGCGGCCATGGCCTTGATGATGTCTTGGACGGCGGTTTGATGATCGTCATGGATTGTCTGAATCTCGACTCGGTCGCAAGTGGCGAGTACCAGGGCCTGGCTGATTCCCGATAGGCGCAGGCGCTCGAAAAATGCTGGCAAGGCCTGGTCCTCAATGAACAGTCGATCGCGCAACATCATCGAACTGGAACGATGATTGGCGCCGACGACAAGAGGTCGGCCTTGCGTGGAAAAGGGTTCGGCCATGACGGAACTAACGGTAGCGGGCGAGATGGTCCTCGATGGCGTCCAGAGGAACCTGCGTTTGCTCACCCGATTCCATGTCACGGACCGTTGCCGCCTGCCTCGCCAGTTCGTCTTCACCCAGCAACAGGGAGACGCGGGCATTGACCTTGTTTGCATGTTTCATGCGTTTTCGCATATTGCCGGAAAAGGCCTGATCGACGGTGAATCCGGCGCGCCTCAGCCGTTGGGTCAATGCCAGCGCCTTCCCTGCCGTACCCTCGTCGACGGGCACGACCGCAATCGGCCTGGCCGTCGGCGGCGGATCGTCGATCATCATGCTCAATCGTTCGACTCCCGCCGCCCAACCGGTTCCGGGGGTGGGCGCACCGCCCATCTGATCGATCAGCCCGTCGTAGCGGCCACCGGCGATAAGGGCACCCTGGGCGCCAAGGGTATCGGTGGTGAACTCGAATGCGGTATGACAATAATAATCCAAACCCCGAACCAAGCGGGGGTTGATGCGAAAGCTGATACCAGCGGTATCAAGCCCCTCCAGGAGGTCATCAAAAAATTGTCTTGAGACATCGTTGAGACTGTCGCTCAGCAGCGGCGCCCCGGCAACGATGGTGCGGTCGTTTTGGTCCTTGGAATCAAGAATACGCAAGGGGTTGCGCGTCAAACGGGTGCGGCTGTCGGCGGATAGTTCGGAGCGGTGCTGGCTGAGATAATCGACCAACTTGTCCCGGTAGGCCTTGCGGCTTTCGGCATCACCAAGGCTGTTCACTTCACAGGTGACTTTTCCCTCGATGCCCAAAGCGGCCAGAAAGTCGGCACCCAAGGCAATGACTTCCACATCTCCCAAAGGCTGGGCCACTCCCAGCAATTCCACGCCGATCTGGTGGAACTGGCGTTGCCGCCCCTTCTGGGGACGTTCGTAACGGAACATGGGACCCCGGCAGAAGAATTTAAGCGGCAGCTTCTGTGCCATTCCGTTGGTGATGAAGGCACGGGCTACGCCGGCGGTATTTTCCGGACGGAGCGCCAGGCTTTCGCCGTTCTTGTCCTCAAAAATATACATTTCCTTGGTGACGATATCGGAGGCTTTGCCGAGTGTCCGGGTGAACACTTCCTGGAATTCGAAAAGAGGCGTCGCTATCTCGGCGTATCCGTAACGGCCAGCAACCTCATGGGCGGTTTCCTCCACCCAGCGGTGCCGCCGCATGGCCTCGGGCAGGATATCGTAGGTGCCGCGAACCGGCTGCAAGGAGGGCATTTCTGTTTGGTCCGTTCTACTGGGCGGCGACGGTTGTCGCCGGCCCGTTGCCCAAGCCGTTACGGTGTTCGGCCGAATCCGCTTTTTGTTTTGCGAAGCGGTTGCTTACGTAATCATCGACAATCCGCAGGAATTCTTCGTCGATGTTGGGGCCGCGGAGAGTCCGGACTTTCTTGCCGTCGATGTAAACAGGTGCCGCCGGCTCCTCGCCAGTACCAGGAAGACTGATGCCGATATCCGCGTGTTTGCTCTCCCCGGGGCCGTTGACGATACATCCCATAACCGCCAGGCTCATATTCTCTACCCCCGCATGGGTCTCGCGCCAGACGGGCATTCGATCGCGGACATGGCGCTCGATCCTGGCGGCAAGGTCCAGGAAAACGGCGCTGGTGGTCCGCCCGCAGCCCGGACAGGCGATCACCGGCGGCGAAAACGAACGCAACCCCATGGCTTGCAGTATTTCCTGGGCGACGACGACCTCTTGTGTTCGCTGGCCGTCGGGGTCGGGCGTCAATGAAACGCGGATGGTATCGCCGATGCCCTCCTGCAAAAGCACTGCTATCGCCGCCGTCGAGGCGGTGATTCCCCTCGATCCCATGCCCGCTTCCGTCAGACCCAGATGCAAGGCATGATCGCACCGCGCCGCCAAGTCGCGGTATACCGTGATCAGATCCCGGACGCCGCTGACTTTGCACGAAAGAATGATTTTATCCCGTGTCAGCCCCAACTCTTCGGCCCTGGCGGCACTTTCGAGAGCCGAAACGACGAGGGCTTCGCAAATGACATCACCGGCATCGCGGGGATTGGCCGCCGCGGCGTTGGCGTCCATCATCCGGGTGGCCAGGTCGTCATCGAGACTTCCCCAGTTGACACCGATGCGCACCGGTCGATCATATTTCAAGGCGATATCGATCATCGCCGAAAACCGTTGGTCCCGTTTTTTCACGCCGCCTATATTACCCGGATTTATACGGTATTTCGCCAAGGTCTCGGCGCAACTCGGAAAGTGCGAAAGCAATTTGTGGCCGATATAGTGAAAATCGCCGACCAAGGGAACGTCGACCCCGGTTTTGTCCAGTTTTTCCCGGATATAGGGAACCGCCTTGGCCGCGTCATCACGGTCCACGGTTAGACGAACCACCTCCAAGCCGGCGGCGGCGAGAGCAGCCACCTGGGCAACCGTCGATTCAACATCGCCAGTGTCGGTATTGGTCATCGATTGAACCATCACCGGCGCATCACCGCCAATGGTGAGGTCGCCAATCTTTACCGCAACGCTTTTGCGCCGCCGAATAGGAAGGTTGCGAATGGACATGCCGTCGCCTTTACCTTGTGGGCTTGACGCCCGCCGCCAATATTTGCCGTAACGTTACCCTCCCGGTCAATTCCGGATTCCGATGGTAGGAGATGCCTGTGGGCGGGGTCAGTTCTGAACCGCCGTGCCTTCACGCAAGCGCTCGACATCCAGGGAGATGCCGTGCCGCACCGTTCCCATCGAGCCAATGGATGGCACGATCTTGCCATCAACCAATATCTCGAGAGCGCCGGCGTTGCCGGTCAACAGTTTCAGCCCAGGACGATCGGGGACGCGATAACTGTCGCCGGGCCGTAGCAAGCGCGTCAACATCAACTGTTTGCCGATATCATCGCGCACCTGAACCCAACTGTTGGATTTAGCCCGCACCAAAATGCGGGAGCCGGCGTTATCGGCACCGAAAACCTGATCCGCGCGAATCGTCTCCGCCATGCCGTTGGAGGCCGTGTTTTCCGGATCCGGCGTTCCCGCGGCCACCTCTTCGCCGACACCATTCCCTGCGGGAAGGCTTTGCTTGGATTGCCGATCCTTTTCTGGAAGGGAGTCCGAGCCTTCATCGCTCGCTGTCAATTCCCTGGGATGCGCCGCCGCTTCCTTGTCCGCCTCTGATTGAGGGCCAGGATCAGCCGGTGGCTCAACCGCCGTCCGTGGGGAAGGTGGGCTCTTACGCAAGGGAGTGGCGGCGGTCGCCGTCACCGGAGAGGATAGGCTTTCCTGGCTCCCACCCATCCTGTTTCCCGTCTCATAGTTTTGCCGGATGGAGCCGTCTTCCCGCAACAAGATGGCCAAACGTTCGGGAATCGGAGGGACCATGTCAATAAAAAAATCATCCATGGTCGTGCTTGCGTACCAACCGCCATAGGCCAGCACCGCCACCAACGTGCCTACAAACAGAACGGCGCCGCCGGGAAAGCTGGATTCGGCGATCAGTATGGGAAATTGAAGATTGGGAGCGCCTTTAATATTCCGTGATTCGGCCTTAAAGCGTTTGACAACTTTCTCGCTATCGAGGCCAAGATGCTCGGCGTATGCACGGATAAAGCCGACGGAGTAGGTGATGCCGGGGAGATCCTGGAAGCGGCCATCCTCGATGGCCTCAATGTAGACACTACGGATACGCAGGATCTGCGCCATGTCACGCAGGTCCTTGCCACATCTTATACGCGAAGCCCGAAGGAGCGCCCCTACGCCAGGGCCATTCTCCTGCTCACCCATTATGTTCTCCGCCGTTTCCAGAGAGGAATGATTTTCACTCACCAACTCAATAGAATCCATCGATCCATTGGGATTAAACAAAATCCCGAAAACCAAAAACCACCTGAATTTCCCCAACCCACGGTTGATTGATCAGAATAATACATAAATCAAGGGACTTAGCGGCAAAAAACCTCGTTATTACGATGCTGAAATCAATTGTATTTTGCCTGATTATTGAGAAATTTCAAGATAGAAACATGAAAGCTTAAATTTTGACTCCATGCTCTTTGGCAAACGATCCGAGTTTCTCGCGCGTATCGTGCTGATCGAGGTCATACAAGGAGTTCATGTATTCACCCAGCGGAAGGGCGGAAAGGCTTCGAATCATAGCCTTTATGGGGCCCACGTTTGGCGGCGCCACCGACAAATCTCGAAAACCGATGCCGATCAGCGCCATCGCCTCAAGGGGACGGCTGGCCATATCGCCGCAAAGGCTGACAGGGATTCCCGCCGCCCGGCATTGTTGGGAGATGGACCGCAAAAGCGTCAAGACGGGGGGGGACAAAAGGTCATAGCGTTCCGAAAGTTGGGGATTGCCGCGGTCGCTGGCAAACAGGAATTGAAAAAAATCGTTGCTGCCCACCGAGATGAAGTCGACCTGTTTCAACAAAGCGGGAAGTTGGAACACCAAAGACGGGACCTCCAGCATGGCTCCGACGCTAAATTTGCTTGGCGGCGGGAAGCCCAATTCCTTTTCCCACTCCAGTTCCTTGTCGAGCCAGGCACGGGCGGCTTTAAACTCAGCCACCTCGGCGATCATCGGGAACATGAGGCGCAATTCCCGGCTGGCGGCGGCCCGGATCAAGGCCCGCAACTGCTGGCGCAACATGTCGGGCCGGTCCAGGGAAATACGGATCGCCCGCCATCCCATGGCCGGGTTTTCCTCGGCGGAACGCTCCCAGTAGGGCAGAACCTTGTCCCCTCCCACATCGAGGGTACGGAAAATAACGGGCTTGTCTCCAGCCTTATCGAGGACATCGGCGTATAGCCGCCGCTGGGTTTCGACGCCGGGAAAATCGGGGTTGACCATGAAAAGAAGTTCCGTGCGGTAGAGTCCGATGCCATCGGCCCCAGAATCATCCAAAAGCCGTAAGTCAATGGGCAAGCCGGCATTGATTTTGATGCTGATGGATTGGCCATCCAGGGTGACGGCCGGAAGATCGCGCAGGCCGGCATAGACGGCTTTGCGCTCTTCCCGCGCCCGCAAGCTTTCGACGAAAGCTCGACGTGCGTCCTCGCCGGGACGGATGAAAACCTGGGCATTGTCGCCATCGACGATAAGCGGGTCTCCCCGCTCAACCTTGCTCAGCACATCCTTGACATTTCCGACCGCCGGAATGTCAAGGGCGCGGGCAACGATAGCCACATGGGCGGTGTGCGATCCTTCTTCCAGCACCACCCCGCGCAGACGGCTATAATCATAATCAAGAAGCTGGGCAGGCCCCATCGAGCGGGCGACGAGGATGATTTCCTCCGGCAGGGGCATGACGGTGGCGGGTTCGAGCTCGCCGATCAGATGCCCCAGTAGCCGGTTGGCCAGATCATCCAGGTCGTGAATCCGTTCCCGCAAGTAAGGATCGGTGACTTGGCTCATGCGCGCCCGGATATCGCTATGTACTTTCTCGACGGCAGCTTCCGCCGTCAGGCCGCTGGAGATGGCTTCATCGATGCGCTCCAGCCATCCGGCGTCCTCGGCGATCATGCGATAAGCCTCCAAGACGTCGCGGTGTTCGCCACCGCCAGCCAGTTCGCTGGCCTGGAACATGTCATCAAGGGCACCGTGCATCTCGGAAATTGCCCGCGCCAGGCGTTCATGCTCCGCGGCGGAATCGTCGGCGACCCAACGGGTGATTTGGAAGCGGGGTTGATGAAGGACGGCCTCGCCGGCGCCGACACCGGAACCGAGACGCATCCCTTGCAGGCACAACGGCAACATGGCGCCGCCGACCAGCGGACGCAGTTCGCTCTGGCCTATCAGCTCGCCCACCACCAGTTCCGCCAGCACCATGGCCACGGTCTGCAGGGTTTCCTTTTCTTCTTCGCTATAAAGGCGCTGGGCGCTGTTCTGAACCGCCAAGACGCCGACCACGCGGCCGTCACGGAGGATCGGCACCCCCAGCATGGAATGGTAGGCTTCCTCGCCGGTCTCAGGCCGAAAGACGAAACTGGGATGTTTTTGCGCATCGGCCAGGGCCAAAGGCCTGGCGCGGGCGGCGATGTCGCCGACGATGCCCTCGCCGACCCTCAGGTGCGTCGAATGGACAGCCGACAGTTGGAGGCCTTGGGTGGCAAAAAGTTCCAGGACGTCGCCGGCGCGGCGGACGTAAACCGAACAGACCTCGGCCACCATATCGGCGGCGATAATATCGGTGATCCCGTCGAGTCGTTGCTGAGCCGTCCCGGCGCCGGCCATGACATCCCGGACCCGGGCAAGAAGGCGGCGCGATATGGGAGAGGGCTGGCCTTGTGGCATGTCAAGAAGCCCCGGAGGGTTCCCTAGCGGCAAGAACGCCGAGCGCCTGACCGATCAATTCGGTCAGGATACCGGCTACCGTTTGTTCCCCTTTGACCATGCCGACGCTTTGGCCCGCCATCAGCGAGCCGTTTTCCACGTCGCCGTCGATTGCCGCCCGTTTCAGGGCGCCGGCCCAAAACTTCTCGATTTCAAGCTGGGCTTCCTGCTGGCTCAGGTCTTTGCGCCGAAAGCGTTCAATGACCTGGCGCTGGGTTTCCATGAACTGCTTGGTGCCCTCGTTAACCAGAGCCCTGACCGGGATCACCGGGAAATTGGGATCCAACTGAACCGTCGGCAGAGCATCGCGGGCGTTGGCGCGGATGAAGGCTTTCTTAAAATCGGGATGGGCTATGGATTCGGAGGCGCAGACGAACCGGGTTCCCAACTGGCATCCGACGGCGCCCATTTCCAGATAAGAAATGATGGCCTCTCCGCGGCCGATGCCGCCGGCAACGAAAACCGGGGCTTTCCCCACCTCGGGAAGAATCTCCTGGGCAAGAACACTGGTCGCCACGGGGCCGATATGGCCACCCGCCTCGGCGCCTTCTATGACCAGGGCGTCGGCGCCGGAGCGCAACAGCCGTTTTGCCAGGGCGACAGCAGGGGCAAAGCAAATCACCTTGACGCCGGCGTCCTTGACCCGCCTGATGGCAGCACCGGGTGGCAAGCCGCCCGCCAAAACAACATGGCTAACTTGGTGTTTGACGCAGATGTCGATGAGGGCGTCAAGCTCGGGATGCATGGTGATCAGATTGACCCCGAACGGTTTGTCCGTAAGCACCTTGGTGGCGGCGACCTCGGCGTCCAAAAGATTGGGTGGCATGGCGCCGCAAGCGATGACACCGAAACCGCCGCCGTTGGAAATGGCCGCCACCAGGTTTCGCTCCGACAGCCAGGTCATGGCGCCACCCATGATGGCGTAACGGCAACCGAGAAAATCACAGCCGCCTTGCCAGAGCCTTTGCAAACAGGATCCCGGTGATAAAGGAGCCAAGCCGTCAGTCCACGTCAAGACCATAGGCTCCGTGCAGGGCGCGCAGGGCCAATTCAGTATATTCCTCGGCGATCAAGACACTGACCTTGATCTCGGAAGTGGATATGACCTGAATGTTGATGCCTTTTTCCGCCAGGGTTTGGAACATGCGCAGCGCAACGCCGGCATGAGAGCGCATCCCAACGCCGATGACGGAGACCTTGACCACGTCGGCATCGGCAACCAAGCCGGCATAGCCCAGATCATCGCGTCTTTCTTCCAGGATCGCCACCGCGCGGTCCAAGTCCGCCTTGGTGACGGTGAAGGTCAGATCGGTGGTCTTTTGATCCGCCGAGACGTTTTGCACGATCATGTCGACGTTGACGCTGGCATCGGCAAGCGGGCCGAAAATTCCAGCGGCGACGCCGGGTCTGTCGGCGACCTGGATCAAAGTAATCTTCGCCTCGTCCCGGCTGTATGCGATTCCACTGACTAGTTCCTGTTCCACGATTTCATCCTCGTCAATGACCAGAGTGCCCGGCTCATCGGAAAAGCTGGAAAGGACCTGCAGCCGAACACCGTGTTTCATGGCCATTTCCACGGCTCGGGTCTGCAAGATTTTGGCCCCGACGGAGGCCATTTCGAGCATTTCCTCATAAGTGATTTTTTCCAATTTCCGCGCTTTTTCGACAATGCGCGGGTCGGATGTGTAAATGCCATCCACGTCCGTATAAATGTCGCAACGATCGGCATTCAACGCCGCGGCAAGGGCAACCGCCGTGGTATCGGAACCGCCCCGGCCCAGGGTGGTGATGCGGCTGTCGGGGCCGAGCCCTTGAAAACCGGCGGCGACAACCACCTCGCCGACGGCCAATCGGCGTTCCAGTTCGACGCTGTCGATGGTTTCGATACGGGCCTTGCCATGAACACCGTTGGTGTGGATGGGAATCTGCCATCCCAGCCATGAGCGGGCGGCAACCCCTATATTTTGCAGCGCCAGGGCGAGCAGGCCGGCGGTAACTTGCTCACCGGTTGAAACCACCACATCATACTCACGGGCATCATGCAGGATGCTGATCTCGCTGGCATGGTTGACAAGCCGATCCGTCATCCCGGCCATCGCCGAGACAATAACCAAAACTTGGTTATCGGCGCCGACTTCGCGTTTTACACGCTTCGCGGCGTCCTTGACCCGTTCAACGTCGGCCAAGGACGTGCCACCGAATTTCTGAACGATACGAGCCATCAATATCGACTCCCAACCAGTACAGTGCGGTTGATTATTGAAATTTTTTGGCGGAGCCGGTTGCAGCCCGGCGAACTCATATACATACTCCGATAAGGATTCACCAGGCAACCCTGGCTCTTCAACAAACCAGCAACCATACGATGGTCGACGACGGCAGACGAAAAACAAAGCCTAGACAAGCCTTCACCACAGCCTCCCCGGATGAAGTCGCGCGCTTCACGGCGCTGGCCGAAAGCTGGTGGGAGGGAGAAGGTGCCCTCGCCTTTTTGCACATAATCAATCCGCTCCGCATCGCCTATATCCGAGACCATGCCGCCGGCCATTTCGGACATGATTCCTTGGCCGACAAGCCATTGAAGAATTTGACCCTTCTCGACATCGGTTGTGGCGGCGGCCTGCTTAGCGAACCCATGCGGCGGCTTGGCGCCCGCGTCACCGGCATAGATGCCAGCGAAAAAAACATTGCCGTCGCCAACCAGCACGCCGGGCAAGGCGGACTCGATATCGAATACCAGTGCATTCTGCCGGAAAGCCTCGCCGACAAGGGGCGAGGCTTTGATATTGTCCTCCACATGGAAGTAATCGAACACGTTGCCAATCCACAAGATTTTTTGCGGATTTGCAGCCATTTGGTCAGACCGGGAGGGACAATGATGATGTCGACCATCAACCGCACTCTCAAGGCTTTTGCCCTCGCTAAAGTAGGGGCGGAATACCTGCTCCGCCAGTTGCCGGCCGGCACCCATGATTGGCGAAAGTTCATCAAGCCTTCCGAATTGGCCGCCGGCCTCCGCCCCCACGGTGTCAAAATCACCGACCTCTCGGGATTGACATACAGTCCACTCGCCAGCGAATGGGTCTTGAGCCGCGACCTGGGCGTCAATTACATTGCATTCGCGGTAAAGGGATAGGACGAAGCAATATTAATCATTGCGGCGCGGAACGACGGGGAGACGGAAAAACTCGATTCCCTCCTTCTCGAGATCAACGCTTTCTTCCTCGCTCGCCTCGCCGTAAATGCCCCGCTTTTCGGTTTCGCCATAATAAATGCCGCGCGCCTCGTCGGCGAATTTGTCACCAACATACTCGCAGTTTTCTTCAACGTTCTGGCGCAGCTTGTTCACCGCATTGAGAATGCGTTCGGCGACTTCCGTGGCCCTTAGCTCGGTTGCCTCCGTTTGTTTGTCATTCTTGCCCTTGGCCAGGTTGGGGCTCATTGGGGCCTTGCTGATCTGGCCGTCACCACAATAGGGACAGGAGATTTCGCGGTGAGCGTTTTGCCGATCGTACGTGGCACCGTCGAGGAACCAAGCATCGAACCGGTGGCCGTTGGCGCATTTCAACCGATACTTTATCATCGCGTAAAACTCTGTTGCCGGCGAATTGGGCTTATATACTATTAATATTCCATTTTTCGCCAAATTTATACGTCAATCGGTTAAAAAATGGAAATTGTCGGCGACATGTCCTTGCAATCTCGTCACCTGAGAGTTACCGCGCCGTCCCTTTGGGTCCAGCGTTTTTCACCCCTGATCCCAAAAGGGGGAACGGTGCTCGACCTGGCTTGTGGCGGCGGCCGGCATATCCGTTACCTTTTGAACATGGGCTATAAAGTTGTGGCCCTGGACCGCGATGTTACCCATGTCGCCGACCTTGCGGACAAGCCGGAAATAGAAGTGATCGAGGCCGACCTGGAGAATGGCGGCGCATGGCCGGTCGAAGGCCGGACCTTCGATGCCGTTATCATAGTCAATTATCTTTACCGGCCTCTCTTCCAGCGTCTTTTCGAGGCCGTCGGGGAAAATGGCCTGTTCATTTACGAAACATTCGCCCGTGGCAACGAAAAAATTACCCGGCCGCGCAATCCCGACCACCTGCTCTGTAGCGGCGAGTTGCTGGAAATGACACACAGGCGGCTACAGGTGATCGCTTATGAACACGGCCTCGTCGAGGCTGGCCCCACAACCGGCATCATGCAACGCATCTGCGCCGTCAATGACCTTAAGGTCAGCAACCGCGAGGACGGCGAACCGGAGCCCCACAACATCCGGCCTTAAATGAACTTCCGGTCATGAGAAAGAGCAGGAATTTTACGGCGGGCCTCGACCACCTTTGACGGGTCGATATCGGCGGT
>DASCPW010000078.1:0-44545 GCA_036012725.1 Rhodospirillales bacterium
AGGCTCGTTGCGCCGAGTTCAATAATGGGGATTAATTTCCAGAAAACGCCGCCAGAAGTGAGCTCGGCTAAAGCGTCGTATGTAAACCCTAACCAAACCCCGAGAGCTAGTCAAATGGAGAATGCAAGTCGTTTTAAATCACTTTTAAAAGGGCTTGACCACGGCGAGAATGACGATGCCGATCATCAGTAGGGTCGGCGCCTCATTGACGATGCGGAAGAATTTTTCTGAATGGCTGTTTGCATTCTCGGCAAATCGTCGCCGCCACCGCCCCATCATAAAGTGAATCACCAAAAGCAGGGCGACCAAAAAAAGTTTGCCGTGGAGCCAGCCCTGACCTTGGGTCAATGCGCCGAAGTCCACCAACAGCAAGCCGCCAAACAGGGCCGAAGCCAGCATCGCCGGCGCCATGATAAAATAGAGGAGCCGCCGCTCCATGATCTTGAAGGTTTCGGATTTATCCGACCCCGGCAGGGCTTGCGTGTGGTACACGAACAGCCTTGGCAGATAGAGGAGTCCCGCCATCCAGGCGATCGCCGATATTATGTGCAACGCCTTGATCCACAGGTAGGTGGAAGATAAAAATTCCACTTCGTCTGTATCCCCTCTCTAAAAGCGCCGGTCATGAAGACAACATCCCATGACCGACGAACATGTCGTTTCGTCGCCGCTTGCGATACAGCCCGGTTGGCGCCTGAGCGCCGCTTCCACGATATAGACCAGGCTGTCGATAAACTCTACCTCCATGGCCAGGGCCGGCACCCGGATGAAAGCCGGTATAGTCAGCTCCCGGGAACGCCGGAGATAGGTAATGTCCAGTTCGACGAGGGTCTCGGAATGTTCGGAAACAAAAGAGATGGGGACGACGACCACGGGAACCCGGCCTTTGGCCGCCTGCTCCAGCGCCTCTTCGATTGACGGGCCGGTCCACCGCAGCCGCCCGACCCGGCTTTGGTAGCAGACCGACCAATCCAGGTCCTTATCCTTCAGCTGGCTGACCACCGCCGCTGCCGTTCGTTCGATTTGCTCCTGATAGGGGTCGCCGCGGTCGATGATTTTTTGCGGCAATCCATGGGCGGAGAACAGCAGTCTTGGTTTTCCCGCCCGAGATGCTTCTTGCAACCTGGCTCCAATGAGCTTTGCCTGGGCACCGACCATGCCCGGCGCCGTTGGATAGCAACAGACAGCATGGGTGGGGGCGCGCAACCCGGCCGCCTCGGCGGCCCGGTTCCATTCCCGCAGAGAGGTCCCCGTGGTGGTGGTAGAAAACTGAGGGTAAAGGGGCAGGAGGACGATTTCGTCGGGTGAAAATACTTTCACGGCCGCCGCCGCCTCGCCGCTCATCGGATGCCAATAGCGCATGGCGAGGAAAACCTTGACCTGGAATTTTGCCCGCAACCGTTCTTCCAGGGCATCGGCTTGCAGTTGGCTCTGTTCGACAAGGGGCGATTTGCCGCCGATCTTTTCATAAATTTTTCGGGCAGGGGCTTCCCGGCGCCGCGAAATCCATTGCGCCAGCAGCCAGCGGGCCGGCCTTGGCAGGTCGATGATGGCGGGATCATTGAATAAATTGAAAAGAAAAGGCCTTACCGAATCCAATCGGTCCGGTCCCCCCAAATTGAACAACACGACGGCAAGCTTTTTCATCCTGCTACATTACAGTACAGGGCATTTCCCGAAATCTAACCGCGGATCAACTCGACCAGGCGATGGACGTGTTCAGGCGGCGTTTCCGGTAAGATGCCATGGCCGAGGTTGAAGATGAACGGTCCGCCCTCCAGGGTTTCAAGGATGGCCCGCGTTTCCATTTCCAGGGCGCCGCCGCCGGCCACCAAGGCGTGGTTGTCCAAGTTGCCTTGCACCGTGCACTTTCCCTGTAGATTGGCCGCTGCCCAGTTGACGGGAACGGCGTTATCAATACCGATTGCGTCAACTCCGCTCAGCTTGACGAAATCCTCGTACATCAACCCGGCGCCGCGTGGAAAACCGATGATCGGGACGCCTGGACAGGCTTGCCGCAATCTTTTGACAAGGACTGCCGTCGGCTGAATGACCCAGCGGTGAAACTGCATCTCACCCAGAACGCTGGCCCAACTGTCGAATAGCTGAATGACCTCAACCCCGTTTTTCACTTGCTCGATAAGGTAAATCGCCGTCGCCTCGACCAACAGGTCAATCAACTTTTGCAAATCGTCCGGCGCCTGGTGAGCCCAGGCCCTGATTTTTCCACAGCCGGTTCCGCCGCGCCCTTCGACCATATAGACGGCTACCGTCCAGGGTGAACCGGCAAAGCCGATCAATGTGGTTTGCGGTGAAATTTCACGGCTTAATCTCCGAACCGTCTCAAAGACCGGCGCCAAATGGGAGTTCAGCCGCCCGATGCCGAGGCTAGATAGTTTTTCGGCCGAATCGATGGGCTCAAGAACCGGGCCTTCGCCTTCACGGAACGAGATTTTTTGTCCCAGGGCGTCTGGCACCACAAGGATATCGCTGAACAAAATCGCCGCGTCCATTTGGTAACGGCGCAAGGGTTGCAAAGTTACCTCCACCGCCAGATCGGGGGTGTAACAAAATTGCAGAAAGTTTTTCATGGTCGAGCGGACTTTCCGGTACTCGGGCAGGTAGCGGCCGGCTTGGCGCATCAACCAGATCGGCGGCGGCGAAAGGCTTTGGCCGCTCAAGGCGCGGAGCAGGAGCTTTTTGGCGGCCATCACGGCGCGTCCATGTCGGTGAAGATGGCTTGCAAGGCGAAATCCGAGACCATGTGGCGGGCATGGGTTTCGTCGAGCAGAACTCGAAAACCGCCGCCGCCGATGGCCTTGACGGTGTCCTGGACGGCTTTTTCGTAATGTTTTCCTTTGACGCCACTGTAACAGCAGCGGTCGAAACGGTTGAATATCTGCAGCTGCCGGCGATTGGAGCCAAAAGTGGCGAGGGCGAACATCTCCAGAAAATTGGCGGCATGGATCATCGGCGCGTAGTAATGCGGCCTGGGCGATTGCTCGTTCCCGGAGCGCAGGTACATAGGATAGGTGCCGGCGACGGGATAGCTGCGCCGGATGCGTTCATCGGCGGCGGCCGCCACAATGGCTACAAAGCCGCCGGCCGAAAAGCCGATCATGTCGATATTGTCGTAAGCATAGGCCTCCTTGGCGTAGCTCACGACCCCAACGACCGGCTGAAACCAGAACCGCATGGGCCGATCGACGATATCCAGCAAGCGCCATGAATTATTCATCTGATACCAGCCGAACCGGGGCAGATACCTTTTCCTTACGCTGTTTTCGCCAAGATTGGGCAGGTTCAGCGCCATCACCGCGTAGCCTTCGGAAATCATCTCGGCGATCAGTTCCTTGCGGTCATGGAAGGTGCCGGTGCCGCCGTAACCGTTTTGATAGATGACCAATCGGTTGTTGCCCCGCTTGGGCCGGAAATGGAAGACCTTCGATGCATATTCCTTGTCGACGGTAACGTGAACGCGGTCGATGCCGGCGAGATTGTCCATATGGGCATAAAACTTGCCGCCAAGGTTTTTATGCCCGGAATCTTCGCCCAGGGGAATGTCGCGGTCGATCCGTTCGGGCTGAATGCCCAAGGGCAATCCCTCGTCCCCCCAGATGGCGCCGATCAGGGCGTCGCGCACCCTGATCGCGTCGGCGGGCGTATGGATGGTGATCACATCGGCCGGGTTGGTTTTCAGGTATTGGGGATCGAGTTCCTCGTAGAGGTACGGGTCATTGGTTTTCCAGCGTTTCCAAATAATCCGCGTCGGTTCCCATTGGTGCAAGGTCTCGATGAAGCCGTAAAGACAGGCGAGGCCGGTGATAATGATAGCGGTATTGAATAAACATCCCCGTTTCATGTCGGTGCCGCCCCGATCCAGTCCATGGCCGGAATGTATAAGGTAAAACGAGCCGCATGCGCGAACAAAAAAAGCCCAACGCCGGTGGAGGGTTCAAGGGGTAGCTAGGCCCTTGCCGTTTTTCGATTCCGCCAAGGCTCTCTCGTTGTGCATTGACAAACCCTTCCGCCCGAGGCCAATTGGCGTGGCTTGCCGGCTGGTAGTGTACTAGGTGTTCTCTTTAACCCATGTCCTCCCCATGCAATATCGCCGTTATCGGCCTTGGTTATGTCGGGCTTCCCCTGGCGGTTGCTTTCGCCCGCCACTTTCCGGTGATCGGCTACGACATCAGCAAAACGCGGATCGCCGAATTGAACGCCGGCAACGACCGCACCGGCGAGATCGGCGCGGCGGTGCTTGGCGCAAGTTCCCCGACCTTCGTTTCCAGCGCCGACCGACTGGCGGGCGCCGACATTTTTCTGATTACCGTTCCGACCCCTGTCGATGACAACAACGAACCCGATCTTGGCGCCGTCAAGTCGGCTTGCCGCACCATTGGCGAAGCCTTGGGCAAAGGCGCCATAGTGGTCCTGGAAAGCACCGTTTATCCGGGTGTCACCGAGGATGTCTGCGGGCCCGAATTGGAGCGGGCATCGGGACTGAAATGCGGCGCCGATTTTTTCCTCGGTTATTCTCCGGAACGCATCAATCCCGGCGACAGCCATCACAGCCTGGAGGAGATAACAAAAGTCGTCTCCGGACAAACGCCCGAGATCGCCCAGCGGCTGGCTGAAATCTATGGGGTCATTGTCAATGGCGACGTCTTCATCGCCGCCAATATTAGAACCGCTGAGGCGGCAAAGGTCATCGAGAACGCCCAGCGCGATATCAATATCGCTTTTATCAACGAGGTGACGGTGATCTTCAACCGGCTGGAGATTTCGGTCGATGACGTTCTCGACGCTTCCGCCACCAAGTGGAATTTCCTTGATTTCAAACCCGGCCTGGTCGGCGGCCACTGCATCGGGGTCGATCCCTTTTACCTGGCCCATTGCGCCGAGAACAGCGGCCACCATCCCGAGGTCATCCTCGCCGGCCGGCGCATCAATGACAAAATGGGCGCCTATCTGGCCGACTGGATCGCCGCGCGGATCGCGGCAACGGCAACGGGCGCCGAGGCGGCGAAGATTCTGGTGCTTGGGCTGACGTTCAAGGAAAACTTACCGGACCTGCGCAACACCAAGGTGATCGACCTCATCAACGGCCTCGGCCGGCACGGCCATCTGGTCGACGTCCACGATCCCTTGGCCGGCACGCTAGAGGCGCGGGAACTGCACGGCGTCGAGTTGAAGACCGGCCTCGACGGGCTTGGCGGCTACGACTGCCTCGTTGGCGCCGTCGCCCATGACAGCTATCGGGCCTTCACCGGCGAGACCTTTTCCCGCCTCTTGCGTCCCGGCGGCTTGGTCGCCGACATCAAGGGCGTATGGCGCCATGTGGAGTTGCCCGGCGGTCTCGGTCGCTGGCGGCTCTAAGTCTCCATGGCCATCGTCAAGCGGGATTTCCCGACCCTCGAAGGCTGCGCCGCCGCCATCGCCGTGGCCATGGGGGAAGCCCTGGGCCATGGGATCGAGCGCCGTGGCGAAGCCGTTATGGCGCTGTCCGGCGGGCGCACCCCGCGCCACATATTTCCCCTCTTGGCGAAACAGCGCCTCGACTGGTCCAAGGTCACGCTGACCCTGGTTGACGAGCGCTGGGTCGACCCATCCCATCCGGACAGCAACGAAAACCTGGTTCGTGAGTTCCTTCTTGCCGGTGCCGCCAGGGCGGCCAAGTTCGTCCCCTTGAAAACGAAGGCTTCGACCCCGGAGCAGGGAATCGGCGAGGCCGAGGCTAATATGGATAGGCTTTCCTGGCCCCTGGAGGCAATTTTTTTAGGGCTTGGCGAAGACGGCCATATTGCCTCGTTTTTCCCCGGCGAGGGGATATGGGAGGAAGCGGCCGGGCGTTGCGTCGCGGTGCCCGCCGATGGTTCCAGGCTGGCCCGGATCAGCCTGTCTGGGCGGGCACTTTTGGACTGCCGGCGGATTTACCTGCTTTTTGCCGGCGCCAACAAGGGCAAGGCTTTCGCCGCCGCCCTTAACCCCGGCCCCATTGGCGTCCATCCCTTGCGGCTGGTGCTGGGTCAGGAAAAAGTGCCGGTTTTCGTCTATGCCGCGGAGTGAGTCAGGTTTCCGCTCGACTCTCTTGCCGCTCTTTTTCATCGCCGCGCCGCCGGAGGCCCCTATAATCCGAATCGTCGTGCCGGTGCCGGTCCGGGCCGAAAAAAATCTCGCTGCGCACCGGCGGTCGATGGGTCGATGACCACCCCCGGTTCCGGGAAGGCCTTCGCCAGCACCTGGCGCAGGGCGGAGCCGCCATGGGAGGAAATCCTCACATGAACCCACAACGGACCTTTCTTGTCCGGGGATCGAGGCATCAACCTGGGTTTGCTCTATGGCTCACCGCAGCCCGCCCTGGCGGTGGAGGGCCCATTTAACGGTGGTCACGGGCTCGCTTAACGGGCCGGAGACGACGATCTGCGAGCATCGCCGCAAGGTATTGGGCTGGCCCCCATAGATGCTTTCCTCGACAGCGATGGCGCCGCCGACGGCGAGAAATCGCCAGCCATCTCCGCTTGGCGGTTTCAGCAAAACGGCCGATGCGTCTTCGGTCGGCGAAACCCCGATCAAGGGGTGCAAATGAAAGCGCAAGGTAAATTCCCGGCCGCCGGAACCTTTGAGAATATCCTCGCCGCGGAAATCCTCGCCGGAGGCGTCGAGAAACAACCGGCGATGATGGACCAAGCCGGGATAACCGTCATGGCGGGCCTCCAGCCAAATATTGCCGTCGGCTTCCTTGCGGCTGCTGGCGACGTCGGCGGGCCGCCTGCCGATGCGGGCGTCGGCGCCGATCTCCGAGGAGCTGGCGCCGTCGACCGTCAAGGTTGAATGAGCGGCGGTGGTCCGGGTGGCGAATTGCCAGCCCGGATCGCTGTCGCTGACGGCGCCGCAGTTGACGACCAGGCGTTCCTTGCCGACGCTCATCTCGAAACTCAAGGTTCCGGCATGGGCAAGGGAACTGGCGGCGGGCGGGGCGCCGGTATCGGCAACGGCCACCAGGCGCCCGGCGGCAAGTCTTTGAAAACCGGAATGAGGGGCGCTGGACAGGGCTTTGCCCTTGACTCCGGCGCGGCCAAGAATAGTACCAATATAGCGGGCGTCCTCTTCGTTGCCGCCGTTGAACAGCGCCAGGCCGCCGTCGCCGAGCCGGAAGCTGCGCAGCATGGGCGCCATTTTGTCGATTGCCCGTTGCCAGGAAACCGGCACCTCCACCTGTGCCGCGACAAAGCTGCCGCGGAGATCCAAAAGATGGGCGAGAACGCGCAAATGCAGGGATGGGCAGCGTTGAAAGTGGCCACCGTCGGGGAGGATCTGACGGCTGATCTCCTGGTCCAAGAGTTTGCGGCCGCCATCCAGCGCCTTTTCCCATCCAGGCAGGCAGATCCCGCTGTGGATCAAGCCCTTGATGGCGGCAAAGGCGCCGGCGTCCTTTTCCACCTTGGCGCAAACCCTTTGCAAATGCCGGGCTTGTGTCGCTACTGAAGACAGAAACTTGGCCCGGAAAGCCGGGTCTTCGTCGAGGCAAAGGAAGTCATGGCTGCAAAACCAGTGGCTGAGTCGCTTGCCCAGAACATCGGGACGCCAAGCCAGTGCGCTCCAGCGCGAATGGGTTTCGATCCAGCCGCCGATAAGTTTCCGGGCCCGTTTACCGGCCGCCTTGGAACCCAGGGTCCTGAGGTCGGCCAACCAGGCGAATGCGTGCAAGGCCGCCGCCGCCTCGCTGCTTTCGGGCAACCTGGTCCATGGACCCCCGGCAAGGGAGATGCTTTGCCCGGCAACGGTCAGTTGGCCCTTGAGAATGGCGGCGCCGATAGCGGGATCTCCGGGCCAGGGATCGGGGGGCGCGCCACGCAGCTTGTCCGGGACCCGGCCTTTCAGCAGCAATCCATAGAGCGGCGAGCCGTAGAGGAGATGACGAACGGCCCGCCAGCGGCGCGCCGGCGACAGGCCAGCGGCGATGTCATGAAAGCTGGTGTTCCGCCTCATCTTAGTCGAACTCGAAAGCGTCTTTGTAGTCGCGTTTCAGGTTGGTATCCTGATCTTCTTTTTCCAGATAGCAGTTACCCACCACCAGGACATCGATTTCGGTTCCCATGAAGCAGTGAAAGGCGTCCTCGGGCGTACAGACGATTGGTTCGCCGCGAACGTTGAAGCTGGTGTTGACGATAACCGGGCAGCCGGTCAACTCCTTGAAGCGCGTTATCAGCGCATGGTAGCGGGGATTGGTGTCGCCGTGCACCGTCTGCACCCGGGCCGAATAATCCACATGGGTCACCGCCGGGATCTGGGAGCGCGCGGCATTCAGTTTGTCGATGCCGAAGAGGGTCTTTTCCTCGTCGCCCGTTTGCCGACGGCGGTCTTCGGCGACGCCGCCGACGACAAGCATATAGGGGCTTTGGTGATTCATCTCAAACCAATCGGCCAGGTCCTCAAAGAGCACCGAAGGCGCGAAAGGGCGGAAGGATTCCCGGTATTTGACTTTCAAATTGAGGGTCTTCTGCATCTCCGGAGAACGCGCGTCGCCTAGGATCGAGCGTCCGCCGAGGGCTCGCGGCCCGAACTCCATGCGCCCTTGAAACCAGCCCACCGCCTTGCCTTCGGCCAAGGCGGTGGCGGCAGCGTCAATGGTCCCGGCGGCGCTCAAGGCGGTGAATTTCGCCCCCACCCGGGCCAGGCGTTCCTCGATTTGGTTTTGCCTGAACGCAGGCCCCAGAAAACTCCCCCCCATGGCGTCCCGCCCGTCCAAGGGGCGGCGCGGGCGGCCGTGGAAGCGGTGATAAACCAAAAGCGCCGCGCCCAAGGCGCCGCCGGCGTCGCCGGCCGCCGGCTGGATCCAGACATGGGCGAATCGCCCTTGCCCGAGAACCTTGCCGTTGGCGACGCAGTTCAAGGCGACGCCACCGGCCAGGCAGAGATTGCTGGCTCCTGTCTCATCGGCCAGCCATCGGGTTATCCTTAAAACAATCTCCTCGGTGACCGCTTGAATAGAAGCGGCCAGGTCCATATGGCGCTGGGTCAAAGGCTCTTCCGGGCGTCTCGGCGGGCCGCCGAAAAGATCGTCAAAGCGCGTATTGGTCATGGTCAGGCCGCTGCAATAGTCGAAATAGGACTGATCCAAGCGGAATGAGCCGTCGCTTTTGACATCGATCAGGTTGTCGGTGATCAGGGCGGCGTATCTGGGCTCGCCATAAGGGGCCAGCCCCATGAGTTTGTATTCGCCCGAGTTGACCTTAAAGCCGATGTAATAGGTGAATGCCGAATAAAGCAGGCCCAGGGAATGGGGGAAGTGGATCTCCTTGATCATCTCGAGGCGGTTGCCGGACCCTAGCGCCACCGAGGTCGTCGCCCATTCGCCGACCCCGTCCATGGTCAAGACGGCGGCGTCCTGATAAGGGGAGGGGAAAAAGGCCGAAGCCGCGTGGCTCTGGTGGTGTTCGGCGAAGAGCAGCTTTTCGCGGCCGTTAAATCCGTCATCGAATTTGCGGAATTCCTTGTCGAGCAGGTTCTTCTGAAACAGCTTTTCCTTGAGCCACAACGGTATCGCCATGGAAAACGATCGGAAGCCCTTGGGCGCGAAAGCGAGATAGGTCTCGAGCAATCGTTCGAACTTCAAGAAAGGCTTGTCGTAGAAGGCCACGTAATCGACTTGGCTGAGCCCGCCGCCGGCCTCCTCGAGACAATAAGCTATGGCCTTTTCGGGGAATGAGGCGTCGTGCTTTTGGCGGCTGAAACGCTCTTCCTGGGCGGCTGCGATGATACTTCCGTCGTCGATCAGCACAGCGGCGCTGTCGTGGTAGAAGGCGGAGACGCCGAGGATGCGCACGCCACCCAACCGGTTAGAAAATAGTGTAGATGAAAGGCGCCACCGCCGAGCCCTGGCTCAATACGACCAAGCCGCCAAACAACGCCATGACGATAAAAATCGGCAGCAGCCAGAACTTCTTGCGGGTTCTCATAAAGGCCCAAAGTTCGATCAGGAATTCCATGCAAGAATGACTCCTAGCACCGCTGCTTCATGCTCGCGACACCGATGTCTACTCCCGTTTCGGGCGGTGAGTAAAGAATTCTGCTTAGCGCCGCCGCAGGCGGGCGGCGAAAAATCCGTCCATGCCACCGGCCTCGGCCAAGTGGCAGGGCAGGCTGCGCAGGTCGCCATCGGTGGTCAGCAGTTCAGCAAGGCCGCCGATTTCATCAGTTGCGATGGCAACCCTCTCGACGGCGCCGCCACCGGCGAGCAGAGCGGCGATCCGGTCGCGTCCCTCGGCCGGTTGCAGGGAGCAGGAGGCATAGACGACGAGGCCGCCGGGCTTAACCATGGCCACCGCCGCGTCCAGCAGCCGCTCCTGCTGGACGGCCAGCCAGGCGACGTCCCCGGAGTTTTTCAGCCAGGCCACGTCGGGATGGCGGCGGATAATTCCGGTGGCCGAACAAGGGGCGTCGAGAAGAACGGCGTCGGCGGCTTCCTGGGGCCGCCACCCGCCGGCGTCGGCGGTAATGGTCTCGGCTTGCATGCCGAGCCGGTTGAGATTGGCGCGCAGCCGCCCGAGCCGCTTGGGAGAGCGGTCGATGGCGGTGACCCGGGCGCCGGCGGCAATCAACTGCGCCGTCTTGCCGCCGGGGGCGGCGCAAAGGTCGATGACGCGCCGGCCTTTGACGTCGCCCAGCAGGCGGGCCGGAAGGGCGGCGGCGGCATCCTGGACCCACCAGGCGCCGGCGGAATAACCGGCCAGTTCGGTCACCGGCTGGCGCCGATGCAGGCGCAGGGTGCCGGTACCGAGGACTGTCGCTTCCAGCCTGTCGGCCCAGGCATGCGGGTCATTCTTGACGGTGATGTCGAGCGGCGGCTCGCCAAGATGGGCTTCGGCGATGGCCCGGCAGGTCGCCTCGCCATAGGTCGCCTGCCACGATTCCCATAACCAGTCGGGAGTGTTGAGGCGGGCGGCGTCCTGGGCCTCGATCATTTTAAAGGCCTCGCGGCAGAGCCGCCGGAGGACGGCGTTGATCAACGCTTTATAGGCGCCGTGGCGGCGTTGCTGGGCCAAGGCAACCGTCGTGTCAACGGCGGCATGGAGGGGGATTTTAAGGAACAGAATCTGGCCCGCTCCGAGGCGCAGAAAATTACGCACGTCCCGGGCTTTGCGGGACAGCGGACGGTCCAGGCAATGGTCGATAAGGCCATCGATCTGGCCGCGGCGGCGGAGCACGGTCGCCGCCAGGTTGTGGGCCAGGGCACGGTCGCGGGCGGATAGCCGCGACAGGCCCGGATGGCCGTCGATGGCCTCGATGAGAGGCTGCTTGCGGGTAGAGACTGCGTCAAGAAGATCAAGGGCGCAGGCGCGGGGCATCATCAAACCTTTATTCTCGGGCGGGCCGCGAAATTTTGCCCTGACCCGGAGTATATTCTATATTTCCCGACCGTTTACCAATTGCCGCCAGGCGAGCCGGCGGCGGCGGGGAAGCAAGGGCCATGAAAAACCGCAAGCAAGAAATGGAAAAAACTACGCCCACCGCTGGCGCCGACAAGAAGGAAAAGGCCGAGCCCGGCGTCGCCACCGAAAAAACCAAAATCGAGAAAAAGCGGATCCGCGAAATCGGCGGCCGCGAAGGCCCCGACCCGACCCGCTACGGGGATTGGGAAAAAAAAGGCCGCTGCATCGATTTTTGATGGTGCGCCGCCGCTTGGCGCTCCCCGCCGATGGCAGCGGCGACGGCGACGGCGATTGGCTTCTCAGGATTTTTTCGAGCCGCCGTCATCCCCTGAACCGGTTTCATCATTGCCCATGGCCGGCCCTTCCAAAGAGGTGTTTCGCTTGCCGCCAAAAGGATCGCTTTCCTTAAGCGCGGCCGAATAAATTTGCTGATCGGAGGCTTCCGGGGCTTCCTTGAAATACAGCTCAAAGGCATAACCGATAAACAAGACAAGCAAGAAAGCCGCACACATGAATAGAAATAATATAAAAAATAGTTGACGTATACGTTTATTCTTTAGTTTTTCTTTATCTTTATAATTTGTTTCTTGTGTTTTCTCTTCCACTTACTTTGTTCCCTGTGCTTTTTACCCATTCGTGGTCCAGTCTCTTGGGTCGCCGCGATTTATGCAAATGCCATTCATTGCTTAAACTCCGCCTTGAGCCTGCCTCGTGTCCTCCGGCTTTTCCAGTATATCCTTCAATTTCATGGCGATCATAGCCAGATTGCCCCGCCGTTTGAATAGTTTTCCCTATGCCGTTGGCGACGAGCCTAATCTTGCGCTTGATATCCATATCAGGATTTATGCTCGGATTAGTTGACAAAAAACCCCACGAATTTCGCGACACCTTGAGCGATCTCGCTCTCCAGCGGGAAGGATAGCATGCCCATCACTGAATATCCGAGCAAGTAGGGCATCAGATAGAAGCGGATCATGAAGAAAAACCAAGCGACGTAAAGCGGCACCATCGCCGGGATCAGGAAACCCGGTGTAACAGGCGCGAAAAACCGTATGAGCGGGTCGGTGGAGCGCACGAAAAAACGCATGAAAAAGAAATTGCTCGTCTCGGGAAGAAACATGCGCATGCCGAAACGGCCGATCAGAGTCCACATAATTACGCCGAGCACGTAGTCAACGACAATGACCCAGAGCGGGAATCCTTCTATCATTTGGGCTCTTTCTTGCCCCGTCTCTCAGGCGTGGTTGACTTTTGGTTCAGCGCGTTTATGCGGAAAAAAAACCGGAGCGGAGTCCCCTCCGCCCCGGAATATTGACTACGGTTTTCTTAGTGTCGCGCCGAGAGGATCGTTTCGCCCTTAGGTACGCGAACCTCGTCAATCATGGCCTTCGTTTCCGCGTCCGGCTCCGGCGTCATCAACGTGACGACTACCATCGAGACCAGGCTTGCGCCGGCGCCGATGATGCCGAACCGCAGATGATCGATGCCGACCCACGGAGTCATGCCGCCCCATTTCACCATGTAAAGATAAATGGTGCCGCAAACGAAGCCGATGACCATTCCGGCGATAGCCCCCTCCCGATTGGCACGTTTCCACCAGATGCCCAGGACCAGCGGGAAGAATAAGCCGGACATGGCGAAGTCGAACGCCCAGGCCACCGCGCCCAAAATACTGGTAAGCTTGAAGCTTGCCACCACGGCGCCGCAGGCGCCGAGGATAAGCAGCAGGACGCGGGCGACGATCAGACGCTTGGCCGTTTCCGCCTTAGGGTCAATGATCTTGTAATACAGATCATGTGACAGAGCGTTGGCGATCGCGAGCAGCAAGCCGTCCGCGGTCGACATCGCGGCAGCCATGCCGCCGGCGGCCACGAGACCTGAAATCACGAACGGGAGGCCGGCGATTTCCGGTGTCGCCAGGACAACGATATCACCCCGCATGAAGAACTCGTTGATCTGCAGAATACCATCGCTGTTCGAGTCTACGAGCTTGACGAACCCGACGTTGCTCCATTTCTGGATCCAGTCTAGCGACGAGACATCGGATATGGCCTTACCGATGATGCTTGTCGCCAGGTTCGGGTCTAGAACCTGAAGCTTGGTGAACGTAGCCAGCGCCGGCGCCGTGAAGTACAGCAGGAAAATGAAGAACAGCGACCATGCCACGGAGTTACGCGCCGCCTTCACCGAAGGCGTGGTGAAATAGCGCATGAGGATATGCGGCAGGGACGCGGTACCTAGCATCATGCAGGCCGTCAAAGTGGCGAACCGCCATGCGGCAAGCGCCGAATCGCCCGGCACTGAATGATGCACGGTCAACGCCTTGAGACTGCCAATGGATGCCGCCGTCAGTTCGCCGACATGGTGGAGAACCTCAAGTTCCGAGATCCGCGCCACCGCGTCACCATAGACGAGCTGCGGAATAACGCCGAAGCCCTGCTTGTTGGACATCCAGATAACAGGAACCAGATAGGCGATAATCAGCACGATGTACTGGGCCACCTGGGTCCAGGTCACGGCACGCATGCCGCCAAGCATGGAGCAGAGCAGAATACCCGAGAGACCGAACCAGACGCCGACCTCGAAGGGAATTTGCAGGGCGCGGGCGGCGATCGTGCCGGTAGCGTTGATCTGCGCCGTCACATAGGTGAACGACGCGACCACCAGAACGACAACCGCGCAAAAGCGGGCGAGATTGCCGCCGTAGCGCGTCCCGATGAAGTCCGGCACCGTGTAACAACCGAACTTGCGCAGGTAGGGCGCCATCAGAACGGCGACAAGCACGTAGCCGCCGGTCCAACCGACGACGAATGCCAGATAGGCGTGGCCGCCCATGTAGATGCCGCCGGCCATGGCCACAAACGACGCGCCGGACATCCAGTCTGCCGCCGTCGCCATGCCGTTGAATACCGGCGGAACCTGCCGGCCAGCAACGTAATAGGCGTCGACCTGCATGGTTCGCGACAACCAACCGATGGTCGCGTAGATGAGCACCGTGAAGGCCACGAACAGGATACCGATGGTATCGGAGCTCATGCCCATTTGCTCACAAATGGCCATGATCCCTATGAAAATAAGGAATCCGCCCGTATAAAGGCCGTAAATCCGGGGCAGGTTATCGATGAAGCTTCCGCTTGGTTTAAAGAAACTCATTGCACCCCCCCTATTCTTCAGCCATGCCGCAGTCTCGATCGATGCGGTCTTGTTGGCGAACAAATATGAAAAGCTGAACCACGAACGCCGCCAGCGACCCTTGAGCCGCCATGTAGAACCCGAGCGGGAAATTCATGAATGAGAATTGATTTAACCAAGGCGAGAACCAGTGCACCAGGTAAGCGAATATGAACCATACTGTGAGGTGTGTAATCATCAACGACCGTGTGCGGCGCCAATGCTCCTCTCTTTGCGAAACATCGTTAGACATAAGGCCCCCTAATATTTCTTCTCCCCCCCCTTACTGGGGTCGATTCCCCAGCTACGTTTTGAATAGCAATACCCCACTTCTTTTGGTGGTATATTAGTATAATTTTTCAAATTTTTTTAAAAAATGAAATCTTGAAAAATTAAGTTTTTTATGATTTTGAAAATATATTGAGGTCAATGATTTTTTAAATATGACCAAAGCGTTGGTTTTTTTTAGATCGCTTCCAGTTCTTTTAAGGTCGCTCCGGGACTACCTGGGAACAAGCGGCGTCTCGCGGCGAGTCCCGATCACCGATTTGCAAGGCATTGCGGCATTCATCCAGATGCGCTCCAGCCACGTCGCGCAGACATCTCTTTATGGTTATCTCCGGACTCGGTCCGGCGCGCTGTATCCGAAACTGTTCGATGACGACGGTTTCATGGTTTCCGTCAACATTGCCAAATGGCAGATGTGGATCGCCTGTCTGTCAGACCTCAGCCTATATACCGGTGGCCTCATCTTGGTCCGGACAGGAGCTCCTCATGCCGGCGTTGGAGCATTAATCGAGACCGCCGCCGCCGGCGTCCTGGACGAGGTGGGCCACCCGGAGGATGCCGGCAACCAATTCGCGGCGAGCCGGGATCGGCTCTTGGAACGGATCAGGAGCACTAACTGGGAGGAGATCAGCGACGATGCATCCGCCTTCACGGAAAGCCCCAACGCCTTGGTTGAATGGGCACCGGTTATCGACGAGCTTAAGGAACTGGATAGTGAGGTCGTAAGAAATTCGGTTCGCTTTCATTGGCAAGATGTGCGACGTGATCTACGACGCGATTTGGACGCCGAGGCAGTCTTAACGGATTACGATTCCAAATCTGAATAAGCGTTGCCGCTTAAATATCGCCTTTACCGGTTCTGCCTATTTTCGATCAAGTCGTCGACCACCGCCGGCTCGGCCAGGGTCGAGGTGTCGCCCAGGGCGTGGTAATCGTTCTCGGCTATTTTGCGCAAAATCCGTCGCATGATTTTTCCCGAGCGGGTTTTCGGCAGGCCCGGCGCGAACTGTAGCCGGTCCGGCGAGGCGATCGGCCCGATTTCCTTTTTCACCCACTGGACTAGTTCCTTGCGCAACGCCTCGCTGTCCTCGACGCCGGCGTTCAGCGTAACATAGGCATAAATGGCGACGCCCTTGATCTCGTGGGGATAGCCGACGACGGCGGCCTCGGCAACGTCGGCGTGAGCGACAAGGGCGCTTTCCACTTCCGCCGTCCCTAGGCGGTGGCCGGAAACGTTGAGGACATCATCGACGCGCCCGGTGATCCAATAATAACCGTCGGCGTCGCGGCGGCAGCCGTCGGAGGTGAAGTACTTCCCCGGGTAGGCGGAAAAATAGGTTTCCATATAGCGCTTATGATCCCGGTAGACGGTTCTCACCTGGCCCGGCCAGGACTTGGTTATGCAAAGGGCGCCGTCGCCACAGCCTTCGATGATTGCGCCGTCGGCGTCGATCAGCTCCGGGCGCACCCCGAAGAACGGCCGGGTCGCCGAGCCGGGCTTGAGGAACGTGGCGCCGGGCAGGGGCGTGATCATGATGCCGCCGGTCTCGGTCTGCCACCAGGTATCGACGATGGGGCAACGGCCGTCGCCGACGACGTTGTAATACCAGAGCCAGGCAACCGGGTTGATCGGCTCGCCGACGGTGCCGAGAATGCGGATGGATTGGCGGCTGGTCTTCTTGACCGGCTCGTCGCCGGCTCCCATGAGGGCGCGGATGGCGGTCGGCGCGGTGTAAAAAATATTCACCTTGTACTTGTCGCAAATTTGCCAGAACCGGGAAGCGTCCGGATAGGTGGGCAGGCCCTCGTAGAGCACCATAGTGGCGCCGTTGAGAAGCGGCCCGTAGGCGATGTAGGTATGCCCCGTGATCCAGCCGATGTCGGCGGCGCACCAGTAGATGTCGCCGTCGCGGTAATCGAAGATATATTCGTGGGTCATGGAGGCGAAGACGCAAAACCCGCCGGTCGTGTGCACCGCCCCCTTGGGCGTGCCGGTGGAGCCGGAGGTATAGAGGATGAACAAGGGGTCTTCGGCCCCTATCTCCTCGGCTGGGCAGTCGGCAGATACGGCGGCCGAGATTTCGTGATACCAATGGTCGCGGCCAGGGGCCATTTCGATATCGTCGCCGGTGGCCTTGACCACGACCACCGTTTTCACCGTCGGGCAGTTTTCCAGGGCCTTGTCGGCATTGGCCTTGAGGGGGATCTTCTTGGTGCCGCGCCGGCCGCCATCGGCGGTGACGAGACAGTTGGATTCGCAGTCGCGGATGCGTCCCGCCAGGGCGTCCGGGGAAAAGCCGCCGAAGACAACCGAATGAATGGCACCGATGCGGTTGCAGGCCTGCATGGCGACGACCGCCTCTGGCACCATCGGCATGTAGACGGTGACCACGTCGCCTTTTTTGATGCCCTGGGCTTTCAGCGCGTTGGCCAGGCGGCAGACCTGCTCGTGCAGTTCCCTATAAGTCAGGGTCCTCTCGGTCCCCGGCTGGTCGCCTTCCCAAAGGATGGCGGTCCGGTCGCCGCGCTTGTCCAGGTGGCGGTCGAGGCAATTGAACGACGCATTCAAGGTGCCGTCGTAAAACCATTTGATGGAAACATCGGGAATGGTGAAGTTGGCCTCCTTGATCTTGGTATAGGGGCGGATCCAGTCGATGCGTTGCCCGTGCTCGGCCCAGAACCCCTCCGGGTCCTCGATCGAGCGCTGGTACATTTGAAGGTATTTTTCGTTGTCGCACAAAGCCGTTTTGGCGATGTGTTCGGGAACCGGGAAGACTTGCTCGTCCGACATGATATGATGGCCTCTTTTGGGTTGGATGCTAGTGAGAAAAACCCCGCCGCCGGCTGGACTCAGTCCCTGGGTACGATTTGTTTGTAAGGGCGGATGACGACGCTTTCGAAAATTCCCGCTTTGTTGAAGGGATCGCCGCCGGTGAACGCCTCCACATGGGTGCGGTCCGGGAAATCCAATACAAACAGGCTGCCGACGCTGTAACTTTCGTTATCGGCCAGCAATGGCCCGGCCATGACGATATTTTCGTTAAAAGAGTGCAGGTAGGCCATATGGGCCTCCCGGTGGTCCTTGCGGACGTCGGCCTGGTTGGGTTTGTCGATGCACGAGGGCGAAAATCATCGCTTATTCCTCCATCGGAAAGACTTTTTTCCACCGCCGGATGGTGACGGTTTCGAACAGGCCGGCTTTTTGGTAAGGGTCGCTGGCGGCGAAATCCTCCGCCGCCCCCAGATCGGCGAAGTCGAGGATGAGAACGGAGCCGTTCATGCCCTGGCCGTCCTCGCCCAAGGTCGGCCCGGCGACGCAAATCCGCTCCTTGAAGCGGCTCAGGTAGTCCAGATGAGCCTCCCGGTTGGCGGCGCGGACTTGCGCCTGGCCCGCCTTGTCGACGCAATCGATGACAAAAAACATGATCTCCGTTCCTTAAAAAAAAACGATAATATCTACAATTTTCTACTTTCCATCTCGTTTCATGGCGTTTGTTGCTCTTGGCGGCTCATGGCGGCAAGCCGTTTTCTTTAAAACAAAGGTTTTCGTCAAAACATCATGCAGTCCCCGCTTGCGCCGGTTGAAGGCGATCATCAGATAGCCGGCCCCATTGAAAACGATAGAAAGAAATTTTGCAAATTCCCGGGCTGCCGCGCGCCAAAACGACAAGCGCTTTTCCCGCTCGTCGACGACGACCAGGCCGGCGCAAAGCTTGCCCACCGTCGCTTGGTGTTTGGAGCTTGCCATAATGGCGGGGTAAAAGAACCAAAGAATGAACAATGTCACATTTCCCAGATCGCCCAGATAATCCCGGGTCGCGCGGGTATATTCCAAAGGCGTAAACTCGGAGATTTCGATGGCTTTAGGCGTTCCAAAGACATAGACAACCGCTATGACGGCGGCAAAGATCAAAAAAACATCTATGAGCGCCGCCACAACCCTGATCCAGAACCCACCGTATCGCTTTATTTGCCCTTTCTCGGATGGCGCCTCGTTATTCGGCGGCATGGCCAGGCTAGGCGCCTTCAATCAGCGGGCTTCAGGTTTGAATGGCCGCGACAGCAAGCCAGCGATGGTGGCGTCGATATCGGCGTAATGATTGAGTACCCCGTCGATGGCGGTACAGATGGGCATATCGACATCGAGGCGGCGCGCCAGATCGGTAACCGAGGAAGCGGTGAAAACGCCTTCGGCGATCGAGGCGCGGCTTTCGAGTATGGCTGCCAGGGCCTCGCTCCGGCCCAAGGCGACGCCAAGGGAATAGTTGCGCGATTGCAGGGCTGTGCAGGTCAGCGTCAAATCACCCAGTCCGGACAGGCCCATCAGGGTATCCGTTTGGGCGCCCTTGGCCAGCCCTAGGCGGACGATCTCGGCGAGGCCGCGGGTAATCAGCGCGGCGCGTGCGTTTTGTCCGAGATTTCTCCCCTCGACGATGCCGCAGGCGATGGCCAGCACGTTTTTTACCGCCCCACCCAATTGCGCGCCGATCAAATCGCCGGTCCGGTAAATGCGCAAGCGTGGCGTGCCGAGGGCGGCGGCCAGTTTCTCGGTCAGTCCAGGGTCAGCCGAGGCCAGCGTTACCGCCGTTGGCATGTCGCGGGCTACCTCGGCGGCGAAAGTCGGCCCGGCGAGCACCGCGAAAGGAACGCCGGGCAGGGTTTCGGCCACCACCTCGCTCATCAGGGCGCATGTTCCCTGTTCAATCCCCTTGGCGCAGATAACGGCCGGCACGCCGACGGGCCAGTCCGGGGCCAGGGTTTGGCAGACGCCTCGCAAATGTTGCGCCGGGGTGACCAGAAGCACCGCATCGGTGGCCGTCGCCGGATCGGTGGTCGCCTCGATAGCCGGGTCGAGATCGATATGGGGAAGAAAATAGGGATTGCGGTGGCTTTGATTGATGGCTTCCACGACCTCTGGTTCCCTGGCCTGGATGACCACCTGGAGGCCGCTCCGCCGCACCGCTATTGCCAGGGCCGTTCCCCAGGCGCCGCCGCCGATGATGCCGATCTTGTTCATTACTCAGTTATACCTTGGATCGAGGACAATGATCCATCATGCCTTGACCCCCGCCCCCACCGCCGGCGGTGCGTCGGGGTCGAGCGGCCAGCGCGGCCGAGGCGAGAAATCCAGGCCGTCGGTAAGGCCCAGGCGCAACCGTTCGACCCCGGCCCAGGCGATCATCGCGGCGTTATCGGTGCAAAGGGCCGGCGGCGGCGCGGTGAAGGTGATGCCCCGCCCGGCGCACAAGTCTTGCAGACGGCGCCGCAAATAGCCGTTGGCGGCGACGCCGCCGGCGACGACCAGGGTCCGGGTCTCGGGGTGAAGACCGAGGACCTGGTCCAGGGCATGGGTGGTGCGGTCGATGAGGACGTCACCGGCTGCCGCCTGAAACGATGCGCAAATATCGGCGATGTCGGCCGCTGCCAAGGGGCCTGGCGGCAGGGCGGCAATGGCATGGCGGACGGCGGTCTTGAGGCCGGAAAAGGAAAAGTGACAGCCCGGCCGCCCATACAAGGGGCGGGGCAGCCGGAAACGCCCTCCGTCGCCGGCGAGGGCGGCCTTTTCCACCACCGTGCCGCCGGGAAAGCCTAGCCCCAGCATTTTCGAGACTTTGTCGAAAGCCTCGCCCAAGGCGTCGTCGAGGGTGGTGCCGAGACGGCGGTAGCGGCCAACGCCCTCGACAATGAGCAATTGGCAATGGCCGCCGGAAACGAGAAGTAGAAGATAGGGAAAAGGGACATTGCCGATGAGCCGCGCGCTCAGCGCATGGCCTTCCAGGTGGTTGACGGCGAGAAAGGGAAGACCGTGGACGGCGGCAATGGCCTTGGCGGTCATGACCCCGACCATGACCCCGCCGATCAGGCCCGGCCCGGCGGTGGCGGCGACGCCGCCAAGATCGGTGAACGACACCTGGGCCTCGGTCATCGCCAGATCGATCATCCGGTCGATATGTTGCAAGTGGGCGCGCGCCGCGATCTCGGGCACGATGCCGCCGTATGGCTTGTGTTCCCCCAACTGAGACAGCACCTGATTGGCGAGAATCCGTGCCTCTCCGGTGACCACGGCGGCCGCCGTTTCATCGCAGCTGGTCTCGATGCCAAGGATGATCATCTAAAAAAACCTGAAAAACCCTTTGTCTATCCGGATGCGGACTTTACCCTGTCCGCCACCTTGCAACCACATCCTTGGACCATCATCATCATATGACAGCCACGTCTAGTCCTTGTTTGCGTATCGGCACCCGGGGCTCTCCCCTGGCCTTGGCCCAGACAAGGCAAGTGCGTGAGCGCCTGTTGGCCGCCCACGAGGGTTTGGGCGGACCGGAAACAATTGAAATCACCGTCATCAAGACCACCGGCGACAAGGTTTTCGACCGCCCCTTGTCGGAAGTCGGCGGCAAGGGATTGTTCAGCAAGGAAATTGACGAAGCGATGCTCGATGGGCGCGTCGATCTGGCGGTGCATTCCGTCAAGGACCTACCTACTTGGTTTCCCGATGCTATCCACATGCCCTGTGTCTTGGCGCGGGAAGACCCGCGCGACGCTTTCATTTCCCGCAAGGCGGCCAGCATTGCCGCCCTTCCGGCCAACAGCGTCATCGGTACCGCTTCGCTCAGACGCCAGGCGCAGATCCTCCACCGCCGTCCCGACCTCAGGATCACCGTCTTTCGCGGCAACGTGGCGACAAGGCTCAAGAAGCTGGACCAAGGCGTGGTCGACGCCACCTTGCTGGCGCTGGCCGGGTTGAAGCGCCTGCATTGCGAGGACCAGGCCACCGCCGTCATCGAGGCGGATGAGATCTTGCCGGCCGTCGGCCAAGGGGCCGTTGGCGTCACATGCCGCGCCGATGACGCAAGGGCCAACGACCTGCTGGCGCCGCTCAACGACCACCAAACAATGACGCGGGTGACCGCCGAGCGGGCCTTTCTGGAGGTTCTGGACGGATCGTGCCGGACGCCGATCGCCGCTTTGGCGGAATTTGCCGGCGATGGCGCCCTGCTTTTTCGTGGCTTGATTGCTCGTCCCGACGGCTCCGAGTTGCTGAGAGCCGAGCGCCGCGGCGCCGCCGCCGCCGCGGCGCTGATGGGGCACGACGCTGGTAGTGAATTGCGCGGCCGTGCCGGGCGCGGCTTTTTCCAGCAGTCATGACGGTCTGAAGAAAGGCTCCCATGCGCGTTCTCGTCACCCGGCCCAGAGAAGATGGTGAGAAGCTGGCCCATATCCTGAGGGCGCGGGGGATTGAGGTTCTTCTGGAGCCGCTGCTTAGCGTCGAATACTTAGACGGTCCCGGCTTGGACCTGAGCGGGGTTCAGGCGCTTGTCGTGACCAGCGCCAACGGCCTGCGCGCTTTCACCCGCCGTGACGACCGCCGCGGCCTGCCGGTCTTTGCCGTCGGTGACGCCTCGGCCGAAGCGGCGGCCGAAGCGGGGTTTCCACGGGTCATCAGCGCCGCTGGCGACATCAAGGCGTTGGCCGGCTTGATCGGCGAACAAGTTGATCCGGCGAAAGGCGCCCTGTTGCATGTTTCTGGAACGGCCGTCGCCGGTGATCTGGGCGGAGTCCTTGCCGCCGCTGGGTTGACCTGTCGCCGGCAGGCGCTTTACCGGGCCAAAAAAGCGCAAAGCCTTTCCGCCGCCGCCGTTCAAGCCTTGCGGGCCGGCACCGTCGACGGGGTGCTGCTTTTCTCTCCCAAAACCGCTACAACCTTTGTTGTTTTGAGCCGCCAGGCGGGCCTGGAAGATGATTTGCGAGGGATAACCGCGTTTTGCCTTAGTCCGGCGGTGGCCGAAACGGTGCGGACCTTGGCTTGGCTCCATATTTTGGTGGCGTCGCGTCCGGATCAGGATGCTATGCTGGAGGTCATGGAAAGCCATCGGGCTTTGATTGACAACGGCGGCGGCTGACGGCGGACGTAAGGGCGTCCGCTCCGGCAATGCAACAGAGGGGAATGAAAAAGGTAGCGGCATGACGAAAGGACCCAGACAAAGAAAAGCCCTCGGCGCTGCCGGCAAGGCATCCGAACCTTCCAGCGACCCAATTCCCGACGCGGAAGTGGTGGATTCAGGCCAACCCAAAGCTAAGCGCCGCTACACGGGCGCTTTTCTGTGGGCGCTTTTGTGCCTGGCGGTGTTGGGCGGTGTCGCTTACGCAACATGGCCCCGCTGGTCGCCATATGTGGGCGCTTCCCTGCCCAAGATGGCGAAAAAATCCGCTCCCGGTCCGGCCGCGGGCGGGGCGGACGAGCCGGCGACGGTATCCCAAAAAGAGGTTCCGGAGGGCAAGGACAAAGGCAACGTGCTGCATGATTTGGAGGCGGAAAGAGCCCTCTCCAGCTCTCGGCTGAGCCTGTTGCTGCAACGGGTGGAGCGTTTCGAACAGGCTCTTGGGTCGGTTAAAAAGATGGTCGAGGCAACGACGCTTCCCACCGAGGCCGCCCACGCCAACGAGTCCTTGCAACGGCTGGAAGAGCGCCTTGCCCGCTTGGAAAAGCAAGATGAATCCCTGAGCGAACTGGTGCGCCGTGTTGATCGTCTGGAAAATACCGATGGTCCCTTGGCGGCGGCCGGCGGCACTGATATGGGGACGGTCGGGGGCAAAGGGCTCTCCGCTTCCGTCGCCAAGATTGAACAGCGCTTGGCGGCCTTGGAAAATTTTGGTGCCCCCGGCTCCGGGCTGACGCCTGAAGCACAAAAAGTGGTGCTGGCCATCGGCCAATTGCGCGAGCTTCTCGGCGGCTCCACGCCTTTCGCCAAAGAGTTTGCGGGGCTGAAATCGGCGGCCGCCAAGAATTCGGGCATCATCAAGGTGATTGCCGTGCTGGAGCCTTTCGCCGACAAGGGCATACCGACGTTGGCATCGCTGCGGCGGCGATTCGCTGATATGTCCGGAAAGGTCTTTACCTCCTCCCTAGCCCTGGAAGGCGACGGCTGGCTTGAACGGACCGTTAACAAACTGTCCTCGCTGGTGACCTTGCGCCGGACCTCCGCCGCCGCCAGTAGCGGCGGTGGCGGCGGCAACACGGCTGATGCTGTCATCGCCCGTGTCGAGGCAAGCCTGGCGGCCGGCGATCTCGGGGAATCCGTCGCCGTACTGGAACGTCTCAGTGGGGCGCCGGCGACGGTGGCGGCGCCTTGGCTCGCCGATGCACGGGCGCGGCTGGCGGCGGAGCGGGTCAAGGCGATGCTGCACGTCTTGGCCGTTTCCCTTCTCGGCTCGCGGCAAGAGTAACCGCCATGTGGCGTGCCCTCCGTTTCCTGACGGTTCTGGCGCTACTGGTGGCGCTCGCCGTGTGGTTGGCGGATCGGCCGGGGTCGGTCACCTTGCAATGGCAGGGATACCGTTTGGATACGTCCTTCACCCTGCTGATGGTTGCTGTCGCCGCCATCGCCGTCACTTCGGCGCTGCTTTACCGGCTGTGGATTGTCATTGGCGACTGGCCGGCGCGGATCGTTCGCAGGCACCGTGAAAATCGCCGCCAGCGGGGCTACCTGGCTTTGACACGAGGCATGGTGGCGGTCGCCGCCGGCGATGCCGATGACGCCCGGCGTCAAGTCAAGCGGGCAGAGGGATTGCTGGGTGATCCACCGCTGACCATGTTGTTGTCGGCCCAGGCCGCGCAACTTTCCGATGACGAGGCGGCGGCCGGCAAGTTTTTTTTGGCGATGGTGGACTGTCCGGAAACCGAGTTTTTGGGCCTGCGAGGGCTGCTCAATCAAGCCATGACTCGCGGCGATTGGCCAGAGGCCTTGCAACTGGCCCGCCGGGCCTATCGTATTCGGCCGAAAAGCCAGTGGGTGGCCTCGGCGCTGTTTGACATGCTGACGCGGACCGGCCAGTGGGGCGAAGCCGAGGCGACACTCGCCGAATCCATCCAACACCGTCTGATAGAGCGGCCCGACGGCCGCGGCCGCCGAGCCGCCCTGAATTTTCAGCGATACCTGGAGGCTCGGGGACAGGGCCAAGATAACGAGGCCGTGAAATATGCGCGTCAGGCTCATGACATGGACCCGGAATTTATCCCGGCGGCTATCGTTCAGGCCCGTTCCCTGGTCGATTCAGGCAAGGTGCGCAAGGCCGCCTCATTGATCGAATCGGCCTGGAAACACCAGCCCCACCCCGATTTTGTCGATATCTACTGGGCCGCCAAGCAGGCCAAGGACGTCCCCGAGAAGTTGCAAGCTAGCCAGCGCCTGGCAAAATTCAAACCGGATCACCCGGAAAGCCGCATCGCCGTCGCGGCGGCCGCGTTGGAAGCGCGAAAATGGGACGAGGCGAGGGAGAATTTGCGGCCCCTGGTGGCTAATGGGGGCTCCGTCAGGGTGTGCCGTTTGATGGCCGAGCTGGAGGAATCCGAAAACGGCGATCCGGGGCGCGGGCGCGAGTGGCTATTACGGGCCTCGCGTGCCGATCCCAATCCGGCTTGGGTTTGCGGCAATTGCGGCAACGCGGTTGCGGAATGGAGCGTGCTGTGCGGCAAATGCGCGAGTTTCGGCAGTTTTGCTTGGCGGGTACCGGCCCATATCGTCAGGCTGACAAGCGAAGAGGCGGAAATTCCAACCGCTCTTCCGGCCGGGACAGAAGAAATTCGGTGACAGCATACTTAATTCCAATACCGAATTTCCATCCCCCCCTAGGGGAAGTCTTGTTTCTTTGCCATTCAGGCGGCGAGATTTGAAAATTGCTTCGTCTCGTCATCAAGGATTTTGACGCTGAGGAGTGGTCCAAGGTCGTCGCCCCTTTTGCCGATCTCAGCTTGATGCAGTGCTGGGCCTACGCCGAAGCCAAGGCCAGAATTGGTCCCTGGCGCGTCGAGCGAGGCGTTTTTTACGACGGTCAACGCCAGGTTGGCGCCTTCCAGGCCCTTATCCGTTCCCTGCCGCTGGTCGGCGGCGGGTTGGTGTGGATCAACCGTGCCCCTTTGTGGCGGCTGGGCGGCGAGACGCCGGAACAACCGCTGGTCGCCATGATGGCGGAATTGCGGGCCCATTACGCTGACCGGGGGCGCATGTATCTGCGCCTGGCGCCGCCGGCGCCGGAAGGAAAGCTCGGCCCCGGCGCCCTCGGCGAAGCCGGGCTGTCGCCGGCGGGAACCCTCGGCTGGTCCTCGGCGGTGCTTGACCTGACATCTCCCTTGGAAGATCTGCGCAAAGGCCTAAGGCAAAAATGGCGCAACTGTCTTAACAAGGCTGAACGATTGCAAGTTGAGGTCAGGAGCGGCGGCGGCGAGGCACTTTTCGCGGCTTTTCTCGAAAGTCACGCTCTGCGGAGCGCCGATGATGGCTACGCCACCAGCGTCACGGCGGGTCTTCTCGAGGCCTTGCAGGGGTTGCTGCCGGAGGGACGCAAACTGGAGGCGTTCCTCGCCTATCAAAAGGAAGTGGCGGTGGGATCTGTCCTCATCGCCAAATATGGCGACGCTTGCGAATACCTGGCCGGCCATACCAGCGCCGAGGGACGCCGCCTTAACACCGGGCAATTGTTATTGTGGCGGGCGGTCGCTGCGATGAAGGAACAAGGGTTCCGCCGCTTCGATCTGGGCGGCATGGACAAGGTCTTGTCGTCTCGGGGCATTTATCGTTTCAAGGACGGGCTGGGCGGCAAGCCTTACCGGCTGGCGTCCGAATTGGAGGCGGTCGGCGGCGGGGTGTTGAACCGGTTGGTACGTTGGCGGGCGCGCCAGGCACGGGCGGTGGAGCCGTGTTAAGGTACCGCCTTTCCGGCCCTTGGTTGCTGGGCCTGCGGGCATTTCGCCGTCTTGCCGACGATAGTGCGCCGGCTTTCCGGATACTGCTTTTTCATGATGTGCCGAAGGGCCGCCTTGAAGCCTTCCGCGGTCTTGTCGGCTATGTGAAGCGCTACCACGGGGTGATATCGCCGCAAGAGGCCGGGGCTTGGCTTTTGGGCGCCGCGCCGGCGCGTCTGGCGGCCGGCCTGGCAAGGCAGCCTTGCCTCCTTGCCTTCGATGACGGGTTTGTTTCCAACCACGCCTTGGCCAAGCAGTGCCTTGCCGAGCATGGGGTGAAAGCGTTGTTTTTTGTCTGTCCGGGGCTGATCGAGCTGGCTGCCGGCGATCAACGCGAGGCGATTGCCGCGCGCATCTTCGACGGCCGCCTCGCCGCCGCCGGCTTGCCGGAAGACTTGCGGCTCATGTCCTGGACGGAGTTGGAGGAATTGGGCTCGCTCGGCCATTCAATAGGATGTCACGGCATGTCCCACCGCCGTCTGAGCTTGCTTGAAGGCGACGACCTCTGCCACGAGATCGTTGATGGCGGCGATCTTCTGGAACGCCGCTTGGGCGGGCCGGTTTCCTGGTTCGCCTTTGCTTTCGGCGACATCGACAGCATTTCCAGGCCCGCCTTGCGGGTCATTTCTGAAAAATACCGGTTCTGCCGCGGCGGTCTGCGCGGCGCCAATGGTGCCGGCACGGACCCGATGGCTGTTTTGGCCGACCATGTCGATCTGCTGGCGCCCATCGCTTACCGGAAGCTGGCTTTGGAAGGCGGTCTCGATTTTCGTTACCAAAGGGCGCGGCGGCGGCTTGACGCCATGCTCGGCTAAAGCGTACCGCGCCCCGTGGCTCATGATTGAATTATGGGCTGGCCAAAATTCGACCAGGGTTATAATAGGTTGATAGCTGGCCGCAGTAGCTCAGTTGGTAGAGCAACGCATTCGTAATGCGTGGGTCGGGAGTTCGAATCTCTCCTGCGGCACCAACCTTTTCAATGGCTTAGTGGGAGAAGCCGCGAGGGCTTGCCCGAGTGAGGTCGCTGGCTGGGGTTTTAGGAGGTCCTGTGGTAGGGATGTGGTGGGGTATAAAAAAGGGGATTACAGATACAACCTGTTAACCCATTGAATTTAATGGTGGGCGCGGCTGGGATTGAACCAGCGACCCCCGCCGTGTGAAGACGGTGCTCTCCCGCTGAGCTACGCGCCCGTTCTTTTAAAGAACGCGATCATATAAGGTGGCCGTTCCCGGCCTGTCAAGAAAGCGCCAGCAAGGCCGCCGGCAATTCGTCGAAACAACTGATGACGGCGTCGGCGCCAAGTTCGGCCGCCGGAATACGGGAATATCCGAAGGTGACGAGGATCACCGGCATGCCGGCGCCACGGGCAACGGCGACGTCGTTGGCGTTGTCGCCGACCATTACCGCCCCCGAGGCCGCCACGCCGAGGCGCTCCAGCGCCGCCAAAAGATGGCGGGGATCGGGTTTGCGCAGGCCGGGGAGCAGATCGCCCCCGATTACCGCCTGGAAATAGTCAGCCAGTTCCAGGCAGTCGAGAGTTTGCATGGTCGCTGTTTGTGGTTTGTTGGTGCATAGCGCGAGTGTGTAACCTTTGTTCCCGAGCCGCGCCAGGGTCTCGACGACAGCGGGGAAAGGACGGGTGAGAACGGCGCTGTTCATTTCGTAATCTTCCAGGAAAGCAGCGGTCATGGCTGCCAACTCCGCTGCCGCGATCTCAGGGCCGGTGACGGCGAAGGCCCGCTCGACCAGCTTCATCGCCCCGTCACCGATCATCATCTTGACCTGCTCGATGGTCAAGGCGTGACGCTCCTGCCCGGCAAGCAGCCGGTTGAGGGCGGCGCGCAAATCCGGGGCGCTGTCAATGAGCGTTCCGTCGAGATCGAAAACAATCGCCTTGAGGGAACCTGGGGGCATGGCAAGCTCTCGTTCCGAGCACCGAACGGTCCTGACGCAAGTGCACCGGTGATTTAATTTTTTATATGTACAGATTTTCTTTAGACGATTGCACCTGTTGATTTTTTTCCACGGCGGAGAGCGCAAAATTCCTCGACAATCTTTGACTTTGCGGAGTCGGCACCTTATGGCAAGGTTTAAGAAAGGGTCTTGTGTTCAGTAAGCTATGGAATGACCGAGAATAAAACCGCCGCCATCGTCCTTGCCGCCGGTCTGGGGACGCGGATGAAATCGGCCTTGCCAAAGGTTCTTCACCCCTTGGGCGGGGTTCCGATGATCCGCCACCTGATGGAAACCCTGGATGGCCTTGAGATGGAACGGATCGTCGTCGTCGTCGGCGAGAACATGCCGGCGGTGGCCGATGCCGTTGCCCCTTGTCCGACCGTGGTGCAAGCGCAACAACTCGGCTCCGGCGACGCGGTATTAAGCGCGCGGGCCGCCCTTGACGGTTTCGCTGGTGACGTGCTGGTGGTTTACGGGGACACGCCGCTAATCACCAGGAAGACGCTTGATCGTCTTATCGCGGCCCGGCGTGCGCCCTTCGGTCCGGCCGTCGCCGTCCTTGGGTTTCGTCCCGCCGAGCCCGGCCGTTACGGCCGCTTGATTCTTGCCCCGGACGGAACGCTGGAGGCCATTGTCGAGGCCGGGGACGCGGGCCCCGATCAACTGGCCGTCGGTTTCTGCAATTCCGGTGTCATTGCCGTTGACGGCAAGCGTCTTTTCCCGCTCCTCGAGAAGCTCGGCAAGAACAATGCCGCTGGCGAGTACTATCTGACCGATATCGTTGCTTGTGCCCGTGCCGCCGGTTTTGCCTCTGCCGTCGTCGAGGGCGACGGGGATGAACTGATCGGCATCGACACCCGTGTCGATCTCGCCGCCGCCGAGGCGACCCTGCAACGCCGCTTGCGCGACCAAGCCATGCGGGGCGGCGCCACCCTGATCGATCCTGGCAGCGTTTACTTCAGTTATGACACCCGCATTGGCAAGGATGTCACCATCGGCCCGGGCGTTTACTTCGGGCCTGGGGTCAGTGTCGGAGACAATGCCGAAATCCGCCCGTTTTGCCATATCGAGGGTGCCGCCATCGCCACCGGCGCCGTTGTCGGTCCCTTCACCCGCCTGCGTCCGGGTGCCGAGATTGCCGAAGGTGCCCATATCGGCAGCTTCGTCGAGATCAAAAACGCCACTATCGAGAGTGCCGCCAAGGTCAACCATCTGTCCTATATCGGCGACACTCGGGTGGGCGCCAAGGCCAACGTCGGCGCCGGCACCATCACCTGCAATTATGACGGCTTTTCCAGGAGTCGCACCGATATCGGCGGCGGTGTTTTCATCGGCTCCAACACGGCGCTGGTGGCGCCGGTGAAAATCGGCGACGGCGCCATCGTCGGCGCCGGCAGCGTCATCTCCAAGGACGTGGAGGCAAACGCCCTGGCCTTGGCCCGGGCCAAACAAAAGAACATCAAGGGCGGTGGCAAACGCTACCGCAAGCGCCGGCGGCCTGCCAATAAGCCAGGAACGAAAAAGACATGAGGACGGAGCGCTAGGCGGATGTGCGGCATCATTGGCATTATCGGCAAAGGCGAGGTGACGCCGCTCCTGATGGAGGCCCTCAAGAGACTCGAATACCGCGGTTATGATTCCGCCGGTGTCGCCACCTTGGTCAATGGCGGCATCGAGCGCCGCCGCGCCGAGGGCAAGCTTGCCAACTTGCAAGACCTGCTCAAAGACCAGCCGGTGGGCGGGCGCATCGGTATCGGCCATACCCGTTGGGCCACCCACGGAGTGCCAAACGAGAAAAACGCCCATCCCCACGCCACCGGCAAGGTGGCGGTGGTCCACAACGGTATCATCGAGAATTTTCAGGAATTGCGCGACGACCTGGAGACCGCCGGCCGCCGCCTGGCCTCGGATACGGATACCGAGGTGGTCGTTCACCTGATCACCCACTATCTGGAGAAAGGCTTGGAGCCAGAGGCGGCGACCGTGGCCGCCTTGCGGCGCCTGCAAGGAGCCTTCGCCCTGGGCATTGTATTCGCCGGCCAACACGACCTGATGATCGCTGCCAGACGCGGCAGCCCACTGGCTATTGGTTTCGGCGACGGCGAGATGTATTTGGCCTCCGACGCCCTGGCGCTGGCGCCGTTAACCAGCAAAATCATGTACCTGGACGATGGCGACCGGGCGCTAATTACCATTGCCGGCGCCACCGTCCATGACGCCGCCGGCGACCGGGTGGAGCGGCCGGTCAAGCTGACGGCGCTTACCGGCGCCACTATCGGCAAGGGTGGCTACCGCCACTTCATGCTCAAGGAAATCTACGAGCAGCCGCAGGTCATCGGCGATACCTTGTTGGGCTTCGTCAATCCCGCCACCCGCTCGGTCACCCTACCCGAGATTTCCTTCGACGCCGCCGGTATCTCAAGGCTGACCATTGTCGCTTGCGGCACGTCGTTTTACGCCGGCTTGGTCGCCAAATACTGGTTTGAGACCATCGCCGGCCTTGCCGTCGACGTCGATATCGCTTCCGAGTTCCGCTACCGGCAAGCGGTTTTGCCGGCCGATGGAATGGCGCTGTTTATTTCCCAGTCCGGCGAGACGGCGGATACCATGGCGGCGTTGCGCCACGCCAAGGCGCGGGGGCAGAAAATTCTTTCCATCGTCAACGTGCCGGAATCCTCCATCGCGCGGGCCTCGGACGGTGTCTTGAAAACCTATGCCGGGCCAGAGGTCGGCGTCGCCTCGACCAAGTCCTTCACCACCCAGTTGACGGTTCTGGCTTGCCTCGCCATCGCCTTGGCGCGGCGCCGCGGCGCCATTGACCAGGCGACCGAGGCCGGGCTGGTCGGGGCCCTGACCGAGGTCCCGGCCAGGGCCGCCGAGGTGCTCAACCACGACGAACGCCTGCGCCAACTCGCCCGCGAGGTAGCGGAGGCCAAGGGCGTGCTCTACCTGGGACGCGGCACCAGCTATCCCATCGCGCTTGAAGGGGCGCTGAAGCTGAAAGAGATTTCCTACATCCACGCCGAGGGCCACGCCGCTGGCGAGATGAAGCACGGCCCCATCGCCCTGATCGACGATACGGTGCCGGTGATCGTCATCGCGCCGACCGACGAGCTGTTCGAAAAGACGGCTTCGAACATGCGCGAGGTCATCGCCCGTGATGGCCGGGTGATCTTTCTCAGCGACGCCAAGGGGGCCGAAAAACTGGGCAATCTTGCCGCCGCCACCATTACCCTGCCCGAGGTCGATGCTTTTGTCGCGCCGATCCTCTACGCCATCCCGGTGCAGCTTCTGGCTTACCACGCCGCCGTCATCAAGGACACCGACGTGGATCAGCCGAGGAACCTGGCGAAAAGCGTCACCGTGGAGTAGGTGAGAACAGTCTTTACTTTTCCGATGATGAGTACTCCCACTACCTATGTTTCAAGGGTTCCATACGGTTCAACCATCTGAATCCAGAGTATAATTCAAACCGTTATTCCTCCCACCAACAAGACATCTACACACTCATCAAAACCCTTCACGATGGTGGGATGGGGTACAGGAAGATCAGTCATCACCTCAACGAGAGAGGTATCAAAACGAGTCGGGGAAACGAGTGGAAGAACACCACTGTGTTTTCTGTTCTCAAAGGATACAGACAACGAGAACACCGAATTGGGAACGTGAAGACTCAAGAATACGGTGTTGAGATTGGTCTGCTCCCATTAAGTGGTCCACCGCTTAATGGGGGCAGACCAAAAGGAACCTACAGGGACTGGAAGAAGGACAAATAACCATGCTCTGCAACTTCTTTGCCGTTCACGGCTGACGGCCGGAAGCCGTCACCAAGGTCGACTACTCCCACAACAGCAAAGTCTACCTTTACCGGATAATCCGCTGATAGCGGATTTTACAGCGCCTGGGCTATTTCCTCGGTCATCTTCTTGGCGTCGCTAAATAACATCATGGTGTTGTCGCTGAAGAACAGCTCGTTGTCGACGCCGGCATAACCGCTGGCCAGTGAGCGCTTGACGAACAGTACGGTGTTTGCCTTGTCGACCTCCAGAACGGGCATGCCATAGATAGGGCTGCTAGGATCGCTTTTGGCGGCCGGATTGGTGACGTCGTTGGCACCGATGACAAAAGCGACGTCGGCGGCGCCGAACTCGTGATTGATTTCTTCGAGCTCGAATACCTCGTCATAAGGGACGTTGGCCTCGGCCAGCAGGACGTTCATATGGCCGGGCATGCGGCCAGCCACCGGATGGATGGCGTAAGCTACCTCGACGCCACTTGCTTTCAAGTTGTCAGCCATCTCCCGCAAGGCATGCTGGGCCTGGGCTACCGCCATGCCGTAGCCGGGAACGATGATGACCTTAGAGGCGTTTTTCATGATAAAAGCGGCGTCGTCGGCGCTTCCCGACTTGACCGCCCTGTCGGCGGCCGCGGCAGCGGCGCCCGCCGCCCCCGTCTCGCCGCCAAAACCGCCCAGCAAGACATTGAAAATAGAGCGATTCATGCCCTTGCACATGATGTAGCTCAAGATGGCGCCGCTGGAGCCGACCAAGGCGCCGGTGACGATCAGGGCGGTGTTGGAAAGCGTAAACCCGATGCCGGCCGCCGCCCAGCCCGAGTACGAGTTGAGCATGGAAATGACCACCGGCATATCGGCGCCACCGATAGGAATGATGATCAAAAAGCCAAGGGCGAACGATAGCAGCGCCAACAACCAGAAAGCGCTATAGGACTCGGTGCCCGAGAACCAAAAGATCATAATCACGATAAAAGCGGCGATCAGCGCGTTCAGCGGGTGCTGCCCCCCGAAAGTGATGGGAGCGCCGCTCATGATTCCTTGAAGCTTGGCGAAAGCGATTACCGATCCGGAAAAAGTGATGGCGCCGATGGCGGTCCCCAGGCTCATTTCGATCAGGCTGGCCTGGCTGATGGAGCCGGTGACGCCGATGCCGTAGGCCTCCGGATGATAGAGCGCCGCCGCCGCCACCAAGACCGCCGCCATGCCGACCAGGCTATGGAAAGCGGCGATAAGCTGCGGCAATGCCGTCATGTGGATTTTTAACGCCACCACGGTGCCGACGGTGCCGCCGACAATCATGCCGACGATGATCATCGGGAAACTGACGACGCCCGGCGCCATTGCCGTGGTGGTGATGGCGACTACCATGCCGGTGATACCGTATAAATTGCCCTTGCGCGCCGTTTCCGGCGAGCTCAGTCCGCGCAACGCCATGATGAAACAGATCGCCGCGATCAGGTAGGCGAAACCGGTAAGATTTGCACTCATAACGCCAGCCCCACTATTTCTTTTTCTTGAACATGGCCAGCATGCGCTGGGTGACGATGAAGCCGCCGAAGATATTAACGGAAGCCAGGGTCACGGCGAGGAAGCCCATAACCTTGGAAAAGTCCACATCAACGGGACCGGCGGCCAGCAGGCCGCCAACGATAATTACCGACGAGATGGCATTGGTGACACTCATCAGCGGCGAGTGAAGCGCCGGCGTGACGCTCCAAACGACATAGAAGCCGATGAAGCAAGCAAGGGCGAAAATCGTAAACAGGAAGAGGAGCGGGTCGCCGCCGGCCGCCCCTTCGGTCTGGGCGGCGACAAGCTGGCCCGCTTCGCCGGCGACCTTCGCCGCCTGATCGGCCAGCTTCGACGCTTCGGTGGCGAGCCTGGCGGAATGCTCGGCTAGCGTTTCGGGGTTCATGGCTGTTTTCCTTCTTTTTTAATGGGCGAAGACTTTTTCGCCGCCGATCCTTCTTTCTTGGGCGAAGGTTTTTTCGCCGCCGAGGTTTTCGCCAGCATGGGATGCACGACCTTGCCGCCGCGGCAGACCAGGGTGCCCGTGACGGTTTCGTCTTGCCAGTCGATGTTGAGCGCCTTCGTCTCTTTGTCGACGTGGGGGCTGATGAAATTGAGCAGGTTTTTGGCAAAAAGGGCGCTGGCATCGACGGCCAGACGCGCCGGGACGTTGTCAAAGGCGATAATCTTGACTCCATGCTTTTCGGCCACCTTGCCACTCTGGCTCAGTGGACAGTTGCCGCCGCCCTCGATCGCCAGATCAACGATCACCGACCCCGGCATCATGCTTTTGACCATTTCCTCGCTGACCAGGACCGGTGCCGGCCGGCCAGGAATCAATGCCGTGGTGATGACGACATCCTGTTTTTTGATATGCTCGGCAACCACCTCTTTTTGCTTTTTAAAATATTCCGGCGGCATTTCCTTGGCGTAGCCGCCCTCGGTCTGGGCATCTTTTTCCATCTCGGGATCGATGACCAGGAATTTCCCGCCCAGGCTTTCCACCTGTTCCTTGGTTGCCGGGCGCACGTCGGTGGCGGTGACGACGGCACCTAGACGTTTGGCCGTGGCGATGGCTTGCAGGCCGGCGACGCCGACTCCCATGATGAAAACCTTGGCTGGCGGTACCGTACCGGCGGCCGTCATCATCATCGGGAAGGCGTGGCCGAACTCGGACGCCGCGTCCAGAACCGCCTTGTATCCGGACAAATTGGATTGGCTCGACAGCACATCCATGCTCTGAGCACGGGAGATCCTGGGCATCAGCTCCATGGCGAAGGCGGTGATGCCGCCGGAGGCGCAGGCCGCCATATCTTTTGGGTTGCCAAGGGCGCCCAGATTGGCGATGAGGATGACGCCTTTCTTCATTTTCGCGAGTTCGTTGCTGGCGGTGCCGCCTGCAGTAATGGGCCGTTGCACCTTGAATACGATGTCGGCATCCTTGAGCGCCGCCGCCGCGTCCTTGGCGATGACAGCGCCGGCGTCCTTAAAGGCGGCGTCGGAAAAGGAGGCGCTGGCGCCGGCGCCTTTCTCGACGATGACCTCGAAGCCGAGAGCGGCTAATTTTTTGACCACTTCCGGCGAGGATGCAACCCGCTTTTCACCAGGGCGGCGTTCCTTGGGGATAGCTATTTTCATGAGAGGTTGGTCCTTGAATTTCCCCGGCTGAAGAACTTGGCGGCTCTTATGCCCTTTCCCACATCGTTTCACAAGAGCCTGATTTTATCAAAATCCATTCCGCCCGCCGCCTAGGCTTCGTGTCGGCGGTTACGTTTCCCGTTTCGCCAGATTGCTGTCGCTGATGACATTGCGGCGCCGGTCGGGGTGGTCCTTGAAGGTTGCTTTCAACTCGGTGATGGCCGGAGCTATGACCTCAAGCTGCTTCATGGCCTTGCCGGAGGGATCGGGTTTTTTCTCCGATTCCAGGTATTTTCTGAAACCCTCGACATGGTACTCGATGGAATTGACAAAATCATGAACGCTGCGCGGCTGCTTCATATAGGCGCGGTGCACGTTGCGCAGGTTGTTGATCAGAATCTTGACCATTGTCTACAGGAAAGCATCGTATTTTTTTAATTTTCTTTCCAACAACTTGCGGGGGATGCGGACGATGACGCTGTCTTCAATGGCTTCGGCGGCCGCCATTCTTGGACTGCCATCGATGATGGCCATTTCGTCGAACAATTCGCCACTGTGAAGGGTGGCCAGACGAACCGTCGAGTCTTCAACGTTTTTGACAATCTCGACGGACCCGGATTCGAGGATATAAGCGGCATTGTCCGGCTCGCCCTCGTGAAATATTACGTCACCCTTCTGGTAAAGCTCTTTTTTCAGTTTTTTGCTTTCAACGAACACGATCATGTCCCCCGGAAAAGCCGTTGATTAAACCGACGCCTAGCTTATTCCTACCGCCATGCTGGAGCCAAGGAAATTGGATTATTCCGCTGCCGGCACGCCAGCCATTTTAAGGGCCTTTTGCTGGCGGCGGCCCAGTGCCGCCTCGTCAAAGCCGTCAATCAGGCCATGGAACAGGTGGTGCCAGTTGATCTCCGCTTTCAGGTGCAAAAACACGCTCCCCAAGCCGATGGCGGCGCGGTCCATGAGCAGAAACTCGCGTGGCGGCGTGACGCCACCCAGCTGCCGCAGTTCCGTATGGACCTTGGCTGCCACATCGGCACCATACATGACGCCTTTCCCTATCTGGATGGGCCGCTCCCGGTCCTCCATCAGCGGCGCGTAAAGAAATCGCGCCCAGTGATCAAGAACCTCGATCATCTCTCGGCTCAGGTTCCGGAATCCCCAGGTTTCATAAGCCTGCCGGGCGAGTTCCCGGTCATCGTCGCGCAAAGCCTTGTAGAGATCGATTACGGCACCGACGAAGGCGGGTTTGAAGACGCGGACGCAACCGAAATCCAAAAGGTTGATCGAGTTGTCGGCACGCACCGTGTAATTACCCAGGTGCGGGTCGCCATGGATGACACCGTAACAATAGAAGGGCAGGTACCAGGCCCGGAACATATTGTAGGCAACGGCATTTCGGGTCTTGATGGACTTGTCCACGAAATCGAGCAGCGGGGTTCCGTCTAGCCAAGGCATGGTTAGCAGCTGGCCGGTGCAGAGTTCGGGCAGCGTTTTCGGAACATGGACCCCTGCTTCGTCCCCAAGAATTTTGCCGAATAGACCCATGTTGCGGGCTTCGCGTTGGTAATCCAGCTCCTCGTGCAAGCGGGCCGAAAGCTCGGCGTGAATCTCCCTTGGGTCGATGGCGGGGTTGTAACGGCGGTAGATGGAAAAAACCAAATTCAGTTGCTTGAGGTCCGCTTCGACCACCGAGCCCATGTCCGGATATTGCAGTTTGCAGGCGAGCCTGCCGCCGTCATGCCCGGTGGCGCGGTGGACCTGACCTAATGATGCCGCCGCCCTCGCCGTGTGCTCGAAGGAGGCGAATCTTTTTTGCCAGTCGGCCCCTAATTCGGCGGCCATGCGGCGCTTGACGAAGGCCCAGCCCATGGAGGGCGCGCCGGCCTGGAGCCGGGCCAACTCTTGTGTATATTCCTCGGGCAGGATGTCGGGCACGGTGGCGAGAATTTGCGCCACTTTCATCAGTGGCCCTTTCAATGCGCCGAGGGCCGCCGTCAACTCGGCGGCGTGCTCGTCCTTGTCCAGGGACAGGCCGAAAAAGCGCCTGCCGGCAAACCGCGCCGCTACCCCGCCGACCGTCGTGCCAACCCTGGCGTAACGCTTGACCCTTCCGCCCAGGCGGTTTTCGGTGCCTTGTTTTACGTCCATTGAACCCACTTCCGAGGGACTGATAAATTTGGATTTGCTCAAAGCCTACTCCATCGCCTCCAGTTCGTCGATGAAACCGGAGACCACGTTCAGACCGCGCTTCCAAAAACTCGCATCAGATGCATCAAGGCCGAACGGCGCCAACAATTCCCGGTGCCGCAAAGTGCCTCCGGCTCGGAGCATATGGAAATACTTGTCTTGGAAACCCGAGTGGCCTTTTTGGAAGACATCATAAAGGGAATTTGCCAGGCAGTTACCGAAGGCATAAGCGTAGACGTAGAACGGAGTATGTAGGAAATGCGGGATATAGGCCCAGTAAAGCTCGTAACCTTGGCCGAGGCGAAAAGCCGGGCCGAGACTCTGTCTTTGCACTTGCATCCAGATTTGACCGAGACGGTCAGAGCTGAGCTCGCCGCCACGGCGCTCGCTGTGAAGACGCCTTTCGAATTCGTGAAAGGCTATTTGACGGACCACTGTGTTCAACATGTCCTCGACCTTTCCGGCCAAGAGGATACGGCGCCGCTGGGCGCTATCTTCGTCGGCGAGTATGGCGCGGAAGGTCAGCACCTCGCCGAAAACGGAAGCCGTTTCGGCCAGGGTCAGCGGGGTGTCGGCCATCAACGGACCTTGCTCCGCCGCGAGGGTTTGATGGACGCCGTGGCCAAGTTCATGAGCCAGGGTCATCACGTCGCGCCCCTTGCCGTGAAAGTTCATCAGCACATAAGGGTGAACGGAAGGCGTGGTGGGATGGCAGAAAGCGCCTGAATCCTTGCCTGGCCGGGGCGCAGCGTTTATCCAGCGGCGGTCGAAAAAACGGCTGGCGATTGCTGCCATTTCAGGGGTGAAGCCGCCGTAGGCGGCGAGCACCAGTTCCTGGGCCCGATCCCAACTGTAAAGTTTGGCCTCGTCGTCGGGCAGCGGCGCGTTGCGGTCCCAATAGTCAAGTTTTTCGACGCCCAGCCATCGCGCCTTGAGCAGGTAGTACCGGTGCGACAAGTCGGGGAATGCCTCTTTCACCGATCCAACCAGGGCGTCGACGACTTGATCTTCGATCAGGTTACTCAAGTTCCGCTGCGAAACCGTCCGGGGGTATTGCCGCCATTGGTCCTCGATCCCCTTGTCCTTGGCCAGGACGTTGGTGATCAAGGTCAACAAACGGAGAATTCCGGCCAGTCCCTCGCTCAACGCCTTGGCGGCTGTTTCGCGGAGCTTGCCGTCGCGGTCAGACATTTGGTTGAGGACATCAGCAAGGGTCAGGTCCTGGCCGTCCATGGGGAAGCGAAGATCAGCCATGGTTTCCTCGAACAGGCGTACCCAAGCGGCCCGTCCGGTCACCGATTTTTCGTGCAGGAGTTTCTCCATTTCGTTGCTAAGCTGGTGCGGGCGGAACACCCTGAGGTCGGTGATCCATGGGGCGTAACGGCATGCCGCGGGGTCATCCATCAGTGCGGCCAGAACGGCATCGTCAAGGCAGTTGAGTTCGAGTGTAAAAAACAGGGTTTCCATCGAGATGGCCGTTACCCGTTCGCGCATCGTTTGCTGGAAGCGCCCGCTGTCCGGGTCGGCGGCGTTGGCGGCGAATATGAGCTCGGCGTAGCTCATGACCTTATCAATGGCTTCCGAGATGGCCTCATATGCGGTAATGGCCCGAGCCAACCCGGCGCCGTCCAATTTCTCGAGGTGGCCCTTGTAGCGGTCATGAAAAATTTTCGCCGCCGCCGCAGCCGCCACTAGGTCGGCCTCTATCTCAGGTGATCTGGGGCTTGCATAGAGATCGTCCAGGGTCCATCCCGGCAATTTTCCGGCGCCGCTTTCGGTTTTGGCCATCGCTTGCTCCTTGCACCTCACAGCCATATAAGGCTGGTATAGGTTCTGGACAACCAACACCTTATATGGGAGCTCTCGGATTGAGTGGCGGATTCTGGCCTAATCTGGTCTCCATGTTCTTCGATCAGGCTAACCGTTTCGGCGATGCCCCCTTCTTGTGGGCGAAGAAGGACGGTGCTTACCGTCCGCTGAGCTGGGCCCGGGTCGCCGATCAGGTCACCGGCCTGAGGCGTGGCCTGAAATCCTTGGGCGTGGGGCCGGGCGACCGTGTGGTTGTGGTTTCGGAAAACCGCCCCGAATGGCTGATCGCCGATCTGGGGATCATGGCGGTCGGTGCCATCACGGTGCCAGCTTATGTGACCAACACCATCGAGGACCATCTGCACGTCCTTGTCGATAGCGGCGCCGAGATCGCCATCGTTTCCACCAATCGTCTGGCTGACCGGCTGCTGCCGGCGGCCGAAAAAACCACCAACGCACGGACTATCGTCACCATGGCACCTCTTTCCGGCGCCTGCGAGGGCCGGATTACGATCACCACCTGGGCGGAAGCGATAGAGGGCACTGGAACAGGTGACGACATCATCACCGAGGTTTCGCGGATCAGGCGCGACGACACCGCGTGTATTATTTACACATCCGGCACCGGCGGCGCGCCCAAGGGCGTGATGCTTTCGCACGGAGCGATCCTGCATAATTGCGCCGGCGCTGGCGAAATGCTGAAAGAATTGGGCTTGGGCGAGGAGGTGTTCCTGTCCTTCCTGCCACTATCGCATTCCTACGAGCACACGGCGGGACAATTCCTGCCCCTATCCATCGGCGCCCAGATTTATTATGCCGAGGGGGCCGAGACCCTGGTCGCCAACATGGCCGAAGTCGGCCCTACCATCATGACGGCCGTGCCGCGCCTTTACGAAACGCTGCGTACTCGTATTTTGCGCGGGGTTTGCAAGGCCGGCGGGATACAAGAGAAGCTGTTCATGAAGGCTCTCGATCTGGGCCGGCGGCGCCTTCAGAAGCCGGGCGGCCTGACCCTGGGGCAGAAGCTGGCCGATGCGCTGCTCGACAAACTGGTCCGTGACAAGGTGCGGCGGCGTTTCGGCGGCCGCCTAAAAGCCTTGGTTTCCGGCGGCGCGCCCCTCAACCCCGAGATTGGCCTGTTTTTCACCGCCTTAGGTTTGCGGATTCTGCAAGGCTATGGATTGACGGAAACGGCTCCCATCATCAGCGTCAACCGCCCGGACGACGCCAAAGTGAACACGGTTGGACCGCCGATGGCCGGCGTCGATGTCAAAATTGCTGCCGACGGTGAAATCCTCGTCAAGGGCGAGATGCTCATGCAAGGCTATTGGCGCAACGCCGCTGCCACCAACGAAATCATCCGCGACGGTTGGCTGCATACCGGCGACATCGGCGAGGTCGGAGCCGATGGCCATATCACGATCACCGACCGCAAAAAGGACATCATCGTCAACTCCGGTGGCGACAACCTTTCGCCGCAGCGCATCGAGGGCATCCTGACCATGGAAACGGAGATCGCACAGGCCATGGTCTATGGTGACAAGCGCCCGCATCTGGTCGGTTTATTGGTTGCCGATGGCGAATGGATGAAGAACTGGGCGAGGGAGCGTGGTAAGCCAGCGGATTTGAGCCAACTCTGCAAGGATGAGAAATTCCGGAAGGCCATCGGCGGCGCCGTCGAGCGGGTCAACTCAGGGCTGTCGAAGATCGAGAAACTGCGCCACTTCACCCTCGCCGACGCCCCCTTTTCCATCGATAATGGCCAGCTGACTCCGACCATGAAAATTCGCCGCCACAAAATTAAGGAAGCCTACGGCGAGCGGCTGGAGTCGTTGTACGGTTAATTCTTTGCAGCGATGATGGTGCCAGACATGGCAGGTAGGATTAGGCTCTGTACTCAATTAACGCCCGATTAACCTGGGTGTGATTCAAACTCCGAAACAGTTGGATGTTGAATTATGTGCTACGATCTTACGGACTTCGAATGGTCAGTGATAGAGCCTTTATTACCGAAAGGCCGCCCCGGTCCGAAACGAAAAGACGACCGGCGGGTGTTGAATGGCATCTTCTGGGTTCTTCGAAGCGGTGCGTCATGGCGCGATCTGCCGGAACGCTATGGTCCTTACACGACGGTCTACAACCGGTTCAACCGTTGGCGCAAGGCCGGCGTTTGGGACCGTTTAATGGATGCGATTTCAGAGGCTTACGATGGCGATGTTCAGATGATCGACAGTTCGGTTGTTCGGGTTCATCAACATGCAGCGGGAGCAAAAAAAGGGGTGGAGATCGTTGCATGGGCCGTTCACGCGGAGGCTTGAGCACCAAGATTTACGCCCTTGTGGACGCCGAAGGGTTGCCGGTTCGTCTCGATTGACGCCGGGACAGACGTCCGACGTTCACGGCACGGATATGTTGTTGAACCATCTGGCGACGGGCTCCGTATTGTTGGGTGACAAGGGATATGACGCGGACTGGATCAGAGAAAAGATCGAAGCTCAGGACGCTACGCCGAACATTCCTGACAAATCCAATCGCAGGGAAAAGCACTGCTTCAGTAAAGTTCTCTACAGGGAGCATAACCGGGCTTATTGTTTCTTCAACAAGATCAAATGCTTCCGCCGCATAGCGACCCGTTACGAAAAACTCGGCGCAAACTTCCTTGCTATGATTAAGCTTGCCGCCATACGGATTTGGTTGCGATCAATTGAGTCCACGGCCTAGGGTTTTCCTTGAACCGCAATCTGGCTAACATGCCAATTGGACCACTTAATGGGGGCAGGCCAGCCGTCTGTGGCGCCACCGACCTGGCGGCCAAGGAGGCCGAGGAGATCGTCGCCCTGACCGAGGAAGACGTTGACGAAATGCGGGAATCCGCCGCAAGCTAGGCGTCAAAAAGCCAGTCGGTCATGATGACCCGGAAAGCGGAGCGAGAAAGACATGAAAACCAGCACTGTCGTAAATCCACTCCAGGACTGGCGGCCTTTGCTGGCGTTTGTCGATGAAAGCATCAGCGAACTTGGGTGTTGAGAAACTCTTTCCAAAACCAACAGCGTATGGGCCCGCCTTGTGGGTCGGATCGGCCTTCCGCCCTAACAAAAATTGCCACGCCGTAGCCACGGTCCTGGCGGTGCTTTGCCGGTACAGGCACCAGCGGGTGGAATCCCCTCGCGACATTGACCGGAACGACCCGCATGCCGGCCCGTAAGCGAAAAATCCACCGCCGTGATTTTCTCCGCGGCCACTGGCGAAGAGCCAATGGCTGGCTGGCGGTCATCCGGCCGCCCGGCGCGGCGGAGCCGGAACGCTTTCATCAACTTTGCGACGGTTGCGCCGATTGCGCCGGCATCTGCCCGGCCGGAGCCATCCAGATGACAGGCCCGAAAACAGCCCTCGCCGGGCATAGCCCGCAAATCGAGGCTAATGAGGCGCCTTGCGTTATGTGCGAGGGGTTGGTCTGTAGCACCGTCTGTTTGGTCGGCGCCTTGATAAAAGAGACGCCGGATAGGATGTGCATTGGCGAGATTGCTTTTCGCGCCGAGGACTGTTTGGCGCATAAGGGTTTTGATCCAGATTGCAGCTATTGTTTCGATCGCTGTCCTTTACGGGGCAAGGCGATTACTTTTCAACGCGGCCATGGACCCGAACTTGAACCCGGTGATTGCACGGGCTGCGGAATCTGTGTGTTCTACTGCCCAGCGCAACCCAAGGCCCTTTCGCCGGCACCCCTGTAAGAGCTTGTTTGGGGGCGGGATTGGCCGTTATCCCCCATAAAATTCCCTATACCAAGCGACCAAGCGGGGGATGCCCTCTTCGATGGTGGTTTTTGGCTCGAAACCGAAATCCCGGCGGGCCGGGGCGATATCAGCGAAGGTTTCCTTAACGTCGCCGGGCTGCATCGGCATGAGTTCCATTTCCGCCTTTTCCCCCAGCGCCGTTTCAATCAGCCCGATGTAATCCATCAGCGATACCGAGCGGTGGTTGCCGATATTATAGAGCTTGCAGGGCGGTTCCCCGTCGACGGCGGCGGGCGGGTGGTCAAGGCAGCCGAGAATGCCGGCGACGGCATCGTCGATGTAGGTGAAATCGCGGCGCATGTCGCCCCTGTTGAAAACAGAAATCGGTTTGCCGGCAAGAATGTTACGGATGAAAATGACGGCCGCCATGTCGGGCCGTCCCCAAGGGCCGTAAACGGTGAAAAACCTAAGGCCTGTCTGCGCCATCCCATAGAGATGGCTATAGGAATGACTGATCATCTCCATTGACTTCTTGGTGGCGGCGTAAAGCGATAACGGGGTGTCCACCCGGTCGGCAACCGAGAACGGCAGCTTGGTGTTGGCTCCGTAGACCGCCGAAGATGAAGCGTAAACCAAGTGCTCCAGGCGCTCCAGTTGGCGGCAGGCTTGCAGCAAAACCAAGTGCCCGTCGATGTTGGTGCGGGTATAGATATGGGGGTTGACCAGAGAATAGCGAACCCCCGCCTGGGCCGCCAAATGGACAACCTGGGTGATGTCCCGGTAGCGGTCGATAAGCGCTTCCATGGCCCCGCGGTCGGCAATGTCCAGAAGCTCGAAGACAAAATCCCCCCTGGCCGTCAGGCGGTCGCGCCTGGCTTGCTTTAATGACACATCGTAGTAATCGTTGAGGTCATCGACTCCGATTACTCGTTCGCCGCGGCTGAGTATCGCCATGGATGTGTGATAGCCGATGAATCCGGCGGCGCCGGTGACCAATACCGTCATTGCACTCGATCCAAAATAGCAGACGCTCCCGTATAGCGGCTGACGCCGAATAAATCACGCCTTAAGGGCAAACCCGGCGCCCAATCCAGGCGAATTTCCTGGTCATCCCTGGAATTTGAAAATCAGATGAGGGTAACCTTTATAAAATACAATGAAAACAATTGACTACATTTAAGTGCTCCCGTTTAAGAAATTAAATTCATTATACATATGTCAAATTTGGATTAGCTTTTTGATGCTCATGATGGTTAAATTTCATTCTTGTAATGTTTC